>CBIHLH010000122.1:0-11445 GCA_966210405.1 uncultured Marinobacter sp.
GTTGAGGCCTGCTTCAACTGGACACAACAGCGATTCATGTTTCTGCCACAGGGTGCGTAGGGCCTTCTTAGAAGCTAAGCGTACGGTTTATTCCGTTTCGTGAGCACCCCCCAATAGGCCACTGCCAGTGAGCGCGGCGGTCATGCCCTGGCCGCGCAGCACCGCAAAGCCAAACAGGACCAGGCTGACGTAAACCAGCGCGGAAAGCCCCAGGGTCCAGGCAGAGGTAAAATCGACAATCAATCCGACCGCTGCCAGGCTCATGGCCAGGGCGACAACAAACCGATTGCGCTCGACAGCCAGCGCCCGCTCCTGGCGCTCGAACGGTTCCACCTTGCGCGGGTCGCTCAGGGTATAGCCGATCTGCTGCAAGGTACCCATCAGGGCCTCGGCGCTGTTCTGGCGGGCGTCGAACTCCACCAGTGCCTGTTCATGGGTCAGGCTCACCGCGACCCGACGCACGCCGGATTTCTTGCCCAGCGCGCTTTCAATCGTGCCCGTACACAGCGAGCAGTGCAGTCCACCGATATGAGCCTTGACCCGCTGAATGTCGGGGTCCGCCGTGGATTCCAGACTCCAGGGCTGGGTATCGTCGTCAGCGGTTGTCACTGCCGTATTCATGATGCATCCCCTTGATGAAATGAGGTCATGTTTCAAGGGTAGGCCCCGTACCAGGATACGGAGTCAAGTGATTGAGGAATATCAAACAGGTTAAACAGGGAAAGCTGTCAAAACAGGGAGGATGTACTTGGTCTTAAGGCCTAAGCCAGCGCCAGCCAAAAGGTCCAGAGGCCCAGCACGACCATTATGGCACCGGTCCATCGTGGCATGCGTCCCACAAGCCGCGTGAGGTGTTCAAGCCAGCGACGACCGCGGGCGGTAAAAACAATGAACAGCAGAGGTGCGGAAAACGCCAGCCCGAACACCATCAGGGTTGACGCACCGAAGATAACAGCGCCATCCGTTGCGCCCCGGGCAGCGGCGTCGCCGAGCAGCACCGCAAGCAAGGGAGCCGCGCAGGCCGGCACGTTCAAACCAAACACCAGCCCTAACGCGGGCCCCCCGGGGATGCGGGTGATGCGTGGCAAAAAACGGTTCACCAGCGCAATAAACCAGGATGTACCACCGCCCAGGTACAGCAGCCCGACCAAGACATAGAGACTCCCGAGCACAGCCCACAGGCCTTGCTGCAGCCCGGTGAAGGCGGTTCCAACGAAGACGGCAACCACACCAAGCACGGCCATCAAAGAGGCCCGTGTCAGGGCAAAAAGCAGTGTGTGAGCAATCTTCATCCGCTGTGATAAACCCTTGAGGTAACGGATGAACAATAAGTGACTGCCTACGGAACAGGGCTCAATAAAGGCCAGTAGCCCGAGGCCGACGGCCAGAGGCAAAGCAACTGAAAATTCCAAGGAACTACTCTGTCGTACGTGAATTAGGCCACAGATTAACACCCGTACCCCGATACAGGGTCAAGGGTTCTCAGCTGAGTGGCACAGGATGAACCCTGACCCATAGCGGTGAGTCATCCGGCATGCGGGAGGACTATTTTCGGGTGACCGATTCAATGTACTTCGCCACGGCACTGATCTGCTGCTCTGACAGTGAGTCACCGAAGGCCGGCATGATGCCAACGCCACTCTTCACCGCGTTGCTGACCTGCTCCGCCGAGGGCTTGAGCTGGTCAAGATTGGGGCCGATCTCACCGGCGGAACCGGCATCGTTCAGCGTATGGCAAACCGTGCAGGATGGTTGTGCCTGCTCCAGGAACACTTTCTTACCCAGTTCGAGCTGCTCATCCGCCAATACAGGGCCAGTGGCGAGGGCAAAGATTGTCAACAACAGTGTGCGTAATGACATGGAAAATCCTGATTCAATCAAGGGAACAGGCGGCCCGACCAACGGACCACCACAGGGTTAATACACTCAGGAAACGGTGACGGTCACGCCATGGTCTTTCCAACTGGCGTTGCCGTAACCGCGCTCATTCTCGGTGCGTGTGGGCGGCTGGGTGTTGCCCTCGGTGTCCGTCGCGCGGCTAACGATTCGATGGTCGCCGGCGCTCAGATCCATCGCCACCACAAACGGTCGCCAGGCGTAGCGCCCCATGTCCGGACCCAGGAAACGGGCACTCTTCCAGGTCTCGCCACCGTCGGCCGACACCTCCACCTGGTTAACGGCATTGATGCCGCCGAATGCGACGCCGTAAATCAGATTCCTGCCCTTGCTGGCCGTTGTCAGCGGGGCGGTGACCCAGGATTTGACCGGCATCTCCCACATCGACGGCTGACCGGGCGCACCTTTTTCGCCAATGGGACGAATGCGGTAGCCTGAGGCCTGGATCTTGGCGTCCGACTGCCCCTCGGTAAACGCGACTCGGTCCACGTATTTCACGTTATTGACCCCGAAATAACCCGGAAAGATCATGCGCAGTGGGCCGCCATGAGCCAGCGGCACGGGCTCATCATTCATTTGCCAGGCCAGCAGCGCCTGATCCAGCGCCCTCACCGGAACGGAGCGCTCCACCATAATGGTTTTCGGGTCCAACCCTGCAGGCAGGGTCTCGCCGCCGGTGCTGGTGATGTAGTTCATGTCCGGCTTTACTCCGCCGAGCCGGGCCACAACGTCACGCAGCGGTACGCCGGTCCACACCAGGCAGCCTGCCGCGCCGGTGCCCCATTGGGTTCCGCCCGGGCCGTGCTCAAAGTAGGCTCGCCCGTTGCCCGAGCATTGCAGAACGGTGGTTACCGTCTCAACACCCATTTTTTTCAGCTCACCCAGGGTCAGGGTCTGGGGCGAATTGACGCCTTCCAAAGTGATTGTCCAAGCGTTCCGGTCCGCCACAACATCAGCATTGGGGGCTGGCAGGTTGTTACGGACATACAGTTTGTCACTGTTCGTCACCACACCACTGCCAATGGCGCCGCGCTCGGTTTCGATGGTGTTGGCGCTGTGCACGATCACGTCATTGGCGTTTTTCCAGCGCACGTAATCAGGCAGCGTTTTGGGTTCCTCCGACCTGGCAAGGGGGCTCAGCCCCAGTAGGCTGACGGAGGCCATGGCGCCGGCAGAGCCCAGCAGCAGGCGCCGGCGACTTATCGGTAAAGAACTTTCGGGTGCACGGCAGGACGTTGAAGACGCATCGAAAACAGACATGGTTTTCCCTCGTTGATGTTTGTTCAGAACACTTGCCGATGGTGGTCATCGGTGCCATGAATTCGTGACAAACCTGATTTTGATTCAGTGTAGTAGGTCATGGTCAAACAATCACCGTTGACAGCAAGTCAGGAGGCCCCCGTCGTGGCTTCGCTTACCGCCGGCATATTCCCGGCTGGCGCAACCACCAGCAATCCCGAGTCCTCCATGGGTAGCCCGAGCACCTCCAACTGATCGGCCCGGGTACGAAAGTCGCCGGCTCGGGCCACCGCCTGTCGCACATCCGGATCCCGGAAGAATACGCGCTCCGAGATACGATACTGGATGACTAGGCTGTTGCCCTGGCGCATGGCGTACGCCTGGGCAGGCTCGCCCCCCACTCGGGTCATCCAGGTTGCCAGCACCCGGCTGTTTGCCCACGGCAATGGCGGAGACACTTCCGAGCTGCCGGCCTGGATAGGCAGTTCCTCAAGGGCGACACGCTGATAATCGTTCAGCACGTCACTGACCATGGGAATCCTGTTGATATTATCCGGCGTCACGCTGGGCATCAGCAGTACCGCTGCCAGTACCAGGGCGACGGCCCAACCGCCACTGCCAATCACAACCGACGGGCGAAGGCTGCTCAGCCAGCGTTTCAGATTCGTCATGCGGCGACGACCGGATGGGCCCTTGCCACCGACGGGGGCGTTCGCAAGGGCGATATCGAGCCGCCCGTCAAAATCGGCGGACAGTCCCGGAGTGGGTATCATCTGCAGTCGTTCGGAAAGAATTCGCTGACGTTCAACATCGTGTTGGCAGGTCTCGCGTCCAGCAAGATGGGCCTCGACCAGGGCGGTGTGATGCTCATCCAACTCACCATCGGCATAGCCCGCCAGCCAATCCTGGATTTCGGCGTGCAGGTCGGACCATTCGTGGGCGTCTGTGTTTTTGAGATCACTCATGGGAATTCACCGATGTGTATTTTGTGTGGCTGGCAGCCAGGGACCTCGGGCTTGCCTTGATCAGTCGCTTAACGAGCAGGCGCCGCGCGCGTGACAGGCGACTCATGACCGTCCCCGGTGCCAGGTCCAGAATTTGTGCGATATCCTGATAGCTCAGCTCCTCAAAGTCCCGCAACAGAATGACCTGCTGAAAGCTGTCCGGCAGGGCGTGAACCGCAGCCATGACCTGCGCATCGCTCTGGTTTTTCAGGAGCTGATCGAAGGGGCCCGGGGCACTGCAGGGATACTCATTCAACACCGCGTCACCGGTGGTCAGCACCGGAGCCAGTTGCTGCCGGCGCCCATCCCGCCGATAGTCATCGGCAACCACCCGGTTGAGAATCCTTAGCAGCCAGGCGTAGGCCGCCACGTGATCGTCCAGTTGGTCAAAGTCCCGCCAGGCCCGGAGCAAGGTCTCCTGGGTCCAGTCCTCCGCCATTTCCTGTGAGGGGGCCTGGCGTTGCGCAACACCGTACAGGCGGTAGCGCCAGGGCCGTACCAGTGTGTCGAATTGCTGCCTGCTTCCGGTGCTGCGCATGGGGCTGCCCGCTACCTATTTATGGTCACTTCACTGGAGGACGTCACCGGGTCGCCTTTTATTCCCGACTTTTTTATGGATTGCCCGGTACCGCGAGCCAGAAGGGGAACTGGCCTCCAACCGGCTCCCGGCGGACCACCTCGAGGGACTGGGTATCAATAACGGCAATGTGGTTATCCGCCGTGACCGACGCGTAAATGAACTGGCCATCGCGGCTTGCCCGAACGCCGTGGGGGCCAACGCCCACGTCGACATTTTTGACAATTTTAAGGCTCTCGGAGTCGATTATAGTGACCACGGACGCAGAAATCGCACCGGTTGCGACGTATTGCTCGCCAGGCACCACGTCGATGCCGCCATGGCCACTACCCACTTTAAAAGTTTTCAGCATGGTTTCGCTAGCCAGGTCCAGTACCCCCACGTTGCCGGTAAAGTCGCGCAGCCATAGCCGTTGACCGTTGGCGCTGATGTCAATGTTGTGAGGCGTCTTGAGACCCGGAGTGGGGATCTGACGCTGTTTTTCCAGGGCCCGCATATCCACTACCGCCAGCGCGCCTTCGCCCTGCAGCGTGACGTAGGCGAGTGTGCCGTCGGCGCTGTAAACGAGGTTGTGGGGTACCTTGCCCACTGGAATTTTCCTGACCAGTTCAAGGGTATTCATATCGATCACCGCAACGTCGCCTTGGGTCGGCGCCACGGCGAGGCCGTAACGGCCATCCGGTGAGATTTTTACGCCCTGGGCCACCTCACCGATCGGTACGCTGGCCATCACCTCACCGCTGGCGGTATTCAAAACGTAGACATTGCCGGTTTTGAAGCCGGACACCATCAGCCGGGAACCATCAGGACTCAGGGCATTGTAGTGAGCGCCCGCGACGCCGGGCCAGGCCTGCTTTGAGGGTAGGACTTTCACGATGCCGCTGTTCTGGACCGCCACATACAGAGGGTCGCGAATGGACTTTTCCAGGCTTAGTTCGGGCGCCGACCGCACGGGAGTGGCTTTGGTCCGCGACTGCTCAGGCGATTGGCCCAGCAGGGTCTGCCGCAGCTGGTAAACATCCTTGCCGGACAGGTCCTTACCCGCAATCGCTTCGATTTCTTCAGGGGTGTAGGGCTGAAACTCACCAGCAACCCGCTTTTCATTGCCGAACGCCGTCAGCACGTAATTCAGCACATCCGCCATTTGCTGGTTAGTGAGCGCACCGCCCCAGGCCGGCATGTTGCCGTTGTAGCTTGTGCCGTCGACTTTGATGGGGCCGGTCAGGCCGTACTGCAGCACATGCCCCAGATAGCGGCGGCCACCGATACCGTCAGTGGCATTGTACATTTGAGCGGTGTGGTTTTTTTGCGGGGGAAACGACCCCGGTATGCCTTGACCCTGAGCCTGATGGCAGGCAGCGCACTGCTGGTTGTACACCTCGCTGCCGCGCTCAAAGCGGGTGTTTTCCGCCGCGCTCACGGGCACACTGACACTGAGCAGGGTTGCGGCGACGAATGATGTGATGGCATGGGGGATCGGTGGACGCATATTACAAACTCCAAAGGCTAAAAGAAGTTCGGCCGGACTCATGTGCTGGCAAGACCTCTTGCCAGCAAAGCACCGGTCGAAAACGATCTGTGAAGCCAAAGGCGTCACCGGGCCGGGATTTATTCCCGAAACTTTCGGCCCGGCCCCCTACCCGCGGACCAAGGCTCAACGAAGGCCAGTAACCCGAGGCTCGCGGCCAAGGGCAAGGCCGCCGAGAATTCCAAGGGGTTATTCTGTCGTGTTCATGATGTTTGCGGAGTACCCCGCACCACGCACAGCCTCCGCAAGTTGTTCGTCCGAAATCCTTGATTCGTCAACTGCCACCCGGGCTTCACCGCTTTCATGGGAGACGGAACACCCCTTGACGCCGGTTTGCTGTTCGAGAACATGACGAACAATTTCCTCGCACCCACCGCAGTGCATGCCGCCGATTGAAAGCCTGATTGTCTGCATGTCTGTCTCCTCACTTATGATCGGCTCGCCTGTAGGCCCCGCATTCTGCTCCAGGGCGTCAAATATGGAACAACACTGCAACGGCCCCTGTCCGGGACAACAGTCCACAAGTGCCGCCAGCCCCTGGCGGATTCGCCGTAACTGTTCAATTTTCTGGTCTACGTCGTGCAGCTTTGCCATCGCCCGCTGGCGTACATCACTTGCGTCTGCCTGGTTGCTTTCGGCATCACGCAACGCGAGCAGCTCAGCGATCTCACGCAGTGAGAAGCCCAGCTCTTGCGCTCGACGAATAAAATGCAGTCGCCTTACCGTGGCATTGTAGGTCAATGCGAGGCCTGCTCCGGGATGGTCAGAGTCATGCCGGATTATATCGATAGAATCGATTAAATAAACGCAAAATACCCTTTTTTTAGATATCCCTGAAAACTATAGAATATCCATATATTCAAAAGTTCGGAGATAGAGATGTTTAGGGGATTGGCATTGTGTGCGTTTCTGACACTGGCTGGCTATGGCATTGCCGCCTTGCCGCCAGTGCAGCAAACCGGCCTGGGGCCTCTGGTGTTTACCCTGTTGCTGGGGCTGCTGTTCGGTAATCTGGCCGCGGGTAAGCGGTTAAAGGGCGTGGCGCCGGGTCTGGGCTTTTCTGCCCGCTGGTTGCTGCGAGGCGGTATTGTCCTGTTCGGTTTCTCCCTCACGGTGCAGCAACTGATGGCCCTTGGGCCAAAAGTGGTGCTGCTGGATAGCTTGGTGGTAGTGACCATTACCACGGCAGGTTATTGGCTGGGTACCCGCTGGCTGAAACTGGATCGGGATACTGCCATTCTGACCAGCGCCGGCAGTGCTATTTGCGGGGCGGCTGCGGTACTGGCCACCGAAGGCACCATCCGGTCACGGCCGGCGGCAACGTCTATGGCGGTGGCCACTGTGGTGCTGTTCGGAACGCTGGCCATGTTCGTGTATCCCGTGCTCTATCCATTGATGGGCTGGGATGAAGGTCTGTACGGAGTGTACATCGGTTCTACCGTGCATGAGGTGGCGCAAGTGGTCGCTGCCGGTGGCGCGGTGGGCCAGGATGCCCTCACCAATGCGGTGATTGTGAAGCTGGTTCGGGTGATGCTCCTGGTGCCCTTCCTATTGGTCATCGGGCAAATCTGGAATCGCCACCGTGCCGCTCATGCGGAAGCTGCCGAAGATGCAGGAGAGGGCGCGCAGAAGCTGGTGATCCCCTGGTTTGCCTTTGGCTTCATGGCGGTTGTCGGGCTCAATAGTGTGCTTCATTTACCTGGCCAGATTCAGGGTGGGCTGGTGCTTGCAGGGCAGGTCGCCATGACCATGGCCATGGCAGCACTGGGTTTCCAGACCCGGATTGAAGCCCTTCGGAGCCTGGGTGTGAAGCCCTTTGTGCTGGCATTGTGTTTGTTCATTACCTTGCTGGTGGGTGGTGCTATGGTGACGCCGCTGATTCTGGGCTAATCCGGTTGCCGTAATTTCTAAGGAGACTCTGAACTGCGACAGTATTCTTTGGAGGGCTGTCATCATCATTCCTTGGTCCATTGTTTTCATCCGCAGTCTAGGACTACTGCTTCTGGAATCTTTGCGGTAAAAATACCAGTTAGTTAGCACACAAGCTAAATAGGGTGCCCATTACGCCGAAGTGAAGCGTTGAGCGTGGTCCGACTAATCCGAAAGTGCTGCGCCACCTCTGTCTTGGTGATCTTCGGGTCCAATAACATTGCGGCAGCTTTCTGTGTGTCCGTCTTTGACAACGAGGGCTTCCGACCGCCCTTACGCCCCCTGGCCCGGGCAGCCTCCAATCCAGCCATCGTCCGTTCCCGAATCAGATCACGCTCAAATTCAGCCAGAGCCCCGAAGATATGAAACACCAAGCGGCCACCTGAACTGGTGGTGTCGATGGATTCCGTCAGGGACTTAAAGCCAATCCCGCGATCTTGGAGGTCCTGAACAATTTCTACCAGGTCCTTCAATGATCGAGCGAGACGGTCCAGCTTCCACACGACCAAAACATCGCCCTGCCGGAGCATACGGAGACACTGCGACAACTCGGGTCGCTCACGTAAGGTTCCGGTAAATTTTTCCTGGAAGACCTGTTCGGCCCCGGCTTTCTCCAGGGCGTCCACTTGGAGTTCGGGGTTCTGGTCTTGAGTGCTGACGCGCGCATAACCTATGATCATAAAAGGAGCCTTTTCTTGTCATAGATTGTTGTACGTGATTGTTGGACGCGAAACAAGCCGAAATCGGGTATTTTTGAGGGGTAGTCTTGAGCGTCCAAAAAACGACCGTTTTCTGACAAAAGCATAGCTCAACAAAGGATGTGATCTTAGATAAGGATGCAGGAGAGACTGAAACACTCCAGTGACCACGAAACGACGGAAGTCCAAGCCGGGCTTTAAACAAAAGCGAACATTCAGTGGACCGGGGAAACCCACAGCGCGATCAATGAGCTATTGCCCCATAACTGGAAGCCGACTATCGCTAGCAAAAGCGATGGCCGACTCACATAAAAAGCCCTGACCCTTTACACTGCCTCCTAATTTTTAAAAGGTCCCTCTCTTTTACGACACTCCGATTGGCAGAAGGAAGACCCTGAATGCGTGACACGATCGAACGGCAACAGGCCTGGATATACCTCACCGCTATCCTGGTGGGGATGGCCATGGGCTACACACTGCCGAAGACCGCCGCCAGTTGGGAGATATTGATTTGGCCGCTTATGGCTGGCCTTCTCTATGCAACCTTTACACAAGTACCGTTTGCGAACATGGCCATAGCTTTGCGCGATAAGCGATTTCTAGCGGCGCTACTGGTGGGGAACTTCATAGTAATGCCGGTGATCTCGGGGGTGCTACTTCTGCTATTGCCAGACAACGCCGCAATCAAGCTTGGCGTGCTACTGGTCTTGCTGGTTCCTTGTACCGACTGGTTTATCAGCTTTGCCCACTTGGGTCGCGGTGACGCGGCTCGCGCCGTCAGTGCGGCTCCCATCCTCTTAATTACCCAGTTGCTACTGATGCCATTTTATATCTGGCTGTTCCTGGGTGAGCTGGTGATCGAACTCACCTTTGGTAGCCATTTATTCTCTGCCTTTGCCGGTCTGATTCTGCTGCCGATGGCGCTGGCATGGCTCACCGAAAAAGCTGCCGAGAAGCGCCAAAAAGTTGCGGATTTCGTGAAAGGTCTAGGCTGGTTTCCGGTGCCTCTACTCGCCATGGTGGTGTTTATCATTGCGGCTTCCCAAGTAAGACTCGTATTAGAGTCTGGGCAAATCCTGTGGCAGGTTGTCGTGGTATTCGTGCTGTATCTGCTGGCTGCTGGGGCCGCAGGCAAATTGATCAACAGGGCTTTTGTGCTTGAGCCCCGTGCCGGACGCACACTGACTTTCAGCCTTGGCACCCGGAACTCCTTTGTCGTGCTACCGCTCGCACTTTCCTTGCCGGACGCCTGGAGTCTAGTCGCCGTTGTAATTGTTCTTCAATCCCTGGTTGAACTGTTTGGGATGGTGGCTTATGTCAGGTGGGTTCCTACATGGCTTATTAAAGGGCTGACGACATCTTGACCGTGGACTGTACTCCAAGGTTTAAAGTGCTCCCATTCAACAACGTTAGGGAGCAGACATGAAGCAGAGAAACATACTTAGCCGGATGACCTCCAAGCGGCTCGCTTTGAGCACAGCGGCGTTATGCGTCGGTTGTTGCGCTATCCCGATAGTGGGCCTCGCACTTGGATTTACTGCCGTAGCAGGGGTAGGAATCTATTTTGAGCGAGCAGCGGTGGGCTTCCTCGTTGCTGGCGTATTACTATTTACCTACATGAAGATCAAACAGAGAAATGCCGCCTGCGCGGTCGACTGCTCGTGCAAAGAGAGTGGCAAAGCTCAACAGCACTGAGAGCCGAAACACTCTGGGAGCCCAGCCTGGCTTGCGCATTCACCGTTACACGCCTTGCGGACTGTTAGGAGCTTGTCGCGATAAAGCTTGATCAACACCATTTTCTCATCTAGCTGGGCGATTTTTTTGTCCAGCTTTTGGGGCAGGTCGGCACAGGGCTGCGGTTCTGTACTTACAGTCTCTAACAAGCTTCTGATTTCGTTGAGAGTAAACCCGAGTTCCTTGAGCTGCTTAATGTGAATGAGCTGCTCCAGCACACCTGGCTGATAATCCGTATATCCATTTTGCAGCTTACATGAAGCTCTACCCTGGAGAAGGCCCATTTTCTCATAATACCGGATGGTATCGCGGGAAAATCCGGATTCCAAAGCAAGCTTCCCTATCAGCATAGGTACACCATCCCTCATATTAAGGTGATTTAGCCACCGCGTGTTTGAGCGCCCCAGGCAGGGCCTGGGGTCGATTGGTTCAGAATCTAACCAACTTGGCTTCTTGTCACAATACCTCCCTCATGTAACGAAGCAACGAGCGGGCACGCGATACTGTCCGGCTTTGCGTGGCATTGACTGACCATTTCGCTCAGAGCCTTCTCGATTTTTACCAGCCTTTCGATCTTTTCGCGCACATCCTTCAGCTTGTGCTCGGCGAGCGCACTGGCTTCCTCACAGTGGGTGCCATCTTCCAACCTTAAAAGGTCGCCGACCTCGTCGAGACTGAAGCCCAGCTGCTGCGCCGTTTTCACAAATGTCAGACGATCAATAGCGGCCGAACCGTAGTGTCGAATGCCACCTGGAGGCCGTTTGGGTTCCGACAACAGACCTCTTCGCTGGTAATAGCGGATCGTCTCGACATTTACATTGGCCGCCTTGGCCAAGCCGC
>CBIHLH010000123.1:0-11371 GCA_966210405.1 uncultured Marinobacter sp.
CGGGATCTCGGTGGCCTCGTCGACACGACGATGCCCCTGCCCTGGCTCGCGAGCAGGTTAACCTGGATCAGGTGGTGCTGATCCACACAGAAGACCCCGGCGACCTCTTGTGGACCCTGGAGAACTGCCTGCGCTCGCCGGTAACCGGCCTGGTGATGGCCTGGCCGGGCAAGCTGGCCGCCCGGGATCTGCGCCGCCTGCAACTCGCCGCCGAGGCAGGCAGCAATGTGTGTGTACTGTTCCGGGAACGCCGGTACGCCGGGCAGAATTCTCCGGCGGCCCTGCGCCTGGAGCTGGAGCCCGGTGACCAGCAGGCGCTGAAAGTAAACGTACTGAAGCGACGCGGCAGTTGGCCTGGCCAACGCTGTTCCCTGACCATGGCACACCGGGCGGATCTGTCGAATCAGGAGACCCCCCGCATTGCCCAGGGCCCCTGGCCCGTGCGAACCCGGTAGGCTTGCCATGCTCTGGCTGTACCTGCATTTCCCGCACCTGTTGCTGGATCATATTCGCCGTTCCCGTGAGCACCCGGGGGCGCTGGTTATCGTGGAAGGCTCTGGCCAGAAGGTCATCCAGGCCTGCCCGGAGGCGCGCGATCAGGGCATCACTCCCGGCATGCGCCTGAAAACCGCCATTGCTCTGGTGCCGGAACTGGGCATGGTACGCGCCGACCAGCACCAGGAAGCCCGGATACTGGAAGACCAGGCCCGCTGGTTATACCGCTACGCCGCGCATATCGTCCTGGTACCTCCCGATGGCCTGCTGGCGGAAATCGGCAGCCTGCAACGGCTGTACGGTGGCCTGGCCGCTGTCTGGCAAACGGTGGACCAGGGGCTGAACGAACGCCGCCTGAGCGCCTGGCAAGCCACCGGCCACACCCCCCTGGCGGCGAGACTGCTCGCCCGCACAGGCATGGGTGAATGCACGGCGGACAAGGGCCAGATTCAGCAAACACTGGGCCGGATTCCTCTGCCGATGGTGGAGTTTGATGACAAAACCTGTGTCCGGCTGCAGCGCCTGGGCCTGAGCCACCTTGGAGAAGTGCTAGCCCTGCCACGGAACGAACTGGCTCACCGCCTGTCCCCGGAAACCCTGGCCCACCTTCAGAAAATAGAGGGCAGCCGACCGGATCCGAAAGCCCCCTGGCAGCCACCCCACCATTTTCGCCAACAGGCGGATTTTGCGCAGGATATTGAACAATCACAGGGGCTGCTGTTTCCGTTACAGCGGCTACTCTCGGAACTTGAAGAGGATCTGTGCTGGCGCCAGCAGGAAACCGACAGCCTGCTACTGGTCATGAATCACCGGCATCAGGAGGCGACCCGACTTCGTATCCGCACCGCCGGGCCGGAGCACCGGGCCAACAGCTTCCTGAGTCTGATTCGGCTACGGCTAGACCAGCACCCGCTGAAAGCGCCGGTGGTTTCCCTGGTTCTGTCTGTCCGGCGGTTCCTGAACCGGGAAGCAGACACCCGGCAAGATCTGCTGGGTGAAAGCCAGGATCTGAACGAAGCCTGGCACACCCTGATCAGTCGCCTCCAGGCCCGCCTGGGTGACGGCGCCCTGCATCAGCTCTCGCCCCAGGCTGATCATCGCCCCGAGCGAGCCTGGTCAGCCTCGGAAGTACTGAACAGACACGCCACTCCCTTGCCGGACAGTCATCAGCTACCTCGCCGTCCGCTCTGGCTACTGAAAGGTCCGCAACCGTTGCTGGAAACGCCGGTGGCCTGGTTCTCCGGCCCCGAGCGCATCAGTGGTGGCTGGTGGGATGGCCAGCAAGTGCACCGGGATTACTACATCGCACAAACACACCATGGCCAGTTGGCCTGGGTGTTCCGGGATGTCAGGGAAGGCTGGTTCGTGCACGGATGGTTTGGCTGATGAGCGAGCATGGCTACGCCGAACTGTTCTGTTTCAGCAATTTCACCTTCCTGACCGGGGCCTCCCATCCCCACGAGCTGGCGGAGCGTGCCGCGGAGCTGGGCTACAGCGCCCTGGCCATGACCGATGCCTGCTCGGTTGCCGGCATTCCCCGGGCCTGGGCGGCGTTGAAGGAAAGCCCGGTCAAACTGATTACCGGAAGCTGGTTTGAACTGGACGATGCCCCGGACGGCGCCGTGCCGCCCCGTTTTATTCTCCTGGCACGTACCCGCAAAGGCTACGGCCAGCTCAGCCAGTTGATCACCACCGGGCGTCGGCGGGCGGAAAAAGGCCAGTACCGGTTATTCTTCCGGGATATCGAGTGCCATCCCCTGGACGACTGCCTGTGCCTGTGGCTGCCTTCCTCACCTGGCACCGCCGATGCCGATCAGGCCCTGGCCTGTGGCGAATGGCTGCAACGACTGTTTGAACCCCGGCTCTGGATTGCTGCCGCCCGCACACTGGAATCCGGAGAGGAGCACCAACTGGCCCGGGTTCGCTGGCTGGCGGATCACCTGCGCTGCCCGATTACCGCCACCGGCGAGGTTCACATGCACAGGCGCGAGCGCCAGCCCCTGCAGGACGTACTCACTGCCCTGCGCCACCGCACCAGCCTGGAACTCGCCGGTCACCGCCTGTTCCAGAACGGCGAACGCTATCTCAGGCCGATGCCGGTCTTGCAACGCCTGTTCCCCGACGCCTGGCTGAAAGAATCCCTGCGCATTGCCCGACAGTGCAGCTTTGAGCCCGGCAGCCTGCGTTACGAATACCCATCGGACCTGGTGCCGGCGAATGAAACGCCGGCCGCGTACCTGAAAAAACTGACCGCCGAAGGAGAACGGCGACGTTATCCCAACGGCACCCCACAGGCGGTTCAGTCCCTGATCCGGAAGGAACTGGGGTTGATCTCGGACAAGCACTACGAGCACTATTTCCTCACCATTCATGACATTGTGGACTTCGCACGGCGCCAGGGCATTCTGTGCCAGGGGCGAGGCTCGGCTGCCAACTCCGCCGTGTGTTACTGCCTGGGCATTACCGAAGTCAATCCGGCGCGGGTGGAATTGCTGTTTGAACGTTTCATCTCCAAGGACCGCAACGAACCGCCAGACATTGATGTCGATTTCGAACACGATCGCCGAGAGGAAGTTATCCAGTATATTTACCGGCGCTATGGTCGCGAGCGAGCTGCTCTCGCCGCTACCGTGATCCGCTATCGCCCCCGCAGCGCCGTCCGCGATGTGGGCAAGGCTCTGGGGTTTGATCCGGCACTGGTGGAGCAACTGCTCGATGGCATCGACTGGCGGGACGGGGCCAGCAACTGGCGCCAGCAGATCCTCGACAAGCGCCTCACCCGGAACCCCGGGGTCGCGGACCAGTTCTTTACCCTGGTGAACACCCTGCTCGGTTTCCCCCGGCATCTGTCCCAGCATGTGGGCGGCTTTGTGATCAGTGCCGGGCCACTGGCTGAACTGGTCCCTGTAGAGAATGCCGCCATGGCGGACCGGACCGTCATTCAATGGGACAAAGATGACCTCGAAAGCCTGGGCCTGATGAAAGTCGATGTACTGGCCTTGGGCATGCTCTCCGCCATTCGCCGGGCACTCGAACTCATCAGCGAGGAAAAGGCAGCCCCCTTTGCCATGCAGGACATTCCCCCGGAAGACCGGGCCACCTACGCCATGCTGCAGAAAGGCGACAGCATTGGCGTGTTTCAGGTGGAATCCCGTGCCCAGATCAACATGCTGCCGAGACTGAAACCCGACACCTGGTACGACCTGGTGGTGGAAGTGGCCATCGTCCGTCCCGGCCCCATTCAGGGCGACATGGTGCACCCCTATTTGCGGCGCAAGCATGGCCTGGAGCCGGTGGATTACCCCAACGATGCGATCAGAGGCGTACTGGAGCGCACCCTGGGCATACCCATTTTCCAGGAGCAGGTGATTAAACTGGCCATGGTCGCAGCCGGCTTCTCCGCCGGTGAAGCCGATCAGCTCCGCCGGGCCATGGCCGCCTGGAAGTCCCACGGTGACCTGACCCCGTTCCGGGAAAAGCTGATCACCGGCATGCTTGAGCGTGGCCACGACGGCGGCTTCGCCGAACGCCTGTACCAGCAGATCTGCGGCTTTGGCGGCTACGGCTTTCCCGAGTCCCACGCCGCCAGCTTTGCCCTGCTGGTGTACGTCTCCGCCTGGATCAAGTGCCACTACCCCGCCGCCTTCTACTGCGCCCTGCTCAACAGCCAGCCCATGGGCTTCTATTCCCCCTCCCAACTGGTACAGGATGCCCGCCGCCACAACGTCACCGTATTACCGCCTGATATCAATCACAGCCAGTGGGATCACACACTGGAAGGCAAGGAACGCCACCTGCGCCTGGGCCTGAGAATCATTCAGGGCCTGTCCGTTAATGGCGCTGAACGCATCCATAAGAAGCGTCCCACCACAGGTTACGGCTCCATCAGCGAACTCCGGCGCCTGGCTGGCCTGAACCAGCGAGAGATGGAGCTCCTGGCTGGCGCTAACGCCATGCCCGAATTTGCCAGCAACCGCCACCAGTCCTACTGGCAACTCCTTGGCCACGAACCGCCCGCAGAACTCTTTGCCGAAGAGGCGGTCGCCCAGTATCAGGTTGACCATTGCGACCTGCTCCCCGAACCCACCGAAGGCCAGAACGTTCTCGCCGACTATGCCAGCCAGGGTCTCACCCTCCAGCGCCACCCCCTGGCCCTGCTCCGGGAACAGGGCCACCTCCGGTTCTGCCTGAGTGCCGAACAACTGAAAACCACCAAGGCCGGTATTCCGGTTCAGGTCGTTGGCCTTGTGACCGGCCGCCAACGCCCGGGGTCTGCCTCCGGCGTCACCTTTGTCACCCTTGAAGACGAAACCGGCAATGTGAATGTTGTGGTGTGGCTGGAAACCGCGCGGCGGCAGCGGAAGCCGTTGCTAACCGCCCGGTTGTTGCATGTGAAGGGTGTGCTTGAAAGAGAGGGTGAGATTGTTCATGTGATGGCGGGGAAGCTTTCGGATCTGAGCCACCTCATCAACTCATTGCCTGTTGCATCACGGGATTTTCATTAAGGGTATAAAATGAAAAACCCCGCCAGGGCGAGGTTTTTCATCTTCTTTCGCAGCGGGACAGATCAGGTCAGCAACTTGATCATCACACCCGCGGCCACTGCCGAACCGATAACGCCCGCCACATTCGGCCCCATGGCATGCATCAGCAGGAAGTTGTGCGGGTTGGCTTCCAGGCCCACTTTATTGGACACCCGCGCCGCCATTGGCACAGCGGACACCCCGGCGGAGCCGATAAGCGGGTTGATGGGGTCCTTGATAAACCTGTTCATCAGTTTCGCCATCAAAACGCCGCAGGCCGTACCTACGCAGAAAGCAGCCATACCCAGAACCAGAATGCCCAGCGTTTGCAGATCCAGGAACTTGTCCGCGCTCAGCTTGGAGCCAACAGACAGCCCAAGGAAAATGGTTACGATGTTGATCAGCGCATTCTGGGAGGTATCGCTCAGTCGCTCAACCACCCCGCACTCCCGCATCAGGTTACCAAAACAGAACATACCCAGCAGCGGCGCCGCATCAGGCAGGAACAACACCGTCGCCACCAGCACCACCATCGGGAACGCAATTTTTTCCCGCTTGCTCACCGGACGCAACTGGGACATTTTGATGGTCCGCTCCTTCGGCGAAGTCAGCGCTTTCATTATAGGAGGTTGGATCATCGGCACCAGCGCCATGTAGGAATAGGCCGCCACGGCAATCGCACCCAGCAGATGTGGAGCCAGAATGCTGGACACATAGATTGACGTCGGGCCATCGGCGCCACCGATAATACCGACAGCCGCCGCCTCCAGGATGGTGAAATCCATAACCCCCGTCATGTCCAGCAAAGCCGCTCCAATAATGGTACCAAAGATACCGAACTGTGCGGCCGCGCCCAGAAGCAGGGTCTTCGGGTTCGCCAACAGCGGACCAAAGTCAGTCATCGCGCCTACACCCATGAAGATAATCAGTGGTGCAGCACCACTGGCAATGGCGACGGTGTAGAAATTGTAGAGCATGCCGTTGGTATAACCGAGACTCTGGGCAGCAACAATAGCCTGTTGAACCGTCCCGTAATCCGCCTGCTTATAGGCTGCCTTAAACGCACCCATCACTTCCGGCGTTATGGCTTGGCCAGCCTGGTACGCGACATCGAGAATGCTCGCTAAAGCTACCAGTACCGCCGGCTCCGCATAGTGAATCGCATTCTCCGCAGCCGACAGGGCAAGCCCTACCTCCGGGATATTCGCCAGAATGCCGCCGAACCCAATCGGAACCAGCAGCAGTGGCTCAAAGCCCTTGCGAATCGCAAGGAACAGCAGAAGAAAGCCGATACAGATCATGAAGAACTGACCGCCCGAGAGATTATACAGGCCACTGCCTGTCCACAATGTCATTAACTTTTCCATGGAATGCTGGCCCTTATGCGATTGTCAGCATTTCATCATCAGGGGAGACGGCATCACCGACCTTGATGAAGATTTCGCCGATGGTACCGGCCTTGGGTGCACGGATCTCGGTTTCCATTTTCATGGCTTCGAGAATAATCAGCACATCGCCTTCTTCCACGGCGTCACCCGGAGAAACCAGAACCTTGAAGATGTTGCCGCCCAGAGGCGCAACAACCGGCTCGCCTTCACCAGGGGCCGGCGCCGACGCTGCCGCTGCCGGTGCAGAAACCGCACCGCCCTCGCCCTGGATCTGGGAAATCTCGCCGCCCTCGGAGACTGCCACCACGAACTTCTTGCCGTTCACTTCAACGGTGTAGGTTTCGGGGCCGTCAGCTGTCTTGGCGGGCGCTGCGTCATCAGCAACCGGAACCGGCTCAAAGGCATCCGGGTTACCACGATTTTCCAGGAACTTAAGACCAATCTGCGGGAACAGGGCGTAAGTCAGCACGTCGTCGACGGTGTTTTCCGCCAGCTTGATGCCTTTCTCTTCGGCCAGTATCTTGAGCTCGTCGGTCAGTTTGTCCATTTCTGGCTCAAGCAGATCAGCCGGACGACAGGTAACCGGCTCTTTTCCATCCAGAACACGCTCCTGCAGTTCCTTGTTCATCGGCGCCGGTGCTGCACCGTACTCGCCTTTGAGGATTGCAGAGGTTTCTTTGGAGATGGACTTGTAACGCTCGCCAGTCAGAACATTCAGTACCGCCTGGGTACCCACGATCTGGGAAGTCGGAGTGACCAGCGGAATGAAACCCAGGTCTTCGCGAACCTTGGGAATCTCGTCCAGCACCTGGTCGAACTTGTCGCTGGCGTTCTGCTCACGCAACTGGTTTTCCATATTGGTGAGCATGCCACCCGGCACCTGGGCAATCAGGATGCGGGAATCGGTACCCCGGAGGCTGCCTTCAAACTTCGCGTACTTCTTACGTACCTGACGGAAGTAGCTTGCAATCTCTTCGAGCAGGTTCAGGTCAAGACCGGTGTCACGGTCAGTACCTTCCAGAATCGCGACCACGGCTTCGGTGGGCGAGTGACCGTACGTCATGCTCATGGAAGAGATGGCCGTGTCGACGTTATCAATACCGGCTTCCGCAGCCTTGATAGCGGTGGCGGTGGACATGCCGGTAGTGGCGTGACACTGCATGTGAATCGGGATGTCCAGTTCTTTCTTCAGGCGGCTGACCAGATCGAAGGCCACGTAGGGCTTGAGAATACCGGCCATGTCCTTGATGGCGATGGAGTCCGCACCCATGTCGGCGACTTCCTTCGCCAGCTCTACCCACATTTCGATGGTGTGCACAGGGCTGGTGGTGTAGGCAATGGTGCCCTGGGCATGCTTGCCAGTCTTACGAACGGCCTTGATGGCGCGATCCAGGTTACGCGGATCGTTCATCGCATCAAAAATACGGAACACGTCAACGCCATTCTCGGCGGCACGCTCACAGAAACGGTCTACCACATCATCGGCATAATGGCGGTAACCCAACAGATTCTGGCCCCGCAAAAGCATTTGCTGCTGGGTGTTGGGCATGGCTTTCTTCAGTTCGCGAATACGTTCCCAGGGATCTTCGCCCAGGTAACGAATGCAGGAATCGAAGGTAGCACCGCCCCAGGATTCCAGGGACCAGAAACCGACCTTGTCGAGTTTCTCGGCAATGGGCAGCATGTCATCCAGCCGCATACGAGTGGCGAGCAGGGACTGGTGGGCGTCACGCAGGATAACGTCCGTAATCCCCAGCGGTTTCTTTGTGTCAGTCATCGTGTCAGCCTTCTGTTTAAAGGTTCTATCTTTTTACCGGGTCACTTCTTGTGGCGTGACCGGAATTGTGCAATTGCCTTTTTGATGGCTTCGGCGGTGTCGGGGTCAACCGACGCCGGCGCCTTGGGCCTGGCACGTGTTGTTTTAGCCGGTGTTGCCGGCTCTGGCGCAAGCCGTTCTATGAGTTTGGACATGAGGAGTGTCGCGAAGACCAGAATGATCAGGAACACGAACACGAACCCCATACCTGCGATCATCAGATCGACGGCTTGTGACATCAGGTCATTCATATCGAATAGCTACCTGTCTTGGTTTGTGTGATTTCCCCGGGCTGGCCGGCCTGACCAGTTAGACCAAAGTCTAATGCCAAAGCCGCACAAAACGGGAGGCAAAATCCTGCGTAATTTACCGTTTTCAATTCCCGTGAGCAACCTAAATGGAAATTACCATACGGATTTTCCGAGTCCCCCGGCCTGTTTTGACAAACCCCACCGACTCAGGAAGCGCCTGATTTCAGACAATCCGGACGCGGATTTTCCGGCCCTTGATCCGGCCATTTTCCAGTCTCGACAGTGCCTTGGCGGCCAGGGACTTTTCCACCGCCACAAAACACTGGAAATCAAACACATCAATCTTGCCGACAGCACTGCCAGGTATGCCAGCCTCACCGGTCAGGGCGCCCAGCACGTCACCCGGGCGAACCTTGTCCTTGCGACCGCCGGCAATACACAGGGTTTTCATGGCAGGCGTCACCGGTTCAGCCGGAGAGGCCAGCAAGGCACTGGTGTCGCCCCACTGAACCTCACGCCCGCGTACTGACTCAATCCGGCTGATCTTGTGGCCCTGGGACGGTGTGCAGAATGTCACCGCGTAGCCCTGCTCCCCGGCACGACCGGTACGACCGATCCGGTGCGTATGCACCTCCGGGTCCCTCGCAGGATCGGCGTTGATCACCAGCGGCAATGATTTGATGTCCAGGCCACGGGCCGCCACATCGGTGGCCACCAGCACCGGACAACTCTGATTCCCGAACCGGACCAGCACACTGTCCCGGTCCCGCTGCTCCAGGTCGCCGTGCAACGGCAACGCCGAAAACCCATGCCCGCTCAAGGTCTCCGCCATTTCGTCGCATTGCTGTTTGGTGGTGCAAAAAACGATGCATGAGGACGGCTGCCTCTGGGACAGCAGCGCCATGATGGCGTCAATCTTGCGTTCCGGTGACACCTCATAAAAACACTCTTCAATGTCGCGGTTCTCAACGCCGGATTCGGCACGTACATCCACCGGCTCGCGCTGGTACTGCTCACTGAGTTTACGGATCGGCTCTGGCCAGGTGGCCGAGAACATAAGGGTCTGTCGCGCCGGTGGCGTCCGGGACAGAATGTCTTCCATGGCCTCCTGGAAGCCCATGTCCAGCATGCGGTCGGCTTCATCAAGAACCACGGTGGCAAGCCGGTCCAACACCAGCGTGCCCTTACGCAAATGATCCTGAATCCGGCCCGGTGTTCCCACGACAATATGGGCACCATGGCTCAGGGAACCAATCTGCGGCCCGATCGCCACCCCACCACAGAGAGTCAGCACCTTGATGTTGTCCCGGGCGCGGGCCAGCTCACGGATGGCCTTGGCGACCTGGTCCGCCAGCTCCCGTGTGGGGCACAACACCAGCGCCTGAACCGCAAACAGTCTGGGCCGGAGTCGCTCAATCAGACCAATGCCAAAGGCTGCGGTCTTGCCGCTGCCCGTCTGCGCCATGGCAATAACGTCCTGCCCCGCCAATCCCGGAGGGATCGCCGTCGCCTGAATCTCAGTGGGCCTTTCGAAACCCAACTGGTCAAGATTGGAGCGCATGGCGGCGGATAAACCGAAATCTTTAAAAGAAGACATAGAAGAAATTCCCGGGATCGGCGGAAGCTGGTTATGAAGGCAACAATGAGGGCGTATAATACTACCAGAATTCGCAACCGATTAACGGAGTTACTGATGGCGTCCCTGCAAGATCAACTACTGAAAGCCGGCCTGGCGGATGACAAAAAAGCGAAAGCCATTCGCAGTGAAAAGCGCAAACAGCGAAAACAGCAGCCCAAGGGCGCAGCTCAGGTCAACGAGGCCGAAGTTCGTGCTCGCCAGGCCCGCGAAGAAAAGGCGGAACGGGATCGCCAGTTGAACCTTCAGCGTCAGCAGGCCGCCGAGAAAAAAGCCATCCAGGCCCAGATTCGTCAACTGGTTGAAACGAATCGCCTGAACCGCAGCCGGGGCGAGACCTCGTACCAGTTTGTTCACGACAAGAAAATCAAAAAGATCTTTGTGGACGACACCATGGTCGATCAACTCTCCCGCGGCCGTCTGGCCATCGTATACGTCAATGAGAGTTATGAGGTTGTGGCGGAGGGTGTTGCCCGCAAAATCATGGAGCGGGACATGAACGCCGTTGTCGTTCTCCACGATCGCAAGCAAGAAGATGCGGGAGAAGAAGACCCCTATGCAGGTTATGAAATTCCGGATGATCTTATGTGGTAACCAGGCGGCCTTTTTCTGATAGCAATCAGAGGATGGCCCCTGTTTTTCCGTATCACGTTAAAACACCCAGCAACCATCTGTAACGGTAAATTCCTGGAATACACTGCCGTAAACCGCCTTAATACAAACCGAGTATACGCCACCCCCACCCTCACAACGTATCAGGAAAGCCCGGCGGCTTCGCTGCCCTGCTCCTACTCACTATCCTGGTCGGCCTGGTGGGTGATCGTGCTCTGGAGCGATACAGCCAGAGGTCGAAGATTGCAGCCCTGCCCGGACAAGTGAATACCGGGCTGGCACCGTTCTGGATGTCACTGATCAGTCCGCCGCTTCGTCCAACCAGACCGCAAGCTCCAGCAGCGAGCTGCAGAATCTGGTTTCCCGCTTCCGGATCTAGCCCCCAAAGCAAAACGCCCCAGCCCGTGAGATGCACAGACTGAGGCGTTCTGATCTTGATATGGCGCGGCTGGGAGGATTAGGCGGGCCTTCGGCCCTTCCCCGTCGGGGCCGCCGTCGCCTTGCTCCGGCGTTCCTCAACCCACTGCGTGGGTTTCGGTCGAACCTCTTATCGGTTCAAATCCTCCCAGCCATACAATGCAAAACGCCTCAGCCCGTGAGATGCACAGACTGAGGCGTTCTGATCTTGATATGGCGCGGCTGGGAGGATT
>CBIHLH010000124.1:0-11309 GCA_966210405.1 uncultured Marinobacter sp.
GGCCCATTCCGCCAGCCCCTCATTGCCGGCAACCGCCTGCCAGTGCGCGGGCAAGGACGTCTCCAACTGCCCGAAGATCTCGTCCACCTCCCCCCACAGCAACAGCTGCGCCTTGATTTTATAAGCGAGATCCTGGAGCCGCCGGTGATCCTGCTCCAGGTCCGTCAGCAACCAGGACTCGTTCAGGCTGGTGCGAATAAGACTGCCGGACGCCGTCTCCGCTTTCAGGATAATGCTCCACGACAAGGCGGTCAGTCCCGCAATAGCAAAAACACACAGGAACGCGAAAAACAGGATACGGGCACGAACGGTAGCAAGCATGACAACTCCAACAGCGGGCTATGCCGGGGAGCCTATGCCTGTTTCATGACATTTTTGTGTCGAAGGGCTGCCGGGGTCTTCTGCCGCCACTGTTCCTGGCGCCAGCACTTCAAAAGCGCCGCCCGATTCTCTATCATCGCCGCTTTCACGACGTTTGGACGCAAATGAACCGCTCAGCCTTTCAACTCACGCTACCCATCCTGTTCGGCTACCTGCCGCTCGGTATGGCATTCGGTGTGCTGTTCAGTACGCAGCTGAACTTCCCCTGGTGGGGTGCGCCGTTGATGGGCGTGCTGATCTACGCCGGGGCCGGGCAGATCCTGGCCGTCAGCCTGCTCGCCGCCAACGCCGGCCTGCTGGAAGTTTTTGTGGCCATGTTTGTGCTCAATGCCCGGCATCTGTTTTACGGCCTGTCGCTCCTTGGCCAGTTCCGGGGTGCGGGCTGGCGCAAACCCTACCTGATTTTCGGGCTGACGGATGAAACCTATTCGGTACTGACCAGCCGGAAGCGCAGTACCGACACCCGCCGGGAACAGAGCGTTGATCTGAAAATCACCGCATTCAATCAGTGTTATTGGGTGGTGGGCTGCACCGTTGGTGCCCTGCTGGGCGAGAATGTGGCGTTTGACAGCACCGGCATCGAGTTTGCGCTGGTGGCGCTGTTTATCGTGCTGACCATTGAGCAATACAAAGCCCTGGGCGACGGCTTTCCGATCTGGGTTGGCGCGGCCGCGGCTGGCCTCGCGCTGGCGGTACTGCCCGTCACACACCAACTGGTCGGCGCCATTGTCATCGTTACCCTGATATTGCTTGTCCAGTACCGAAGGGTTCGCTCCGCAACGACCGGTGAGGAAGGTTATTATGGCTGACACCGGTTACCTTCTGGCATTCATTGCCGTGGCCACGACTGCCACTTTCGCCACCCGGGTGATTCCATTCCTGTTTCTGGGGCGGCACACAGACCATCCGCTGATAAAGCACCTGGGGCGCTATTTGCCGGCGGCGGTCATGGCGCTGCTGGCAACGATTTTCGTGTATCGGTCGGGGAACTGGGCCGCAACGCTGCCGGGGATGGATTCGCTGGCGGCAGGGCTGGTAGTTGTCTTGATTCACCTGTGGCGACGCAACGCCCTGCTCTCGATTGCCGCCGGAACAGCGGTGTATATGGTGATTCAACAGTCTGGCATACTGCCGCCCCACTAACCTGGCTGGCCGCCCTCTTCCACATTGGCCACCAGGCGGGAGTCTTCCAGCGCTGCGGTCCGGTGCTTCACCACGCCCTTGTATTCCGTACTCTCAATCATCGCCATGAAGGCGTCGATCGATGGATAGCGCACCAGCAGCA
Organism: uncultured Marinobacter sp.; assembly: GCA_966210405.1. GTDB lineage: Bacteria > Pseudomonadota > Gammaproteobacteria > Pseudomonadales > Oleiphilaceae > Marinobacter. Next base: position 1,667 of record CBIHLH010000124.1, read on the forward strand.
CCTGATCCCAGGACTCGTCCGGCGGCGCGATCAGCGAGCCGACGCTGCGACCGGACCAGATCACCTCGGCGCCGACGGCCTTCACACAGGCGGCTGCCTCTTGCATGTACAAACCGTAAGCCTCCCGGCCGCTGAGTTCCGGGGCGGCCTCTTTGTAGCGGGCGCGATCACGGAACCGCAACAGGTTCAGCATGACCACGGGCTGATTTTTGGGCGTGTCGGCAAGAACCTTTTGCAGTTGTTCCGGGGTGGGATTGATTGCGTCCATTCTGATCCTCTCGTACTCGAGCTTTCTGGGTCTGCATTTGGTAGTGCGTACTATAGCTCAGCCGCGCCGCCGGTACGCAAGGGCTTTCGTTACGTTTCTGACAGACACTCGCGCCCGGCCACTAGGACTTTGGTGGCACACCTGTAGCAGGCTACGTATATTCACGCTTATAATCCCGTTGTTCCCGACACCTTCTAACCCTCCATGCTTCACGGCGGCCCCGCAATGAGCCTGATCGACATTTTTCGGCAGACACTGGAAACCACTCTGCCGGTTTTCGCCATGGTCTTTATCGGGCTGGGATTGCGGCGGATTGGCTGGATTGACAGCGCCTTCGTGAACACCGCGTCTGCACTGGTGTTCAAAGCGACGCTGCCGACCCTGGTTTTTCTGAGCATCATTCGGGCGGATCTGGACACAGCCTTCAACCCCGGGCTTCTGGTTTTCTACCTGGGTGCAACCCTCGCGAGTTTCGCCATCGCCTGGTTGTGGGCACGCTGGCGAGTGGTCCGGGAAGACCGGGGGGTGTACGTTCAGGGCGCGTTCCGGGGTAACTGCGGCATTGTGGGTTTGGCGCTCGCCGCCAACCTGTATGGCGATTTCGGCCTGTCTGCCGGCGGCATCCTGCTTGGGCTGGTGATTATCTCCTATAACGTACTGTCCGTGATCGTACTCGTAGCCTACCAGCCCGGCCAGACCACCGACTGGCACAAAATCTTTCACGATATCATCCGCAACCCCCTCATTCTTGCGGTGTTTGTGGCCATTCCCGTGGCGGCACTCAAAATCACCCTGCCAGGCTGGGTCATGACCAGCGGCGACTATTTTGCGTCCCTGACCCTTCCGCTGGCCCTGTTGTGTATTGGTGCAACGGTCTCACTCAGCGCCATCCGCAACGACAGCGAAACCGCGCTCGGCTCCAGCCTGATGAAAATGGTGGTATTGCCGGCACTCTGTACCGCCTTCGCCTGGCTTGTAGGCTTCCGTGGTGCCGAACTGGGGCTACTGTTCCTGTTCTTTGCCAGCCCGACCGCCGCCGCCAGTTTTGTGATGGTCAAGGCGCTGGGCGGCAACGACCGGCTGGCGGCCAACATCATCGCGCTGACGACCCTGATGGCCAGCATTACCGTAACCCTTGGGGTCTTTGCCCTGCGAAGCGCCGGCCTGATCTAATGAAGCGCATCGGCATGGCCGGTGGTATTCGGCAAGAGCCTGGCACGAAGAATTTACGGGGCAAATGATGGACACCAGCCGTCACAAACCATCCCGCTCAAAAGGTCGGAACATGCAGACAGACAAACCGTTTTCCCAGGCCTGCGAAAACAATAAGGCACCGATTCTGGAGCAACTTTCCGGCTTTTTCACGCAGCCGGGCACCATTCTGGAAATCGGCACGGGCACCGGCCAGCATGCGGTGCACTTTGCGAGCCATTTACCCCACCTGACGTGGCAGCCCAGTGACCATCCGCAGAATGACCAGCTCTGCATGCCGTGGCTCGATGAAGCCAGGCTGCCGAATATCAACCCGCCCCTGCCCCTTGATGTCATCACCGGGGGCTGGGCCCATTTGCCTGCTATCAGCGGAGTCTTCTCCGCCAACACAGCTCATATCATGGCATGGGAGGAGGTGGAGGCGATGTTCAGGGGCATCAGTAACGCGTTGCCAGTGAATGGTATTTTTTGCCTCTACGGCCCGTTCAGTTATGGGGGCAGGCATACGAGCCCGAGCAATGAACGCTTCAACCGCTCGCTCAGGGCGCAGGCCCCGCACATGGGTATACGGGCCATTGAGGATTTGAGGCGACTTGGTGAGAGCACGAGCCTGGTCCTTGAGCGGGATGTTGATCTGCCCGCCAATAACCGGCTGCTTGTATGGCGGCGGTCGAACCCGTGAGGCTTCTCACCCGCCCTTCCGGCCAATAAAAAACCCCAGCAGCGCTGGGGTTTTGTATTGGCGGAGAGGGAGGGATTCGAACCCTCGATACGCTATTAACGTATACACACTTTCCAGGCGTGCGCCTTCAGCCACTCGGCCACCTCTCCAATAAACGGGTATTTCAATAAACTACGCTTGCAATAAACTGTTTCAAATCAGCGGTGTTGTCGCTCATTTGAGGGCGCAAACTTTAATGGTTTTACGGGCGCTTGGCAACTGCCTGAGGAAAAATCATCAAAAAAATTCAGTGATCAATCGGTATGATGCTGGCAATAATGTCCCAGCGCTTACCTTTTTATCATTCCAGGCATGGATACGAGGAGACTAACAATGCTGATGAAAGCCGAGCAGTCAACGTTGCTGCTGATCGATGTCCAGGAAAAGCTTATGCCGGCCATAAGCCACGGTGGTGATGTGGTTGACCGGTGTATCACGCTTGCAACCATCGCTGGTCTGCTGGATGTGCCGGTACTGGCCACGGAACAGCTGCCGGACAAGCTGGGGCCTAATGTCGGGGCGGTCCGGGAGCTGTGCCTTCAGGTTCTGGCAAAACACCATTTTGACGCCTGCCCCGACGGACTGGTCGAGCTTCTTCCCGAGGGCCGTCAACACGTCGTGGTAGGCGGTTGTGAGACCCATGTCTGCATGATGCAGACCGCCCTCAGCCTGCTGGACGCCGGGTATAAGGTTTGGGTGGTGGCCGACGCCACAGGCTCCCGGAACGAGTTTGACCGTGACGTGGCGCTGGACCGCCTGAGTGAGAGCGGTGCGCGGATTGTGACCCTTGAGATGGTGGCGTTTGAGTGGATGCGCCATTGCAAACACCCACAGTTCAGGAACGTCCAGGCGCTGATCAAATGAACGGCAGATCAGGACGGCCTGGGAATCTTCAGCACGTCGCCGAAGGTAACGTACTCGCTGCCGCCCAGGCGGCCAAGAGGGTCGATCGCTGAGCCATCAACTGTCAGCCGGTTTTTGTCATCGTAACGGGCGGCTTCGTCAGACACCCACACCCGGTGAACCTTGCCGAAAACCAGTGATTGCGGGCCGGCGCCAATTTCCTTGATGTCGTATAGCTCGCAGGCAAAGGCGACGTGGCAATCCTTGAGGCGCGGCAGGCCGGAGCCTTCAAATTCCACCGTCTCAAGATCGAGATTCTTCAGCTCGGAGTCGCCATGGGGCAAGGTTCTGGATGACTCGGTAACAGCCGCCGCCAACGCCCTGTGGGCAATATGAACCACAAAGTGCTTTCGGGTTTCAATATTGACCCGGGTATCCTTCGACGCCCCATCCGTCGGTTTTTTCCCGACTGAAATCATCAGCAACGGTGGGTTACTGGTGATGGGCGTGAAAAAAGAAAACGGCGCAAGATTGTAATCACCGTCCGGATTTTCGCTCAGCACCCAGGCAACAGGGCGTGGAATGACGGTCTGGGTCAGGATGTGATAGGCGTCTTTCGGATCCATTTCGTCAAAATTAATAAGCATCAGTCTCTCCCGTTCGCTGCGGTTTCAGGTGTTCGCTCGCGGACAAGCCAAAGGGCTACCAGTATGCCGTGCAGCGCGAGGAATGGCGCTGCAACCATGACCAGCCCGCCCCAGCCCAGCCAGCTCAGAATGGCGCCCGCAGACAGTGCAGCGGTTGCCTGGGAGCCGAACACCATGATGTCGTTGAGCCCCTGTACCCGGAAGCGCTCGGAGTCCTGGTACCCCTGGGGAAGTAACGTGGTGCCGCCCACAAACAGAAAGTTCCAGCCCACGCCCAGCAGCACCAGGGCCGAGAGATAGTGATGGAAGCTGATGCCGCTGGCAGCAAGCACGATGCAGCCAAAGAACGCCAGAAGCCCTGCAGCCATCATCAGGGGTATACCGACCACACGGATCAGCCAGCCACTGATAAGCGAAGGAAGGTACATTGCCATGATATGGAGCTGGATCACACGTTTGGCATCGTCAAGGTCATGGCCGGCCATCTCGGTCATACTCAGTGGCGTGGCCGTCATGATAAAACTCATCACCGCATAACCGATGGCCGCCGAACTGATGGCGGCCCAGACCAGGGGGTTGGCAAGAATCTCGCGCAAGGGGCGACCACCGCCGGAATGCGTTTCCCGCACCAGCTCACCTTTGGCCCGGTAACCCACGCCCAGGATCAGCAAGGCCGCGACCTGCACAATCGCCAGGCCAAGCCAGCTGGTCAGAAACGGATACGGCTCTGCCGGTCCGCTGCCAATGGCGGCGACTTCCGGCCCGAGCCAGGCCGCAACCATGCCACCGAGCAGTACCCGGGCGGCTGCGGAACCCGCCAGCCCCGGAGGCACAGATTCCATGGCGGCGAAGCGGTATTGATGAACCACCGCCAGCCCGGTACCGCCGACAACCGCCGCCACACACAGCAGCGAAAACAGCCCCGTCCAGGAGGCCAGTGCACCGAGCAACCCGGCGAGAACGCCCATGGTTGCGCCCAGCAGCATCACCCGCTTGCGGCCAAAACGCTCCATGAGCCAGGTCGCGGGTTTGATGGACAATACAGTCCCTACAACAACAAGGCCCACGGGGAGAGTGGCGTATTCCGCTGCCGGCGCAAGCATACGGCCCTGGATACTGCCGATAAATATAACGAACGGCGCTGTGCACATCGCCAGCGCCTGAGCCGCCACGAGGATCCAGACATTAAGGGGCATGGGTTATTTTTTCCTGTAAATAATGCCGGGATGGCACTGCACCATGTCGTACAGGTGTGACAGACCATTCAGGGACTCCGACGCCCCCAGCACCAGGTAGCCACCGGGATTAAGCGTGGCGTGCATCCGGGTAAGGATGTCTTTTTTCAGATCCGCCGAGAAATAAATCAACACGTTACGGCACATGACAATGTCGAATTTGCCCAGCATGTAACGTTCCAGGAGGTTCAGTTCCTTGAACTCAACCATTCCGCGGATCTGGGGTTTGATTTGCCAGCCCCCATTCATGGACGGCGTGAAAAACTGTTTCTGGCGCTCCGGCGACAAGCCCCTGCCTATGGCGATCATCTCATATTCACCCCGCCGGGCCACTTCCAGCACACTTTTGGAAATGTCCGTGGCGGTGATTTTCACGTCTCGCAATTTGCCCGGCCTCAGGCGCCGGAACTCCTCGAGGATCATGGCAACGGAATACGGCTCCTGGCCGGTGGAACAGGCCGCGGACCAGATCCGCAACGACTGGCTGGTTTTGCGCTCGGCGAATTCCGGGAGCAGTTTGTCCTGAAGGATTCGAAACGGGTGGTTATCCCGGAACCACAGGGTTTCGTTGGTGGTCATGGCATCGACGACGACTTCACGCAGTCCCGCCCTGCCTGGCCGCTTCAGCCGGTCCAGCAACTCACCCAGGGTGCTCAGGCTGTTCTCTTCAAGAATCCGCCGCAGGCGGCTTTTCACCAGGTACTGTTTGTTGTCCCCCAGTAAAATCCCACACGCATCCTGCAGGAACGATTTGAAGGCTTCATATTCCTGTGGCGTTATTTCCGCTTTCATTGGATCTCGGTTCTGAGTGAATCAGTGAGCAGCGGCATCACCTCCGGTCGATGATGTCCATCACCCGCTCCGCGAGCTCGTCGGGGCTGAATTTTGCCATGAAATCGTCGGCCCCTACTTTCTTGACCATGGCGTTGTTGAACACGCCGCTGAGCGATGTGTGCAGCATGATAAACATGTCACGAAGTGCCGGATCGTCTTTTACCCGGGTGACCAGGGTATAGCCGTCCATCTCCGGCATCTCCACATCGGAGATAATCAATGACAGATGCTCCCCGGCACGAGTGCCATCCCCCGTGATCGATTTCAGGTAATCCAATGCCTGTTTCCCATCATTTTTTGTGACCACATCCATTCCGATGGCCTTCAGGCAGCGCTCGATCTGCCGGCGCGCCACGGAGGAATCGTCAACCACCAGCACCGGAAGGTGCCCGGGCACCCGCCCCGCGCTTCGGCTGAGCACCGCCTCGGTCACATCTTCCCCGAGTGGAGAAACTTCTGCAAGAACCTTTTCTACGTCAATGATTTCGACCAGTTTGTCTTCTATTTTGGTTACCGCGGTGAGGTACACGTCCTTGCCGGCACCCTTGGGTGGCGGGAGGATGTCGGCCCAGTTCATGTTCATGATCCGGTCAACCCCGGTCACCAGGAAACCCTGGGTTTTACGGTTGTATTCGGTGATCACCACAAAACTTGCCGCCAACTCCTCCTGGGGAATCCCCGGCAAACCAATGGACATGCTCAGGTCAATAATCGGGATGGTTTCCCCCCGGATGTGAGCAACTCCCCGAACCACATTCCGGCTGTTCGGGATGGAGGACAATTTCGGGCATTGGAGCACCTCCTTCACCTTGAAGACGTTAATGCCGTATATCTGACGCCCCCGCAAACGGAAGAGTAGGAGCTCAAGGCGATTCTGCCCCACCAGCTGTGTACGCTGGTTCACACTGTCGAGTACTCCTGCCATTGTTTTGCTCTCCTGGCAAACCGCCACAATCGCGGCATGCATTTTGCTGCACTGTAAGATAATCGGCTCGGGCGTCGGAACATCGTCGCCCTACCGGGTTTGCCTTGTTAACGGCCGCAAACCCCGAATCCTTAGCCATTGGATACAGACAGCATAGGACAAACCAAGACGTATGCGCACCACGATTTTGCCCGTTATCCTGCTAATGTCTGTGTTGAGTACGCCCAGCCAGGCCCAGACCAGCGCAGAACAGATTGAAGCAGCCACCAGCCGGTTCCTGGCGGAGTTCGCGCAGGCCCGGGCCGCTGAAGGGTTGCGCGTTACTTTTGATCCCGGCCAGGTTGATAGCCGGGTGGCGCTGGCCAGCTGCACATCGCCACTCGCCGTCGAATTCACCGGCGATCCCTGGAAAAGCACTCACCCGTCTGTCCAGGTGGCCTGTGAGGGGGAGCGCCCCTGGCGAATGTTCGTGCCGGTTTCGGTATCCATCCATGGCCCTGCGCTGGTTGCCGCCCGGCCTCTCAACCGGGGTGAACCCATTACCGGCGATGCGATAACCACCGAATCGGTGGTGCTCAATGCCAGCCGCCGGGGCATCATCCGTGAGACCAGCCAGGCGCTCGGGATGATCGTGCGCCGGCCGGTAAACACCGGCTCCGTGCTCACGCCGGGCCTGCTGGAAGCACCCGATGCGGTGTCCCGTGGCGACCATGTTATTATTACCGCCCGCAGTGGGTCCTTTACCGTCCAGTCCCGGGGCAAGGCATTGGCAGACGCCGCTGTTGGCGAGCAGGTGCTGGTGGAAAACCTGGCGTCGTCCAGGACGGTCAAGGGGAATGTGGTTGCGCCCGGCCAGGTCGAGATTCCCATGTAAGCACTGGGCCGGCACAATCATGCCGACCGGCAAATTTTTGCCACCGGTACACAAAAATATTCGTTTATTGCCCTAAAGTCCCGGCCCCGGCGGCCGATATACAGATATAAACCCCAGAGAGCTCCGCTGCAATGGAGCCACAGTCAAGCAGGTATTGTTATGTCAGTTGACTTAAATGGAATTGGCCCAGGCCAGGTCAACAACCAGAGAACCACGGCCGACAAATCCAGTGGCACGCAAAACACCCGGCCCTCGGCGGGCGAGCAGGCGAAAACCCAAAGCCAGTCTGCGAGGGGCGATAACGTAAGCCTCAGTAATCAGGCAAAAAACCTGAAGCAGCTTGAGCAAAAACTGGGCGACTACCCGGAAATGGACGATGATCGCATCGAACAGATCCGTTCCGCACTCGCGAACGGCACCTACAAGGTGGATGCCGAAAAAGTGGCCCAGAAAATGCTTGATATGGATCAAAGCATTTTTGGGTGAGTAAATCATGGCTGCAATTGATGATCTGAAGAATCTGCTTGTTGAGGATACCCGGCAACTGGAACAACTGTCGGGCATCCTGCTCCGGGAAAAAGAGGCCCTCGCCAACTCCGACGTCAAGTCACTGGAGTCCCTGACCACGGAAAAGAATGCGCTTCTGGTCTCGATCAGGGATCGGGCACGCCAGAAAATCCAGGCCCTGGTCGCCATGGGCTTCCGGCCGGACAGCGGCGAACCCTCACGGTTTATTCGCAGTGCCGGCCTGGACGACCTTTATAATCTGTGGCAGCAGGCTGATACCCGGCTCCGCGAATGCCAGGCGCAAAACCAGTGCAACAGCCGGGTGGTCAGCCACCTTCAGACGCGGCTCGCCCGCCTGACGGACATTTTCCGGGGCGCCACCGGCCACCAGAAACTCTACGGGGCCAAAGGCGAGCAGACCACGGTCTCCAGCGGGACGGTTCTGGCCAGCGCCTGAACCGCCCACACGGAATCAATGGGTGTATATCGTCATCCGGGAGTCCGGGTGAAACTCCACATTACTGATGGTGACATTTCCCAGGGCCGGCCCGACGCTGCCGCTGACCCGGATATTATCCATCCGGATCTGCTCAATGCGCTCCGGAAACGCCAGGGTCAGTGCGCCATCCTCCCGAACATGGTACCGGGGCTCTCCTTCCCGGTAGTGCACACCCGAAATCGTCAGGTCCGAGTCCAGGAAGTTCAGCACCGGCACGAAGATATTCGCGGTCAGCTTCAGCCCCTCAATCACGTCCGGCGCCTGGCTATCACCCGCCGTGCTCACCATACCAGCAACCGCCCGGACCCGAGCCAGCAGGCCATCGTCGCCCTGCCCGGCCACGGCTGAGAGCTCACCATCACTCATGGGGGCCATACCCGAGCCGGAATAGAGTTCTCCGGCATCAGCGCCAACCTGCGTGGCGCCGGCACTACTCTGGCTGGCGGCAAAACTCACCAGCGGCTGGAACGGTAACACCACCATGGTCACCACGGCGGCCGCACTGCGGTAACGGGACTGGTGCCTGAGAACCCGAAACAATTCCTTTTCGGTAATCCAGCCGGCCTGGACCAGAACCTCGCCCAGGCGCTGGCCGGTCTCACCCTGCAGCCGCAGGCCTTCGGTGACCTGGGCGTCAGACAGATAACCACGATTAACCAGCAATCGCCCAAGCCGTGACTTTTCCTCAATTCCCTGACGGAATCTCACTACGCTTCTCCTTATTTTTCACAGTGATGACCGTACAGCCCGGCTCGGTGAGATGTGATCCACGTATCCTTCCATGAATCAGATTAGCGGATTACCCGGAACCTGTATGGTTCCACCGGGCGATTCAGGCCCGCAATCTGTTAAAATCGTGCGCCCGATAACAGGATTCATGGAATTATCGCAGGAATACCTGCCGCCACCAGCCAGGAGAGTGCTTTTAAAATGATAAATTCGGTTAAACCCGCCAACCCTGTGACCCAGGTCGTGCTTCTGGTTCTGGGGCTGTCACTTACCTGTGGTCAGCTCCGGGCCGAAACCGGCAAAGCCGCCTCCGATAATGACCACGCGGGGGGCCATCGCCATCATGCCC
>CBIHLH010000125.1:0-11197 GCA_966210405.1 uncultured Marinobacter sp.
GTCATGGCTCTGGTGCACGGTCCTTTGCTCGCCATCATGGGGTTGAGTGGCGCCTATCTGGTGCCGCTCCTGATCGGTGGCGATGAGGGTCGAGTGGCGTTTGTGCTGGCCTACAGCTTTCTGATTACGATCAGTTCCCTGTTGCTCATGCGCTATGTGTACCGCCACTGGCTGTGGTACGCCACCCTGGCCGGGGCGCTGGGCTGGTGGGCGATCACGGCGTCCGCCGCTGCCATCGTCCCGGCAACGGCCTGGTACCTTGCCGGCCTGTTTGTGATTTTTGCTGTCATCTCGGCCCCTGCCCAGGGGCCGGAGCCACGGGTGCGGGAGGCTCTGTTGCCCTTGCTGGCTCTTTGGGGGTTGTCGGTTGCGGGGCAGCCTGCGGGTAGCCCGCTGTTCTGGAGCTGGTTGTTCATCCTGCCGGTGACCATCCTGGTTCCCCAGAGCCTTGGCAGGCTTTGGTTCCTGCCCTGGGGCGCAGTGCTGGCCAGCGCCCTCGGCTGGCTGCTGTTCTATGGGGGCACAGCAATCGGTATGGCCAGAGGCGCGGTGGCGCTGCAGCCGGTACCGCTGGATCAGCGTGGCGGCTTTCTCGGTTACCTGATTGCTGCCACCCTGCTGACGCTGGGTATGGGGCTGTGGCAGTGGGTACGACACCCGGCCAGCCGTCGCTGGGCTTCGTTAACAATGCTCTCGCCACTGGTCTGGCTGGTGCTTGGCTGGCTGCTGTTGCACGGGTACGACACGTCACCGACATGGGCTGTGCTTACGTTGGTGCTGGGCGCCTTCTACGGTGTGCTGGCGTGGCAGATGGAGCGTCGCGAACGCTACGGTGCCGGTGTGGTGTGGGCCATTCTGGCGGCACACGTAGCGTACTCCCTGGCGGTTGTGATGGCCTTCCGGGACGCCTCGCTGACCCTGGCCCTGTCTGTTCAGTTCATCAGCCTCACCTGGCTGGCCCGGCGTTACCGGATGCCGGAATTGTACCTGCTGCTGAAAGTCGCTCTGGCGCTGGTGGTGGCCCGGCTGACCTTCAATCCCTGGCTTCAGGATTACGATGCCAGCACGCACTGGTCGCTCTGGACCTATGGCGGGGCGACGGCGTGCGCGGCAGTCGCCAGTTGGATAGCGGGGCGGCATCAGAGCATCCGGCCCTGGCTTGAAGGCGCGACTCTGCATCTGCTGGTGTTGTTCCTCGGCACGGAACTGCGTTACTGGCTGTATGACGGGGATATCTTTGCCCGCCAGTACAGCCTTACAGAGGCAACGCTCAACACCCTGTTGTGGGGAGCACTCAGTTTGACCTATGTGGTTCGGGCCAGGGCCAGTCAGTCCCTGGCCTGGCTCTACCGCGGGTTCTCGTGGGTGTTGCTGGGCCTTTCTGCCCTGAGCTACCTCACGTTGGTGACGATACACAACCCCTGGTGGGGCGGCGCTATTGGCGATACACCGGTCCTGAATCTCTTGCTGCCGGCCTTTGGTGGTCCGGTGCTCCTTGCGCTTGCGGCCAGCCGGCTGCCAGAACTCGTGCCCCGATTCTGGGCCCGCTGTGTGGCGGCCGGGGGATTCCTGCTGTTTACCGCCCTGGAAATCCGTCAGCTCTGGCAGGGCCATGAGATGGCGCTTTCCTATGGCGTAGTCGAAGGTGAGCTATACAGCTACTCCGTCGTTGGCCTGGCCTATGCCATTGTCGCCATCGTCTACGCCACGAAACGCGATCATCCGTTGCTGTACAAAGCCGGAATGGTGCTGCTGGGCCTGGTGATTGGCAAGATATTCCTGATTGATATGGCGGGGCTGCAAGGTCTCTGGCGGGTTGCGGCCTTCATGGGCCTCGGCCTGGCGCTGCTGGGCCTGGCCTGGATGTACCGAAAGGCGCAGCCGGCCAGTGGTCAGGAGGCACACCCGTGACACAACACAGTGGCCAGCCACGTCAGAAGCTGGCAAAGTTCACCCAATCAAAAACCACAACCTGAGCAAGAGGAAAGACCGGTGACGGAACTCGTAGGCTACCAACTGAACGATGGCGTCGCGACCATTGTAATCAACAACGGCAAGGCCAATGCCCTGAGCCATGAGGTGTTTGAGGCGCTCAATGCGGCACTGGATCGCGCTGAGCAGGATAAGGCGGTGGTCATCCTCACCGGGCAGCCGGGCATTTTTTCCGGCGGTTATGACCTGAAGGAAATGCAGAAAGGCCCGAACGAGGCGGCGGCACTGGTAAGCACGGGCTCCAGATTAACCCGCCGGTTGGCGGCATTTCCGTTGCCGGTGATTGGTGCGTGCAGCGGCCACGCGATTGCCAAAGGTGCGTTTATCCTGCTGTCCGTTGACTATCGCATCGGCATTGAGGGGGCATTCAAACTCGGCCTGAACGAGGTCGCCATCGGCATGACCATGCATCACACCGGCATCGAAATCGCGCGGCATCGGTTGTCCCCGGCTCATTTTTACCGTTCGGTGGTGAACGCCGAAATCTTCAGCCCCGAGGGGGCTGTCGAGGCCGGCTTCCTGGATGAAGTGGTGGCTCAGGAAGCGCTGATTGATCGGGCGAATGCGGTGGCTGGCCAGTTCAAGTCACTGAATATGCGGGCCCACCGTGAGACCAAGCTCAAGGCAAAAGCGGACTACCTGGCACTTCTGGACCGCTGCATTGAGCAGGACAGTGCACACCTCGGTCTGAGCGGAAAATAGCCAGTACCGATCCGATCATCCAGTAGCCAGGTCAATTAACGGCCATGTTCCTCCAACCCCCGATCGACGGGGGTTCGGGCCACCTGTCCTTACTCTGCTAACAACGTTATCCACAGAATTTGTGGGCAACTGTGCCGCGCCTCGGGACTCGTGTCACCAGGGTACTACCCGCTTCTGCAATGCTCCGATACGAGCCACAATAATAATTAACAAAAATCAAAGATACTTTTTTCTGATATTGCCGATACTCTGGAAACCTGTTTAAGGAATAAACAATTTTACCGGGGAGTAAAACCCATGTTTCTGGCTGTCAGGAAAAGCAAAATCAATCCGGCGTTCAACCTTTTGCAAGCCGAGCGGGATTCCGCATGCCAGGATCTGGCGGCCATCAAGGACAATATCGGTTGCATAGAGTTTACTCCCGACGGTCGGATTCTGGAGGCCAATGACCTTTTTCTGGGCGTGGTGGGGTACCGACGAGAGGAGATCATCGGCCAGCACCACCGGATGTTCTGTGCGCCTGAGCTTGTCAGGAGTGCGGATTATTCTGCATTTTGGAAAAGTCTGGCCGGTGGCCATGCCCATCGGGGTGCGTTTGAACGGGTCAACCGGGCCGGACAGCGCTGCTGGTTACAGGCGTCGTATTTTCCGGTGAGTAATAGCCAGGGTGACGTGGTGAAGGTCATCAAGATGGCCACCGATATCACCCGGGAGCGAGCGGCTTTGACCGATCGGGAAGCTCGGATTTCCGCACTGGACCGGTCTCTTGCCGTCATTGAGTTCCAGCCCGATGGCACCATTGTGGGGGCCAATGAGAATTTTTTGTCGGTGATGGGCTATAGCCTGAACCAGATTGTTGGCAAACACCACCGGATATTTTGTGATGATCGCTTCTACGCGGAACATCCGTCTTTCTGGAAAAAGCTGGCGTCTGGCGAATTTTTCAGCGGACAGTTCGAGCGCAGGGACAAAACGGGTCGAGAGGTATGGGTGGAAGCCACTTATAATCCGATTTTCGACCAGCAAGGCAAGGTTTACAGGGTCATCAAGTTTGCCTCGGATATCACCAACCGGGTGACGACGTTCCGGGAGACATTGGCGCTGGCCACCGAGACATCGGACGAAACCTCTGTTATCACCGGTTCTGCCCGCGAGGCTCTGGATAGTGCAACGGCGACCTCGGTTGAAACCTCCCGTCAGATTGAACAGGCCGGTCAGGTCAGTGAAGAATTGAACCTGCAGTCAAAAAGCATTGCCAACATTGTATCGACCATCTCGAACATTGCCGGGCAAACCAACCTGCTGGCTCTGAATGCGGCTATTGAGGCGGCCCGGGCGGGCGAATCCGGGCGTGGGTTTGCGGTGGTCGCCGATGAGGTGCGCAAGCTGGCCTCTCGCACGGCGGACGCTACCGGGGAGATTACCTCTGTGGTGGAGGCAAGCTCTGGCCTGATTGCAATGATTCACCAGCAGATGGTGGCGATTCGTGGCGGTGCCGAACGCAGTACCCAGCAAATCGCGGGTGTTGCCAGTGGTATCGGAGCACTCGAAACGGCAGTGGCGAAACTCACCGGCGCGGTAAATCGAATGACAGATCATTGACGTACTGTGCCTGGGCCGGGGAATTTTGGGCCTTCCCTCTGGCGTTGAATGCCAGATCGTGTAACTTGAAGGGTTTCCATAAACCTTTTGGTCAGCGATGAAGGAGTGCCCTGTGTCCCGGTCTGAACAGTTTGCCAGCGATAACTACAGTGGTGTGTGTCCGCAAGCCTGGGAGGCCATGGCGCAGGCCAACCGGATGGACGAGCCGGCGTATGGTGAAGACGCCTGGACCCAGCGTGCCGCAGACGGTTTGCGAGCCCTGTTCGACACCGATTGTGATGTCTATTTCGTATTCAACGGCACGGCTGCCAACTCCCTGGCCCTGGCTTCCATTGGTCAGTCCTTCCACAGTGTGATCTGCCACGAGCTGGCGCACATCGAAACCGATGAATGCGGCGGGCCGGAGTACGCCTCCAACGGGGCGAAGCTGCTCCTTGGTCAGGGGCCGGATGGCAAACTGACACCGGAGAGCATTGAGCATCTGGTGACCAAGCGGACCGACATCCATTACCCCAAACCCAAAGCGCTGAGCCTGACCCAGGCCACCGAGGTGGGCACCCTCTACACCCCGGAAGAGCTTCGGACGATCCGGGCCGTTGCGGACCAGCACAGGTTGAATATCCATATGGACGGCGCGCGTTTTGCCAATGCCGTCGCCGCCCTGGATGTTCATCCGTCCGAGATTACCTGGAAAGCAGGTGTTGATGTGCTGTGTTTCTCCGGCACCAAAAACGGTCTGGCCCTGGGCGAAGCGGTGATTTTCTTCAACCGGGCGCTGGCGGAGGATTTCGAGTGGCGCTGCAAACAGGCCGGTCAGTTGGCGTCGAAAATGCGCTACATTTCGGCGCCCTGGTGTGGGCTTCTGGAAGGGGATGTCTGGCTGCAAAACGCCCGCCACGCGAATGCCTGTGCCCAGCGCCTGGCGCAGGGGCTGGACGGGCTGCCGGGTATCACGTTACGTTATCCGAGGCAGGTCAACGGCGTGTTCGTGGAGATGCCGGAACCGATGCAGGCGGTGTTGCGGGCCCGGGGTTGGCGGTTCTATAACTTTATTGGTGGCAGTGCCCGGCTGATGTGCTCCTGGGCGACCACGGAAGCGCAGGTGGACAGGTTTCTGGCGGATGTTCGGGCTCTGTGCACCTGACGGAGGCTGATATGGAACGTTCCAGGGACAAGTTAGTGGTGTTTTACGACGGATCGTGCCCGGCCTGTATCAAGGATCGTCGCTGGTATGAAAAGCTGGCTGGCCGCACCGGCGATTCCGTGGAATGGCTGGATATTACCGGGCGTGATGATGAACTGCGCCAGCAGGGCATTGATCCTGACAAGGCACTGAGAGAACTGCACGTGAAAGATAGCCAGGGCCGGGTGCACCGGGAAATGGACGCCTACATCCTGTTGATGTCCCGGGTACCGGTGTTGAAACCCCTGGCCTGGCTGATTGGCCTTCCCCTGATTCGCCCTCTGCTGGCTCGTCTTTATCACCGCTGGGTTGACCGGCGACTCTCAACCGGATCGTGAGTGCGGTAGCCCATACGGCTACCGGTGCGCTGAGAATGTTGCCAGAAATTGCCGGTGATCACGGAGGGCCCGCTCTGTGCCAGCCGGTCGCAGCCGCACGGTCTGGCCGGGCTGACATTGGGCCAGCCTTGACGCCGCCAGCGGAGTAAGATTACCCAGACGCGGGTAGCCGCCGATGGTCTGCCGATCGTTGAGCAGCGCGATGGGCTGACCGTCCGGGGGCACCTGCACCGCTCCCAGCGATATTCCCTCGGAGATCATGGAGGCGATCCGGCAGTGTAGCGGCGGGCCGGTCAGGCGAACGCCCATTCGGTCCGCGCGGTCGTCGACCCGCCATTCTGCATTGAAGGCATCGAACAGGCTGCGCCCGGTAAAGTCAGCTATCTGGGCGCCGGGCAACAGGTCCAGAATGGCGGGTGCGGTGTAATCCGGCCGTTCCGGTTCCGGGGCCTCGACATCCGCTGCGTTGTGTGAGGGGGGGTTGATGGTCAGCTTATCTCCCTCCGCCAGACGCCGGCCCTGGCCGTCGAACCCACCGAGTTGCTCCCGGACCACACAGGCAACACTGCCCAGAACCGGCTCGGCCGAGAAGCCACCGGATACTGCAAGATAGGCCCGCAGGCCCGTGACGGGCGTGCCGAAGACCACTCGCTCGCCCTTGCTGACGGTGACACTGCACCACAATGGCAGTGGCCGGTCGTCGTGACGGGCTGAAAGATCCGCACCAGCAACGGCGATGGTAAGGTCGCGTTCGGCCTGCAGCTCAAGGCCGCCAAAGGTGATTTCCAGCGCCGGCGTTCCCCAGCCGTTGCCGGCCAGACGGTTGGCCCACGCCCAGGCGTGAAGGTCTGCCGGGCCGCCCTGGGTAACGCCCAGGTGTCGAACACCGAAGCGCCCGGCATCCTGTAGCAGCGCCAGAGGGCCTGCCCGTGTTACCCGGAATCCGGTGGTTGCCCCCGTGCTCATGGGCGTGCCTCCTCTCTGGTTGGTGCCACGGGTGTCGGGTCGCCGCCGTCGTTCTCGAAGGTGTGCCGGTCAACAGCGACAAACCGCACACGGTCACCGACCTTCAGCAGGCTGAAACCGTCACGATCCCGGTCAAACAGTCGGGCAGCCGTGCGTCCGATCAGGTTCCAGCCGCCAGGGGTGACTGCCGGGTACGCCGCTGTCTGCTGGCCGGCGATGGCAACACTGCCCGCGGGCACTTTCGAACGCGGCGTGTCCAGGCGCGGGCAGGTGAGGTTGTCGTCCAGCAGGCCCATAAATGCAAAGCCGGGCGAAAAACCGAGGGCGAATACCCGGTATTCCCGACGACAGTGGGCATCGATGACGGCGTCCACGGTCAGGTTAGACAGTTTGGCAACCCGGGCCAGATCCGGGCCGACACTTGGGTCGTACCAGGTGGCGAGTTCGTGTAATTCACCTTCGGCACTGGCCTCATCCGGAGCCAGCCTGGCCAGAAGATCCACCAGCCGTTCGCGGGCCTGCCAGGCGCTGAGTTGTAGTGGATCAAAGATCACCAGCAGGGTGGTGTAGGATGGCACCAGATCCACCAGTGCCTCGCCGAAAGCGACTTCGCAATCGTGGGTCAGGGCGGTCAGCCACAGCAGGTTGTTTTCCTCAATGGTGTCGAACAGGCGCACCATCCAGCCGTCGATGCCGGCGGGTTCGAGTCTTGGCAGAGCGGCAGGGCTCATGAGGCGTTGTCCAGGGCGCTGAGCATCTCACGAATGCGCCGGGCGGCGGCAATGGACTCCTCATTGTCGCCGTGGACACACAGGGTGTCGGCCTGCAACACCAGTTCGCTGCCGTCGCTGGCGGTCAGCGGCTGGCCGTTGGCAATGCGTCGTGCCTGATCGATAATGAGTTCGGGATCGTGGTGCACCGCGCCCGGTTTGGATCGGGCCACCAGCCGGCCTTCGCCGTCGTAGGCCCGGTCGGCGAACGCTTCAAACCACAGGGTGATGCCATGGCGTTCTGCCTGCTCCCGCATGGTGGCGGTATCCCGGGTTGCCAGGGTCATCAGCGGCAGGGCCGGATCAAAGGCTTTGACCGCCCGGGCCACCGCCGCAAAGATGTCAGGATTCCTGGCCATATCGTTGTATAGGGCACCATGGGGTTTTACATAACGCACCCGGGTGCCCTCGGCCCGACACAGGCCGTCCAGCGCGCCAATCTGGTACAGCACCAGGTTCTCGATTTCACTGGCGGAGCAGGCCATGGAGCGCCGGCCAAAGCCGACCAGGTCGGGGTAGGCGGGGTGGGCGCCAATACCGACGTCGTGGTCTTTCGCCATTCGCACGGTCCGGCGCATGACGTCCGGGTCCGAGGCATGAAATCCGCAGGCAATGTTGGCGAGATCGACGTGAGGCATGACCTCATGGTCCAGCCCCATGACCCAGGGGCCGAAGCTCTCGCCCATATCGGCATTCAACAATAACGTTGTCATGGTTTCCTCTCTGTCACGGCTAGTTGAGGCGCGCGACCACTCAGAAAATGTTCGAGCGTTCGTACTGTTTGGGCCACTCCACGTTCTCGGCTTTCAGTGCCGCCGCGGCCCGAAGCGGCCAGGCCGGATCGGAAAGCAGTGCACGCCCCAGGATTACAAGATCCGCCTGGCCGTTGGCGATTACCGATTCGGCCAGGTCCGGGCTATGGATCAGGCCAACGGCGCCGGTGGCCATCTCGGCCCTTGAACGCACGGCCTGGGCCAGCGGGATCTGGTAACCCGGGTGAATCGGGATCTGTTGGCGAGGGTCATTCCCCCCCGAAGAACAGTCTATCAGGTCGACATCGCCCTGGAACCGCAGCAGGGTGGCAAGCCGCACGGTGTCGTCCAGGCTCCAGCCGCCCTCAACCCAGTCGGTACAGGACAGTCGCAGGAACAGGGGCAGGTCTTCCGGCCATTCTTCGCGGATTGTCGAGATGGACTCCTGCAGGAAGCGGATACGGTTTTCGAAGGAGCCACCATATTCATCGGTACGCTGATTGCTCAGAGGCGACAGGAACTGATGAATGAGGTAGCCGTGCGCGCCATGCAGTTCCAGCGCCCTGAAGCCGGCTTCCCGGGCTCGGCGGGTGGCGGATTTGAGGGTCTGGAGAGAGCTGGCGATCTGTTCCCGGGACATGGCCATGGGGGTATGCCAGCCATTGGCATAGGGCAGGGCCGATGCGGAGACCAGGTCGTCCCAGCCGCCTTCGGCCACTCGTAGGGGGCGTGAACCTTCCCAGGGTCGGCCGACGGAGGCTTTTCTCCCTGCGTGGCCAAGCTGAATGCCCGGCACGGCGCCTTGCGCTTCCACAAAGCTGGCAATGCGGGCCAGACGGTCACGCTGTTCGTCGTTCCAGAGCCCCAGGCAGTGGGAAGTGATTCGCCCCCGGGGTTCGGTGTGCACGGCTTCGGTAAACACCCACCCGGCACCACCGGCGGCCCGGGCGCCGAGATGCACGAAGTGCCAGTCGTTTGACAGACCGTCCTGCCCGGAATACTGACACATGGGGGACAGCATGATTCGGTTGCGTGCGGTCACCGACCGGAAGGTCACGGGTCGGAACAGGTGCGGGTTGGGGTCCCGCTTCAGGATACGGCGGGCATTCTCGCCGCCGGAGCGGGAGTCCGTAACGGGCTCTCTGGAAACGGTGTTTTTGTCCGTCATGGGTGGGATTTCCCTTTATGGTTAATCGAGGATTCCAGCAGGTGGCCGTAAGCGCGTCGAACCCGCCACTGGCTGAGTATGAGCAGCAAGGCACTGACGGCAATAGAGGCCAGTAGCGCAAGCGCAAACGTCACCATCGGCAGCACGTGGCCCACCAGGACCGCGGTAACGACGGCAAAGGCAACAAGGCTGAGCATACCCTGTTGCGCCGCGGCTACGGTGGCTCTTGCTACGTCGGCACCATAGCGGTCATAGAGTGTCCAGCCGATGGTGAACAGGCCGACGGGAAAACCGACCAGTATGCCTGACAGCATGGGGCCGGACCGCGTCGCCAGTGTGGTGGCGACGGCGACAAGAACGCCAGCGAGGAGCCCGCGTAGCACCACATCGAACCATCCGGAGGTGGCCGCTACTTTGAGTTGTTTCAGGGCAAGTGCACGCTTGACGACCTCCGCCACCAACAGCACCGCGCCATAGACCAGAACCGCAACGGCAACACCACCGGGCAGGAACGAGAACAGGTACGCCCCCGGAATCCAGACCAGGGTCGCCACGATCAGACTTGGCAAGCCCCCCAGGCGCCCGGCGGTCAACACAAAGCTGATACTGAACACCAGTGTGGCAATCAGCGCATGAAGCGTGGCCAACGCCGCTTCCTGGATAAAATCCACCGGCCATTCCTGCAACATGAAGAAGTAGCCGGGGCCGAGAATAATGGGTGTTCCGGCCAGGATGCCGCCCAGTCTTGACCCCAGTTTGCCCACCGCAACGGAAACACCGATCACCACGAGGGCGGTGGCGATGAGTTTGGTCAGGAGAATGGCTACCATGGTGATCACAGCACGCTTTCGATGGCCCGGGCCTGGCATAGCAGGTGGTTATCCATGCCGTTGCGGCCGACCAGCATCAGCCCGCTCGGCAGTTCGCCGGGGCGGTGGTTGGGGAGGCTGATCGCGCACAGGTCCAGCATGTTTGCCACGGTCGGGTTACGCAGGATCAACAGGTTGAGGCGCCCATACTCTGCGTCGTCAGCCAGTTCCCCGAACTGCGGGGGCGTTATGGGTACCGTCGGGGCGAGCAGGCCGTCGTAATGCTGTAGCCATTCGTCGGCCTGCTGTTTGCGTTGCTGTCGTCGGCGACAAAGCTCCAGATAATCGGCTGCAGAGATGGCAGCGCCTCGTTCGATTCGACTGCGTACGCGAGGATCGTAAAGGTCGCCGTGATCCGCCAGTGACTGACGGTGCACGAAAAAGCTTTCGGCTGCTGTGAACCCCCCGCCTTCCATCAGTTCAGGGATGGCGGCAAGCACCGGGGCGGGGGCTTCAACAATGCTGGCGCCGGCATCGCGCAGGGCTTGCAGGCTGCCTGAGAACGCCCGGGCAACGGTTTCATCAATGTCGTCCAGCATGTAGTCGGACGGCACGACGTATCGCCGGCCCCTCAGATCAGTGGGGGCCAGCGGCTGATAGAGCTTTCCGGACAGGACGGCATCCAGGCGCGCGCAGCACTCGACACTGCGAGCGATCGGGCCGATTGAGTCGAGGCTGTCGGAGAGCGGGAAGGTGCCATCGCGGGGGATACGTTGTTGGGATGGTTTGAAGCCCACCAGGCCACAGAACGCCGCCGGAATCCGGACGGACCCGCCGGTGTCGGTGCCAATAGCGGCCGCCGCCATGCCCTGAGCCACCGCGACCGCCGCACCCGACGATGAACCACCGGGAATG
>CBIHLH010000126.1:0-11094 GCA_966210405.1 uncultured Marinobacter sp.
GGACTATCAATCGATCCGCTTCAAACCGGAGGCCAGTCTCTGGCGCTCGGGCCGTTCCCGGTTTCAGGTAATGATGATCCCGCCGGGTAGTTTTTATGCCCATGCCGTCAAGCTGAATGTGGTCGATAGCGAAGGTGTGCACCCGCTCGCCTTCGACAAGACGGATTTTGACTACCCGAATCCGGAGCTGGCCAAGCGTATTCCGGCGGACCTCGGCTACGCCGGGTTCAAACTGACGTATCCGCTGGCGGGCCAGGGCGTCCAGAACCAGTTTCTCGTTTTTGGCGGTGCCAGCTATTTCCGGGGCGTCGGGGCTGGTCAGCATTTCGGATTATCCGGGCGAGGTATTGCGATTGACACCGGCCTTCCATCCGGCGAGGAGTTTCCCTCGTTTACCGAATTCTGGCTGGAGCGCCCGGCCGCCGGCAGCGACACCATGGTGGTCTTCGGGCTGCTGAATGGCCCAAGCCTGACCGGCGCTTACCGCTTCGAGATCCGTCCTGGCGAAAGCACCCGGATGCAGGTGACCGCGGAGCTCTTCTTCCGTGAGGATATCCGACAGCTCGGGCTTGCGCCGCTGACGTCAATGTTTTACTACGGTGACAATACCGAGCGCCCCCGGGGAGAGTGGCGGCCCCAGGTGCATGATTCCGATGGTCTGCTGGTACACGATGGCGATTCCGGGGAGTGGCTCTGGCGGCCGCTTCTCAACCCGTCGCAACTGCAACTCAGCTTCCATCAGGTGACACAGTTGGAAGGGTTTGGCTTGATTCAGCGGGATCAGAAGTTTCACCAGTTCGAAGACAGCGAAGCGCGCTACGATCTGCGCCCGAGCGCCTGGGTCCAGCCCCGGGAAGGGTGGGGGCCGGGTTCGGTGGTGCTGGTTGAGATTCCATCCGGTGCGGAAACCAACGACCACATAGCCGCGTTCTGGAAGCCGGATCAGTCGGTGAAAGGCGGAGAGCGCCGGCGCTTCGAGTATGCCCTGGATTTTGGCGGCCCACAGATCACCGGCCATCCGTCGGGCCGCGCGATTCAGACGTTCGTCGGAGATGGCAACCGAACCGGGGGCGGGGACGAAGCCGGGGCTTATCGCTTCATCGTTGATTTCCAGGGCAAGACGCTGGACTCCCTGCGCTCCGATGCCGCCGTGGTCAGTCAGGTAACCGGGGGAGACGGGGTTGAGGTGATTGAGCATTTTGTTGAATACATCGAGGCCAGGGACGCCTGGCGGCTTTCCATCCTGGCACGGCCGGCGGCAGGTAAACCACTGAACCTGAGAGGGTATCTCAGCCTGGATAACCAGCCACTGACGGAAACATGGACGTATTCACTGGCACCCTCGACGGGGCTGCGCGCCAACCCCGAATAAGAGGGCAACGAAAGGAGGCACCCCATGGCAGATCAGACCCTGCAGCGTGTATTTGTTCGGGTATTCCGTTATCTGACGGAATCCGGTTTGGAGATGACCCGCGCCCGCAGCCGCACACTGCTGCAACTTATTGACGACACACTGGCTGAGGCGGACGAGACAACGGGCGACGAGCTCAGCGAGGCGCGCTTGCTCGCCCAGACAATGGACCGGCTCCCGGCCTACTTTCCGGTGGCGGAGGAAGTGCCTCCGACGCCCTGTCCACCCCTGTCTCGTGGCAGCATCGGGTACCCGGTCCGTGACTGAGGTTGCCGGCGCCCAGGCGGCGCACCGTTATCGCTGGCGACGGGTTGCAATTGTTCGCCGCAGCCTGCTGATCCTGTTTGTGCTGGGGCAAACGACGGTTGCCTGCTATTACCTGCTCTGGGTGTTGCCCTACCATGGCGGGACCTGGCTCGAGCTTGGCATGGTGGCGCTGTTCGCCGTCCTCTACGCCTGGATTGCGGTTGGCTTCTGGACGGCGGTATTCGGCTTTGTGTTGCGCCTTCTGGGTGGGGACCGACATGCGCTGTTACGGCGCCACAATGATGAGGCGCTGGCCGCCACGCCACTGGCGAAAACCGCGATCCTGTTGCCGATCTACCATGAGCCGGTGCACTGGACACTGAGTGGCCTCAAGGCCGTGTACCAGGACATCGAGCGCACCGGCAACATTGACCAGTTCGAGTTCTACATCCTGTCTGACAGTCGTGACCCGAATGTCTGGCTGGAGGAGCAGGCTGCCTGGCAGGCCCTGGCCAAGGAGCTGGGGGCCGACGGTCGCCTGTTTTATCGGCGTCGCCCGGTAAACCTCAACTACAAGAGCGGCAACGTAGCCGACTTTCTCCGCCGTTGGGGGCGCCGGTGCAAATACATGGTGGTGCTTGACGCCGACAGCCTGCTGAGCGGCGAGACGGTGGTGCGCATGGTCCGCCTGATGGAGCGTGAGCCGGGGGTCGGAATCCTGCAGACCAACCCGACCATTATTAACGGGCAATCCCTGTTCGCCCGCCTCCAGCAGTTCGCCAACCGGTTCTATTCCACCCTGTTTGCCACCGGGCTGGCCGCTATCCAGATGGGCGATGCCGCGTTCTGGGGCCACAACGCGATCCTCCGCATCGAACCGTTCATGAAACATTGCGGACTGCCCAAACTGCCGGGGTTCGGGATTTTTGGCGGGCCGATCATGAGCCACGACTTCGTTGAGGCCGCCTACATGGGGCGGGCCGGCTATGAAGTCTGGCTGGAGACGGGCCTTGGCAGCAGTTTTGAAGAGTCGCCGCCGACACTGGCGGACGAGTTGTCCCGCGATAACCGCTGGGCCAAGGGCAACCTCCAGCATCTCTGGGTGATGCTCCGGGAGCCCGGCCTGCGATTTGCCCACCGCATGGCCTTCCTGAACGGGATCATGGCGTATGTGGCCTCGCCGCTCTGGCTCGGCTTTCTCATTCTGACCACGGTGGAAGCCGCCCGGATGAGGCTCTCACCCATCGAATATTTTCCGGAGGGGCATCGGGGCCTGTTTCCGCTCTGGCCTGAATGGCGGCCGGAGTGGGCCCTGGGTCTGGCACTCAGCACGCTTGCCCTGCTGTTTCTACCCAAGTTCCTGGCCATCGTGGATGCCGTGGTGCATCGCTACGCCAGGGATTTCGGGGGCTTCCTGAAACTGTTTGCCAGTGTGATGCTGGAAATCGTCATCTCGGTGCTGCTGGCGCCGGTCAGAATGTGGGCCCACAGCCGTTACGTGGTCGCCGCCTTGTTGAACCTGTCACTGACCTGGGCCGGCCAGAACCGCACCGAGGAAACCACCTGGCGGGAAGCGCTGGTCACCCAATTGCCCGGGATGCTCCTGGGTGGCTTGTGGTCAGCCTTTGCGTGGAGCCTGGATACCCTGTTTTTCCTGTGGTCGCTACCCGTGGCCATACCCTTGCTGGTGGCGGCGCCGACCGCGGTTTATCTGAGCCGTACAGGACCGGGCCAATTCCTGAAAGCCCGGGGCCTGTTGAGCATACCCGAAGAGCGGGAACCGCCCATGCCGCTGCTGGACGATGCCCGGCGCTATAGGGCGATCGAAAACGGTGACCCGCTGCTCAGTCCGTTTGAACAGGCCGTGCTGGTGCCCCGGCTGAATCGGCTGCACCGGGCCCTGGCCCGGGATCACCGCCGAGGGCCGAGGAGAAAAGAGCTTCAGGCCTCTGTCGCCCGATGTCTGAGCCGTGGGCCTGGCAGTCTGACCCGCGGCGAGCTGAGTTTCCTGGCGCGCGACCGCACCTCTCTGGAAGAGCTACACATCGGGGCCTGGCGCGCACCCACCGACAGTTACTGGGGTCACTGCATCGGGCGAAAGGATGGGGCACAGGTATCTGTTGATTAACGGTAAACAGCGCCAGCAAACAGCATCCGTGAATGGTTCAGAGGAGACGACGATGATGGACAGGCGATCACTGATAAAGGCATTGGTTGCATTGATGGGGGCCGGCGCCTTGCCGCTGGCTCGTCCCGGTTTCGGCGCCAGTATCCAGCCGGTGCCGGGTACCGATCCACAGCCATTCAGCTACGCCTGGCTGAAAGGCCGGGCCCGGGCGTTGGCTGGCGAAGCCTATGTTTCCCATGAGGGTGAGTTGCCCGATGCCCTGAAAGCACTTTCATGGGACGACTACCAGGCCATCGGGTTCCGGGCGGACAAGGCCCTGTGGCGAGAGTCCGACAGCGCCTTTCAGGTTCAGCTGTTTCATCTTGGCCTGTACTTTCAGTCCCCCGTGAAGATCCACGAGGTGATTGATGGCCAGGCCAGCGAGCTTGCCTATCGCCAGGATCTGTTCCGTTACCGGGGCGAGCAGCCTCTGGGCGACCTTCCGGAAGACCTGGGTTACGCGGGCTTCCGAGTGCACTATCACAGCAACTTTGCCCTGGACCTGGCCGCGTTTCTGGGGGCCAGTTATTTCCGCGCGGTGGGATCGGAGATGCAGTACGGCATGTCGGCGCGGGGGCTTGCGATTGATACCGGTATGAATCGTGACGAGGAGTTTCCCCGGTTCTCCGAGTTCTGGCTGGAGAAGCCCGATCCGGACAGCCACCTCCTGCGGGTGTGGGCGCTTCTGGACTCACCCAGTACCACCGGCGCTTATGCCTTTGTTCTCGACCCGGGACGGAACATGGTGATGGACGTGGACGTGGCCCTGTATCCGAGAACCGACCTGCCGAGAGCGGGCATTGCACCGCTGACCAGCATGTATCAGGTGGGGGAGAACAGCCAGCGCATGGATTACGACTGGCGCCCGGAAATCCATGATTCCGATGGGCTGGCGATGCATTCCGGCAGCGGGGAATGGCTTTGGCGGCCCTTGGTGAATCCGCGGAACCTCCGGTTCAACAGCTTTCAGGATAACAACCCGAAAGGCTTTGGCCTGCTGCAGAGGGATCGTAATTTCGATCACTACCAGGATGATGGGGTGTTCTACAACCGCCGCCCGAGTGTCTGGGTGGAGCCACGCGGTGACTGGGGGCAGGGCAGTATTGATCTGGTGGAGATCCCGACCGTTGATGAGACCTTCGACAATATTGTGGCGTTCTGGCACCCGGAAAACCCCCTGCTTCCGGGCCGTGAGTACCTGTTCAGTTACCGTTTGCACTGGGGCGAGCAGCCGCCCGTGAGACCCTATGAGCTGGCCACCGTGCGGGCAACCCGTACCGGCCTTGGCGGTGTTGTTGGCCAGGAGCGAACGTATTTTTCCTGGCGCTTCGCCGTTGACTTCGCCGGCGGTGGCCTTGAAATGCTCGGCGACGACGCCGAGGTAGAACCGGTGATCAGCGTCAGCCGGGGCGAGGTTGAGATCACCTCGGCCCGGCCGTTGTCTGCCATTAACGGTTACCGGGCCATGTTCGACCTGGTGCCAGGTGATTCCGTCGAACCTATCAATATCCGGCTGTACCTCCGGCTGGGCGATGAGGCGCTCACTGAAACCTGGGTGTACCAATACACACCACCCCCTGTCGCCGATCGCAGGCTCTATTGATCGGCGGCCAACTGTTAACAATCCACCGGCTGATACAGGGTGGATTGTTGACAATATGTCCTTCAAGGCGTAAATTTCTACAAAATCTTGGTAATTTTGTCGACAAATTATGCCTGAGCTCCTGTCCTCCACTTACACCCGCGCGGATGAAGCCTTCGATTGTCTGCAAACTGCAATCGTAAAAGGGGAGCTTGCGCCCGGCGACAAGATCGGCGAGCTGGAATTGTGCTCGCGCTTTCACCTCACACGCGGCCCGCTCCGGGAAGCGCTTGGGCGGCTTGAGTCCCGGGGCTTGCTGGTACGTCGTCCCCACGCCGGGGTGAAGGTCGTGGCCGTCAGCGCCTCGGAATTGATCGAGCTCTACCGCATCCGGGAAGTCATGGAAGGGCTGGCCGCCCGTCAGGCTGCCGAGCGCATGACCGACCAGGAAATTGCGGATCTGCAGGCGACGCTGGATGCCCATGAGCGGATGATTGATGAGGCTCAGGGCCAGGCCTATTATCAGGCCGAGGGTGATTACGACTTTCATCACCGGATCGCGACCGGCAGCCGAAACACCAAACTGGCCCAGATGCTGTTGGGTGATCTTTACTACATGGTGCGGATGTACCGATACCGGTTAAGCACCTCCACCGGGCGCCCCCAGCGTGCGCTCGGAGAGCACCGGCGCATTGTCGAGGCCATTGCCCAGCGCGACGGAGAGCTCGCGGAATTTCTGATGAAAAGACACATCAACGCCGCCCGACTGAACATCGAAAAGAAGATCCGGGATGGCGAGCTAACAATCTGAAACGGGGTCTGAAAGGGGTCTGACCCCTCGGGGTCAGACCCCACCTTATCAATCAGCACCCCATCTTCATAACCAACAGAGGCCACCACCATGTCCAACAAACTCTCCGCCGGCGCCCGCTTCCGCAAGGCGCTGAAAGACAACCAGCCGCTGCAGATCGTGGGCACCATCAACGCCTACGCCGCCATGATGGCCGAAAAAGTCGGGCACCAGGCGATCTACCTGTCCGGTGGCGGCGTGGCGAACGCCTCATACGGCCTGCCGGATCTGGGCATGACGTCGATGAACGACGTGGTCGAAGACGTTCGCCGCATCACCGCCGCTACCGATGTGCCACTGCTGGTGGACATCGACACCGGCTGGGGCGGCGCGTTCAACATCGGCCGCACGATCCGCGAGATGGAACGTGCCGGTGCCGCTGCTGTCCACATTGAAGATCAGGTGGCCCAGAAGCGTTGTGGCCATCGCCCGAACAAGGAAATTGTGTCCCAGGACGAAATGGTTGACCGGATCAAGGCAGCGGTCGATGCCCGAGAGGACAAGGACTTCTTCATTATGGCCCGTACCGATGCCTTCCAGAAAGAAGGCCTGGAAGCGGCCATTGAGCGGGCCAAAGCCTGTATCGAAGCGGGTGCGGACGGCATCTTTGCCGAAGCCGTTACCGAGCTGGAGCACTACAAGGCCTTTTCCGACGCGCTGGACGTGCCCATCCTGGCCAACATCACCGAGTTTGGCGCCACACCGCTGTATAACCGGCAGGAGTTGGCGGACGCTGGTGCCGACATGGTGCTGTACCCGCTCAGCGCCTTCCGTGCCATGAACAAGGCTGCACTGACGGTGTACCAGAACATCCTGGACAAAGGCGATCAGAAGGACGTGATTGACCTGATGCAAACCCGGATGGAACTCTACGATTTTCTGAATTACCACGAATTCGAGCGCAAGCTGGACCAGTTGTTCCAGCAGAGCAAAGGTTAACGAGGCTTGTTGGATTACGGCTTCGCCTAATCCAACAAGAACCAGACCGGAACCCTGGCAACGAACACGTAGGTCGGATTAGCCAACGGCGTAATCCGACAACCCAGACCAGAGAATGAGGGGGAAACAACAATGGCTGAAGCAAAACAACTAGGCGGCGCGGGCCTTCGGGGCCAGGTCGCGGGTGAAACCGCCCTGTGTACCGTTGGTCAGAGTGGCGCTGGACTGACCTATCGTGGCTATGAAATCGCGGACCTGGCGGAGAAGGCGCAGTTTGAGGAAATCGCCTACCTGCTGCTGCGTGGCAAACTGCCGAACCGCCAGGAACTGGATGGCTACAAGAAAAAGCTCCAGAGCCTGCGGGGCTTGCCCGCTGCCCTGAAGTCGGTGCTGGAACAGATTCCCAAAGACGCCCACCCGATGGATGTGATGCGCACCGGCTGCTCCATGCTGGGTAACCTGGAAACCGAGCAGGACTTCAGCGAGCAGGATGACAAGATCGACCGCATGCTGGCGATTTTCCCGTCCATTATTACCTACTGGTACCGCTTCGCCCACGAAGGCGTACGCATTGAAACCGACAGCGACGTGGATTCCATTGGCGGCCATTTCCTGGAACTGCTCCACGGCAAGAAGCCCAGCGAACTCCATGAAAAAGTCATGAACGTGTCTCTGATTCTTTATGCCGAGCATGAATTTAACGCCTCGACGTTTACCGCCCGGGTGTGTGCGTCGACCTTGTCCGACATCCACAGCTGCGTTACCGGTGCCATCGGCACACTGCGTGGACCGTTGCACGGGGGCGCCAACGAAGCCGCCATGGCACTGATCCAGAAGTTCAAGACTCCGGACGAGGCAGAAAAAGGCCTGTTGGGCATGCTGGAGCGCAAGGAAAAGATCATGGGCTTTGGCCACGCGATCTACAAGGATTCAGACCCGCGCAACGCGATCATCAAGCAGTGGTCCAAGAAGCTGGCAGAGGAAGTGGGCGATACCGTGCTGTACCCGGTATCCGAGCGCTGCGAGGCCGTGATGTGGCGCGAGAAAAAGCTGTTCTGTAACGCCGACTTCTTCCACGCCTCGGCTTATCACTTCATGGGCATCCCGACCGAGCTGTTCACCCCGATCTTCGTGATGTCCCGGGTATCCGGCTGGACCGCTCACGTGAAAGAGCAGCGCGAGAAAAACCGCATCATTCGCCCGAGCGCCGATTACACCGGCCCGGCGGATGCCAAGTGGGTGCCGATTGAGGAGCGGCCATGAACACCAACTACCGCAAACCCCTCCCCGGCACCGACCTGGACTATTTCGATACGCGCCAGGCCGTGGAAGACATCCAGGCCGGCGCCTATGACAAACTTCCGTATACCTCCAAAATCCTGGCGGAACAACTGGTGCGCCGTTGCGATCCGGCGGCGTTGACGGATTCCCTGAAACAGCTGGTCGAGCGCAAGCGGGATCTGGATTTCCCCTGGTATCCCGCGCGAGTGGTTTGCCACGACATCCTTGGCCAGACCGCTCTGGTGGATCTGGCCGGCCTGCGCGATGCCATCAAGGAGAAGGGCGGTGACCCGGCCAAGGTTAACCCGGTGGTGCCCACGCAGCTGATCGTGGATCACTCCCTGGCGGTGGAACACGCGGGCTTCGAACAGGACGCTTTCGAAAAGAACCGGCAGATCGAAGATCGCCGCAACGACGACCGTTTTCACTTCATCAACTGGACCAAGACTGCGTTCGAGAACGTGGATGTGATTCCGCCCGGCAACGGCATCATGCATCAGATCAACCTGGAGAAGATGTCGCCGGTGGTTCAGGCTCGCGATGGCGTAGCTTACCCGGATACCTGTGTTGGCACCGACAGCCACACCCCGATGGTGGATGCCCTGGGCGTCATTTCGGTCGGCGTTGGCGGCCTGGAAGCCGAGAGCGTGATGCTTGGCCGTGCCTCCATGATGCGGTTGCCGGATATCGTTGGTGTGGAGCTGACCGGAAAAATTCAGCCCGGCATCACCAGTACAGACATGGTACTGGCGATCACCGAATTCCTGCGTAAAGAGCGCGTGGTGGGTGCCTACCTGGAATTTTATGGCGAAGGCGCTGACAGCCTCACCGTCGGTGACCGGGCCACTATCTCCAACATGACTCCGGAATACGGGGCCACCGCGGCGATGTTCTACATTGACGGCCAGACCATCGATTACCTGAAGCTGACCGGTCGTGAAGACGAGCAGGTTGCCCTGGTCGAGACGTTTGCCAAAGAGACCGGCTTGTGGGCGGACAGCATGAAGAACGCCGAATACGAGCGTGTGCTGACGTTTGACCTGTCGAAGGTCACCCGTACCCTGGCTGGCCCCTCCAATCCTCACGCCCATCTGCCCACCTCCGAGCTTGCCGAGCGTGGTATCGCTGGCAAATGGGAGAAGGAAGAGGGCAGGATGCCCGATGGCGCCTGCATTATCGCCGCCATCACCAGCTGCACCAACACCAGTAACCCTCGTAACATGGTGGCCGCCGGCCTGATCGCCCGCAACGCCAACAAACTGGGCCTGACCCGCAAGCCCTGGGTGAAAACCTCCCTGGCGCCGGGCTCCAAAACGGTCAAGATGTATCTGGAAGAAGCCAAACTGCTACCCGAGCTGGAAACCCTGGGATTTGGCGTGGTGGCTTTTGCCTGCACTACCTGTAACGGCATGAGCGGCGCTCTGGACCCGAAAATCCAGCAGGAAATCATCGACCGGGACCTGTACTCAACGGCGGTGCTGTCCGGCAACCGTAACTTTGACGGCCGGATTCACCCCTACGCCAAGCAGGCGTTCCTGGCGTCTCCGCCGCTGGTCGTCGCCTATGCCATTGCCGGCACCATCCGCTTCGACATCGAGAAGGACACCCTGGGCCATGACCAGAACGGCAACCCCATCACTCTGAAGGACATCTGGCCGGACGATGCGGAGATCGATGCCATCGTGAAATCCAGCGTCAAGCCGGAACAGTTCCGCAGTACCTATATTCCGATGTTCGACATCACCCGGGATGCGCAGGCCAACACCAACCCGAACTATGACTGGCGGCCCCAGAGCACCTACATTCGTCGCCCGCCCTACTGGGAAGGTGGCATGGTGGGGGAGAAAACCCTCAAGGGCATGCGCCCGCTGGCGGTGCTGCCGGATAACATCACCACCGACCATCTGTCGCCGTCCAACGCCATTCTGATGGACAGCGCTGCGGGTGAATACCTGCACAAGATGGGCGTGCCGGAGGAGGACTTTAACTCCTACGCCACCCATCGGGGTGATCACCTGACCGCGCAACGGGCCACCTTCGCCAACCCGAAACTGTTCAACGAAATGGTCCGGGACGAAAACGGCAAGGTGAAACAGGGTTCGCTGGCGCGGATCGAGCCGGAAGGCAAGGTCACTCGCATGTGGGAAGCCATTGAAACCTATATGGAACGCAAACAGCCGCTGATCATCATCGCCGGCGCGGACTACGGCCAGGGTTCCTCCCGTGACTGGGCCGCCAAAGGCGTGGCGCTGGCAGGCGTGGAGGCGATTGTGGCGGAAGGCTTTGAACGCATTCACCGTACCAACCTGGTGGGCATGGGCGTGATGCCGTTGCAATTCGAGGAAGGCACCACCCGCCAAACCCTGGGTATCGACGGCACCGAAACCTACGACGTGGAGGGCGCCGCAGCGCCTCGCGCCGAGCTGACGCTGGTCATCCACCGCAAGAACGGCAACACCGAACGCGTGCCCGTGATCTGCAGACTGGATACCGCCGAAGAAGTGTCTATTTACAGTGCTGGCGGTGTGTTGCAACGGTTTGCGGAGGATTTCCTGCAGTCTGAGAGTGCTGCTTGAAGGTGGGGTCTGACCCCTCGGGGTCAGGGTCTGACCCCTCGG
>CBIHLH010000127.1:0-10953 GCA_966210405.1 uncultured Marinobacter sp.
TGACCTGGCGGCAGTAGTGGTGCGCGGTCATCTGGTGCGCCGGATCGGCCTTCAGGTCGTTTTTCTTGACCACTTCCTGGAACAGCAGCCCGGTTTTTACCCGGCGACGGGCCTGCTCATCAAAGATTTCCTTGGGCAGCTGCTGGAAGTCTACCTGGCCACCGAAGCGCTGAACCGCATCCTGGCGCAGGCGATCAATTTCCTGATCAACCAGAGCAGCCGGAATGTCCAGCTCGGTGGTCTCCAGCAAACCGTCAACCACGTCATTCTTTACTTTGTTGGAAACCGCCTGCTTGAGTTCCCGCTCCATGTTTTTCTTCACTTCCTCACGGAACGCGATTTCATCTTCCGCATCGATACCGAACTTCTTGAAAAACTCGGCATCCAGTTCAGGCAGCTGCGGCTCTTCGACCTTGTGGACCTTGATCTCGAACCTGGCCGGCTTGCCCGCCAGTTCCTCGTTCTGATAGTCCTCCGGGAAGGTGACTTCGATTTCCAGCTCCTCGCCGGCCTTGCCACCAACGATCGCCTTCTCGAAGCCCGGGATCATCTGATCGGATCCCAGAGTCAGGCGATGGCCTTCAGCGGCGCCGCCCTCAAACTCTTCTCCGTCGATAAACCCTTTGAAATCAATAGTCAGCACGTCCTTATTCTTGGACTTGCGCTTGACTTCCTTCATCGTGGCCTGCTGCCGACGCAGGTTGTCGATCATGTTATCGACGTCTTTGTCGGTGATTTCCGAGGTCAGCTTTTCAACCGATATCTTGCTCAGGTCACCCAGCTCAATGTCTGGCAAAACCTCGAAGACGGCGACGAACTCAAGGTCTTTGCCCTCTTCCATGGTTTTCGGTTCGAATTTTGGCCAGCCCGCCGGGTTGATATCCTGCTCTTGCAGTGCCTTGACGTAATGGTCGCGCATCACTTCGCCGACAATTTCCTGACGGACGCTGTCACCGAAACGACGCTTGACCACGCTCATGGGCACCTTTCCCGGGCGGAAACCGTTCAGGCGTACTGTGCGCGCGGTTTCCTGCAGGCGCTTCTGGACCGCCTGGTCAATTTCCTGGGCGGGCACACCAATCGTCATGCGACGCTCGATGTTGGAGGTCGTTTCAACAGACACTTGCATGGAAGATCCTCAAATTACAGGTTCAGTATGTGAATGAATTTAAACCTAAAAGTCCAGACCCGGGCGGCTGCCCGTGAAAGAACCGAAAATTAAAAGCCGGTAGTTTATCATGGTTTGCCCCGCAGAGAGAATCACCAGAACTCAGTGGTTTCAGGGCTCTGATCACAGCGCAATAAACCCGTAACGGGCATAGTGGGGGCGATAAACGGCAATATAAAGGGGGCACTGAAAGAAAGGATGGTGCGCGAGGAGAGACTCGAACTCTCACGGGTTGCCCCACTGGAACCTAAATCCAGCGCGTCTACCAGTTCCGCCACTCGCGCACAACAGATTGTCACTTTACCGGCAACCCTTGAGCTACCCATTGAGGCAACAAACGCGGAAATAAAACCTTCAAGAAAAGTGGGGTGGACGAAGGGGTTCGAACCCTCGACCGCAGGAGTCACAATCCTGAGCTCTACCAACTGAGCTACGTCCACCACATCGGGACCTGCCTTGTTTCAACTTTGCTGGTTACGATCGCTCCGGCGCGGACCAAGCCAACGACTTGATGGCGCGCCCGGCAGGACTCGAACCTGCGACCACCCGCTTAGAAGGCGGGTGCTCTATCCAGCTGAGCTACGGGCGCTTGACCGTTCGCCCACCTGAATATCCAGAAAATGGTCGGGGTAGAGAGATTCGAACTCCCGACATCCTGCTCCCAAAGCAGGCGCGCTACCAGACTGCGCTATACCCCGTCTGAACTGAACAACAAGTGCCTCAGCAAAGTTGGCGCGCATATTACCGGCGCCGGCCGGCTCCGTCAACACGGAATTGGAAATTGCCCCCGGACCCGGAGCTTACCGTGACCCCGGAGGAGCCTGAAAGTTCCCGGTAGGCCGCCCGGGCATTGATTGGAGTTCCGGCGGAAGCATGAGACAATGCCCGGCTTCATTTACAACTGCCCAATCGACAAGACGAGACATGAGCGCCAAACTGATTAACGGAAAAGACATCGCCGCCACGGTGAGACAACAGGTCGCCACTGGCGTCGAAACCCGCAGGCAACAAGGCCTTCGCGCCCCGGGCCTGGCGGTGGTGCTGGTGGGCAACGACCCGGCCTCCAGTGTTTACGTCGGCAACAAACGCAAAGCGTGCGATGAGGCCGGCATTCTTTCCCTATCCTACGATCTCCCGGAAGATACCAGCCAGGAAGCCCTCGAGGCACTGGTGGATGAGCTGAACGATAACCCCATCGTCGACGGCATCCTGGTCCAGTTGCCCTTACCCGGACACCTGGACGCCGATCCGATTCTGGTCAAGATCCGGCCCGACAAGGATGTGGACGGTTTCCACCCCTACAACATCGGGCGCCTGATGCAGCGCAAGCCCACTCTGCGGCCATGTACGCCGGCGGGCATCATCACCCTGCTCGACTCCATTGGTACGCCCTACAAGGGTCAGCACGCGGTCATCGTTGGCGCGTCCAACATCGTAGGCCGCCCCATGAGCATGGAACTGCTGCTCAAGGGCGCCACGACAACCATCTGCCATCGATTTACACCAGATCTGGCCCGGTTCGTCGGCGAAGCCGATATCCTGATTGCGGCGGTCGGCAAGCCAGGGCTGATCAAGGGGGAGTGGATAAAGCCGGGCGCCACGGTCATCGACGTGGGCATCAATCGCATGGAGGACGGCAAACTGCGAGGCGATGTGGATTTTCAGGCCGCCGCCGAGCGCGCCGCCTACATCACGCCGGTTCCCGGCGGTGTCGGGCCGATGACGATCGCCACCCTGCTGCAGAATACTCTGTACGCTGCGGATGTGTTGCACAGGGGTCAGACCCCTCTATGAGAAGCTGACAGTAAAAACCCCGCTTTTGCGGGGTTTTTACTGTCAGGCTTACTGACCCTTCGCCTTCAGGCGGTAGGCGTGCAGGAGTGGCTCGGTGTAGCCGTTCGGCTGCTCGCGGCCTTTGAGAACCAGATCCAGCGCCGCCTGGAAGGCCACACTGCTCTCAAAGTTTCCGGCCATCGGACGGTAGGCGGAATCCCCGGCGTTCTGCTTGTCGACCACCGCTGCCATGCGTTTCATGGTTTCCAGGATCTGCGCTTCTGAACAGATACCGTGATGCAGCCAGTTGGCCAGCAACTGGGAAGCAATCCGCAGGGTGGCCCGGTCTTCCATCAGCCCCACATCGTTGATGTCGGGCACCTTGGAACAGCCAACGCCCTGGTCGACCCAGCGCACAACATAGCCGAGGATACCCTGGGCGTTGTTGTCCAGCTCCTGCTGGATGTCTTCAGCGCTCAGCGAGGAAGGATCAGCCATGACCGGAACCGTCAGGATATCTTCCAGGGCGGCGCGGGCGCGGCTTTCCAGTTGCTTCTGGACATCCGCCACACTCACCTGATGATAATGGGTGGCGTGCAGGGTTGCTGCGGTCGGAGACGGCACCCACGCGGTGTTGGCACCGGCTTTAGGATGGCCGATCTTGGCCTCGAGCATGCCGGCCATCAGGTCTGGCATGGCCCACATGCCCTTGCCAATCTGGGCGACGCCACGGAAGCCGGTTTCCAGGCCGATATCCACGTTCCACTGCTCGTAGGCGTTAATCCAGGTTGCCTGCTTCATCGCGCCCTTGCGAATAAACGGCCCCAGTTCCATCGAGGTATGAATCTCATCACCGGTGCGATCCAGGAAGCCGGTATTGATAAACACGGCGCGCTCTTTCGCGGCGTGGATACAGGCCTTCAGGTTAACCGTGGTGCGACGCTCCTCGTCCATGATGCCGACCTTCAGACTGAAGCGCGGCAGGCTCAGCGCATCTTCAACGCGCCCGAAGAATTCGTTGGTGAACGCCACCTCTTCCGGGCCATGCATCTTCGGCTTCACGATGTACATGGAGCCTTTGGTGCTGTTCTGGAACTTGCCGTTGCCCTTCATGTCATGAATGGCGATCAGCGACGTGATCAGGCCGTCCATCAGGCCTTCCGGCACTTCATTGCCGTCCTTCAGCAGGATGGCCGGGTTGGTCATCAGGTGGCCGACGTTACGGATAAACATCAGGCTCCGACCTTTCAGGCTGAGCTCGCGGCCATCCGGTGCGGTGTAGGTGCGGTCCGCGTTCATCTTCCGGGTCAGCTGCTCGCCGCCCTTCTCGAAGGTTTCCTGAAGATCGCCCTTCATCAGGCCGAGCCAGTTACGGTAGGCCAGCGCCTTGTCATCAGCGTCCACGGCGGCAACCGAGTCTTCACAGTCCATGATGGTGGTCAGAGCAGACTCCATCAGCACGTCTTTGACATGGGCGCCGTCGCTTTTGCCAATAGGGTGGCTGGCGTCAATCTGGATCTCGAAATGCATGCCGTTCTTGACCAGCAGTACGCCGGTGGGTGCATCGGCAGCGCCGGTATAGCCAACAAAACCGGCTTCGTCTTTCAGGCCGGTAGACTCGCCGTTCTGCAGCTTGACGACCAGCTTGCCACCGTCAACCAGATACTTTGCAGCATCCTTGTGGCTACCAGACGCGAGAGGCGCGGAGCTGTCGAGAAGGTTGCGGGCCCATTCGATAACCTTGGCGCCGCGCACCGGGTTGTATCCGCGGCCTTTACCAGCGCCGTCTTCCTCGGAAATCGCATCGGTGCCGTACAGGGCATCGTATAGGCTGCCCCAGCGTGCGTTCGCCGCGTTCAGGGCAAAACGGGCATTCATGATCGGAACCACCAGCTGCGGGCCCGCCATGGTGGCCACTTCCGGATCCACATTAGAAGTGGAGATCTTGAACCCGGACGGCTCGTCCACCAGGTAACCGATGTCTTTCAGGAAAGACTTGTACTCGGCCATGTCCAGCTCCTGGCCCTTGTGGTCGCGGTTCCAGCTGTCCATTTTTTCCTGGAGCGCGTCGCGCTTGGCCAGCAGCTCGCGGTTACGCGGTGCCAGCTCGTTCACGATCTTGTCGAATTCTGCCCAGAATTTGTCAGCATCGACGCCGGTTCCCGGAATCGCCTCATTGTTTACAAAATCATACAGATTCTTGGCGACCTGAATGCCGCCGATTTGTACGCGTTCTGTCATCGTTGTCTGCCTCAATGGGTTATGTTCCCGACTCCCCCTTCGTCACGAGGGGCATTCTAATTTGAGCGCCGCATTATAAGGGAAAATCCTTACAAGATCATGCCTGAACGCGCAAAACTGGTCTGACCAACGATCAGGTTCCTGAATTCAGGCTCTCCGCCAGCTCGTTCCCTCGCGGGAATCGTCCAGAATAATGCCTTTCTCCAACAGCGTGTCCCGGATGCGGTCGGCCTCGGCGAAATCCTTCGCCTTGCGGGCATCGGCCCGGGCCTGGATCAGCGCTTCAATGTCCTCGGCGTTAAGCTCACTGCCCGTGTCCGCCTGGAAGAAGGCTTCAGGATCCTGTTGCAGCAGGCCAAGCACGCCACCGAGCCGGACCAGTACCGCCGCGCTTCGCTTGGCGTCCTCTTCACGGCCGTCGCGACGATGCTGATTGATCTCATTGGCAACGGCGTGCAAAACGGCAATGGCGCCCGCGGTGTTGAAGTCATCGTCCATCGCTTCGGCAAACCGCTGGTCATGCTCTGTTTCCGGGACATCCGCTGCCTTGGCCGGCAAAACACCGCGCAGGGCGTGATATAACCGGGTTAACGTGCGACCGGCTTCGGCCAGGTTTTCCTCGGAGTAGTCCACCTGGCTCCGGTAATGGCTGGAGACCAGGAAATAGCGAACGACTTCCGCGGGGTAGGTTTCCATGATCTCGCGGATGGTGAAGAAATTGCCCAGGGATTTGGACATTTTCTCCCTGTTTACCCGAATGGCGCCCGCGTGCATCCAGGTATTCACGAAGGTGTGGCCGGTGGCGCACTCGGACTGGGCAATTTCGTTCTCGTGGTGCGGAAACAGCAGGTCCGGGCCACCACCATGGATATCGAAGGTGTCGCCCAGGCAGCAGGTGGACATGGCCGAGCACTCAATGTGCCAGCCCGGCCGACCATCCCCCCAGGGTGACGGCCAGCTGACCTCCCCGGCCTTAGCCGCTTTCCACAAGGCGAAATCCGCCGGGCTGCGCTTGGCCTCCTGAACATCAACCCGGGCACCGGCCAGCAGGTCTTCCAGTTTCTTTTTACTGAGTTTGCCGTAGCCGTCGAAGGAATCCACCGCAAAATAGACATCACCATTGCCAGCGGCATAGGCATGTCCGCCGGCGATCAACTTATGAATCATGGCAATGATTTCAGCGATATACGCCGTGGCCCTGGGTTCCTCACTCGGAGGCAACACGCCCAGACGGGCCTCGTCCTCATGCATGGCCTGAATCATGCGTTCGGTAAGCTGCTCATACGGCTCACTGTTTTCATCCGCCCGGCGCAGAATCTTGTCGTCGATATCCGTGATGTTGCGAACGTAATGCACGCCATAGCCCCGGTAGCGCAGGTAACGGGTGATTACATCAAATGCCACCAGAACCCGGGCATGGCCAAGATGGCAGTAGTCGTACACCGTCATGCCGCAGACGTACATCCGGACCTTGCCCGGCTCGATCGGCCTGAACGTTTCCTTCTGCTGACTCAGCGTGTTGTAAATGCGGATCACTTGCCCCCCTTACCCCAGGAATCCCTGAGCGTTACGGTGCGGTTAAACACCGGCCGTCCGGCCTTGGCGGTGTGCTCCTGGTCGCAAAAGAAATAGCCTTCCCGCTCAAACTGATAGGGCAGATCGGTGCGGGGCTCCGCCAGACTCTTCTCAACCCGGGCGCCTTTCAGAACCACCAGCGATTCCGGGTTCAGGTGATCCATCAGGTCACCGTTCTTGTCGCTGTCCGGAGATTCGTGGTTGAACAGGCGGTCGTAGAGGTTGATGTCTGCATCCACACTGTCGATGGCAGACACCCAGTGGATAACGCCGTTGGGCTTATAGCCTTCTGGATTGACGCCCAGGGTGGCCGGATCGTATTCGCACCGGAGCTCAGTGATCTGCCCACTGTTGTCGCGAACGACTTCCCGGCAGGTCATCACATAGCCGCCCCGCAGGCGCACGGCCTGATCCGGCGCCAGCCGCTTCCACTTGCGCGGTGGCTCCATTTCGAAATCTTCACGATCGATATACAGGGTCTGGGTCCAGGGCACTTCCCGCTCGCCCATGTCCGGGTTTTGCGGGTGCACAGGGAGCGTCAGGGTCTCGCTCCGATCGGCCGGATAATTGGTCAGCGTGACCTTTAGCGGGCGCATCACACACATGGCGCGAGGGGCTCGGGTGTTCAGGTCTTCCCGGATAGCGTGCTCCAGCATGCCCACGTCCACCGTTCCACCGGCCTTGTTGACACCGATCATGCCACAGAAGGTACGAACCGATTCGGGCGTGTAACCGCGCCGGCGCATGCCGGAAATGGTGGGCATACGCGGGTCGTTCCAGCCATCCACAACGCCCTCATCCACCAGCCGCCGGAGCTTACGCTTTGAGGTGATAGTGTAGTTGAGGTTCAGCCGGGCAAACTCAATCTGGCGCGGATGGCACGGGCCGGAAATGTTATCCAGCACCCAGTCATACAGGGGCCGGTGATCCTCGAATTCCAGAGTGCACAGGGAGTGGGTGATGCCCTCCATGGCATCGGAGATCGGATGGGTGAAATCGTACATCGGGTAGATGCACCACTTATTACCGGTCTGGTGATGGTCGGCATACCGGATACGGTAAAGAATCGGATCCCGCAGGTTGATGTTCGGGGAGGCCATGTCGATCTTGGCCCGAAGCACCAGCTCACCGTTCCCGAATTTACCATCACGCATGTCGCGGAACAGCTGGAGGCTCTCGTCTACCGGACGGTTCCGGTAGGGACTATTCCTGCCCGGCTCTTTCAGGCTGCCACGATACTCTGCCATTTCGTCAGCGGTCAGGGCGCACACGTAAGCCTTGTCCCGGGTAATCAGCTCTTCGGCAAACTCATACAGAGCGTCAAAATAATCCGAGGCGTAGCGCACCTCACCGGCCCACTCATAACCAAGCCATTCCACGTCCTGCTTGATGGCGTCGATATACTCCTGGTTTTCCTTCTCCGGGTTGGTGTCGTCAAATCGCAGGTTACACTCGCCGGAAAAGGTCTCGGCGACGCCAAAATTCAGGCAGATCGATTTGGCGTGACCGATGTGCAGGTAGCCGTTGGGCTCAGGCGGAAAACGGGTCACCACCTTGCCGGTGTGCTGGCCCCCGGCGATGGCGTCTTCGATCAGGCTCTGGATAAAGTTGTGGGCTTTCTTCGACTCGGCGCTCATACAATCTCTGTTAAAGGGGAGTGAATCTTAAACCGCGTATTATACTCACAAATCCATGCCGGACTCATGCATAGCGGGAAACTCTTGCGTACAATGGGGCTTTTCACACTATCCACTTTTCTGAACAGGAAACCCTGATGATTCTGCTGACAACCAATTACGGTGACATCACGCTGGAACTGGACTACGACAAGGCACCGGAAACCGCCAAAAACTTCGAACAGTACGTTCGCGATGGCTTTTACGATGGCCTGATTTTTCACCGTGTGATCAGCAACTTCATGATTCAGGGTGGCGGTTTTGAGCCGGGCATGACGCCCCGGAAAACCCGGGAATCCATCCAGAACGAAGCAGATAACGGCCTGAGCAACATGCAGGGTACCGTTGCCATGGCCCGCACCATGGACCCGCACTCCGCCACCGCCCAGTTCTTCATCAACGTTGAGAATAATGGCTTCCTGGACCACACCGCCAAGAATGCGGAGGGCTGGGGCTACTGTGTGTTCGGTAAAGTGGTTGATGGCATGGAAACGGTCAACGCCATTCGTGCCGCACGTACCACCATGCGCGCCGGCCATCAGGATGTGCCCGCGGAGGATGTGGTTATCGAAAAGGCCGAGGTTCTGGGGGACGCGTGACCACGCTGTTTATTTCGGACCTTCACCTCGAGGAATCACGCCCGGACATCACCGGTGCTTTCCTGAACTTTCTCGATGAAAAAGCCAGGGGCGCGGAACAACTCTACATCCTCGGTGACTTTTTCGAGGCCTGGATCGGGGACGATGAGCGCACCCCGCTGCAGGAGCAGGTGGCCGCCGCCCTGCACAACGTGAGCGACAGCGGCACCGGGATCTTTCTGATGCATGGCAACCGGGATTTCCTGATCGGAGAGGATTTCTGCGAACGTGCCGGTGCGACCTTGCTGGCAGATCCCACGGTCATCGACCTGTATGGCACACCCACCCTGCTGATGCATGGCGACAGCCTGTGCACCGCCGATGTGGAGTACCAGAAATTCCGTGCCAACATGCGCAACCCCCAGTGGCAGCAGATGATCCTCCAGCGCCCTCTGAAAGACCGCCAGCAGATGGCCCGTCAACTCCGGGAAATCAGTATGGCGAAAAACCAGGGCAAGGAGGAGTTCATTATGGACGTGACACCAGAGGAAGTGGTCCGGGAAATGGAGGCCCACGGCGTGCAACGGATGATTCACGGCCATACCCATCGGCCGGCAGAGCATGAACTGAACGCGAACGGGCAGCCTGCAAAGCGGATTGTGCTGGGCGACTGGGCCGAGAACGTCTGGTGGCTGGACGTAACAGCCGACACCTCGCCTGCCCTGAAAAAATACCCGCTGTAACGAAGACAGGCCGGGCAGCGGCCCGGCCTGTCATCCTCAGTTGTGCAGAATCTGCTCCAGGAATTTCCGGGTTCTCGGCTCCCGGGGATTGGAGAAAAATGCCTGCGGCGGAGCCTCTTCCACGATTTCGCCACCGTCCATGAAGATCACCCGATCCGCGACCGTTTTGGCAAAGCCCATTTCGTGGGTCACGCAGATCATGGTCATGCCGCTTTCCGCCAGCTCCACCATAACGTCGAGCACTTCCTTGATCATTTCCGGATCCAGGGCCGACGTGGGCTCGTCAAACAGCATGATTTTCGGCTTCATGCACAGGGCACGGGCAATGGCCACCCGCTGCTGCTG
Source organism: uncultured Marinobacter sp. (assembly GCA_966210405.1). GTDB lineage: Bacteria > Pseudomonadota > Gammaproteobacteria > Pseudomonadales > Oleiphilaceae > Marinobacter. The sequence goes on from CBIHLH010000127.1 coordinate 10,100, forward strand.
ACCACCGGACAGCTGCCCCGGGTACTTGTTGGCCTGATCCGGAATCTTGACCCTTTCCAGGTATTCCATGGCACTCGCTTCCGCTTTCCGGCGAGGAATCTTCCGGACCCAGATCGGCGACAGGCAACAGTTCTCCAGCACCGTCAGATGGGGAAACAGGTTGAAGTGCTGAAACACCATGCCCACTTCCCGGCGCACGGTGTCAATCTGGCGCACATCATCGGTCAACTCCACGTCATCCACCACGATCTTGCCCTGCTGATGCTCTTCCAGCCGGTTGATACAGCGGATAAAAGTGGATTTTCCTGAGCCCGACGGGCCACAGATCACGATACGTTCGCCCTGCTTCACCGCCAGATTCAGGTCTTTCAGGACGTGGAAGTCTCCGTACCATTTATGCATGCCCTCGACACGAATAATGTCGGCTTTCGGCTCATTCCGGCTCCCGGCGGTTTGCTGGTTGTCCGGTGTTTGGGTGGTTTCTGTCATTGGATTACCCATCATGTTTTATGATCAGTGTCGAGTTTGCGCTCCAGGTTCTGGCTGTAGCGGGAAATGCCAAAGCAGAACACCCAGAAACAGAAGGCAACGAACACATACCCCTCCACGGCAACGTTCTGCCAGGCAGGATCCGTGACCGTTGACTGAACCGTGCCAAGGATGTCAAACAGGCCAATGATCAGCACCAGCGTGGTATCCTTGAACAGCGCAATAAACGTGTTAACGATGCCGGGAATGACCATTTTCAGGGCCTGGGGCAGTATGATCAGCCCGGTTTTTTTCCAGTACCCGAGCCCCAGCGCGTCCGCAGCCTCATACTGCCCCCGGGGGATGGCCTGCAGGCCGCCCCGGAT
>CBIHLH010000128.1:0-10359 GCA_966210405.1 uncultured Marinobacter sp.
TCTTCAATACTTTCAAACAGTTGCCTTCCAATTCCGAACCCGCCTCAGCGGCGTTACCCTCGAAAGAGATGCGCATTCTACAGACGTCAGAAAAACTGTCAACGCGCTTTTGAAATTTATTTATAACGACTTCGGTTTCCACTTATACAGCTGATCAGTCCGTGATCAACCTGCTATTCCCCACTCCCGCTTGCTCGGCGGGGCTTCCGGCGAAACAACGCACGAATGGGGCCGGATAACGCATAAATCAGGAACGCAGAGAACAGCACCGTTGCCGGATCGAGCGCAATGACCACCAAGATCAGCACAACCAGCAATATGGCGGCGAATGGCACGCGGCCCCGCATATCCAGGTCTTTGAAGCTGCGATACAGAATATTACTCACCATCATTACACCGGTACCACCGACAACAATGATCGTCAGCAACGTTAGCCAGGCAGCCGGCTCAAACTGGTGGAAACACCACACCAACCCCGCCACACAAGCGGCAGCCGAGGGGCTCGGCAAGCCAACAAAATACTTCTTGTCCACCGACCCGATCTGGGTATTGAAACGCGCAAGTCTCAATGCCGCGCCAGCGACGTAAATAAAGGTGATCGCCCAGCCCACTTTACCCAGACCATTGAGCGACCAGAAAAAAGCGACCATGCCGGGCGCAACGCCAAAGGCGACCATGTCGGCCAGAGAGTCATACTCCTCGCCGAACTTGCTTTGCGTATTGGTCATCCGGGCCACGCGCCCATCCAGCCCATCAAGGATCATGGAGACAAAAATGGCAATCGCCGCGTTGTCAAAGACACCGTTTGCCGCGGAGACGATGGCGTAGAAGCCTGAAAACAGTGACGCCGTGGTAAGCGCGTTGGGCAACAGATAAATGCCTTTTCTTTGCACAGGCGTCCCTTCCACCAACTCTTCCTCAACGACTTCACCCGCCTCGGGTTCGTCGTCAATGCGTCTTTCTTCATGCCCCGCTTCTCCGTGTCTGGCAGAGCGGTCAGCGGCTTTTTTCTCTTCAGTCATCCCATTACTCCGGAAAGCATTTGGGCCGATTATATACGAAAAACGCGGCCACCCGGGCCGCGTTTTCCAATACCTGGCGGAATTCCGCTTAGTTCTTGTCCTTATCCACAATCTTGTTAGCGGAAATCCAGGGCATCATGCCCCGCAACTTCTCGCCCACCGTCTCAATCTGATGCTCCGCATTCTGGCGGCGACGCGCCGTCATGGACGGATAGTTCAGAGCACCTTCGGAGATGAACATCTTGGCGTACTCACCGCTCTGGATGCGCTTCAGCGCATTGCGCATGGCTTCGCGGGACTGCTCATTGATGATCTCCGGGCCAGTCACATACTCACCATATTCGGCGTTGTTGGAGATGGAATAGTTCATGTTGGCGATACCGCCTTCGTACATGAGGTCAACGATCAGCTTCAACTCGTGCAGGCACTCGAAGTAAGCCATTTCGGGCTCATAACCGCCATCCACCAGCGTTTCGAAAGCCGCCTTGACCAACTCGACTGTACCACCGCACAGAACCGCCTGCTCACCGAACAGGTCCGTTTCTGTCTCGTCCTTGAAGGTGGTTTCGATGATGCCGGTACGACCGCCACCGATACCGCTGGCGTAGGAAAGTGCCAGGTTCTTGGCGCTACCGGAAGAATCCTGGAAGATAGCGATCAGGTCAGGGATACCACCACCACGGGTGAACTCGGTGCGCACCGTGTGGCCCGGAGCCTTCGGAGCCACCATGATGACGTCCAGATCCTTGCGCGGAACGATCTGGTTATAGTGAATCGCAAAGCCGTGGGCGAAAGCCAGTGTGGCGCCCTGCTTCAGATTCGGCTCGATTTCAGTCTGATACAGCTGGGACTGGAATTCATCCGGGGTCAGAACCATAACGACGTCAGCGGCGGCAACGGCAGCGGGAACATCGCTGGTCTTCAGGCCATAGGCTTCCGCTTTGGCAATGGACGAAGACCCGGGGCGCAGGCCCACCGTTACGTCAACGCCAGACTCTTTCAGGTTGCACGCGTGGGCGTGCCCCTGAGAGCCGAAACCAATGATGGCAACTTTCTTGCCCTGAATGATCGAAAGATCGCAATCCTTATCGTAATAAACCTGCATGACAAACCTCTGTTAATTGTATTGGCCCGAACAGACCATGATGTTCAAATTTCCGAAAAACTTAAAGGCTAAGCACTTTCTCGCCCCTGGCGATGCCGGAGACGCCGGTGCGTACAACTTCAAGCACCCCCGAAGTACCAATCGCCTGAATGAAGCCATCCAGCTTTTCACTGTCGCCGGCCAGCTGAACAGTATAAACCGAGCTGGTGACATCCACGATCTGACCTCGAAAAATGTCCACCGTGCGCTTTATCTCGGCCCGCTGGGACCCCGTGGCTTTCAGTTTGACCAGCATCAGTTCACGCTCAATGTGGGAGCCTTCTGTCAGATCCACCAGCTTCACCACCTCAATCAGCTTGTTCAGCTGCTTGGTGATCTGCTCAATGACCTTATCCGACCCCGTGGTGGTCACGGTAAGGCGGGACAGCGTCTCGTCTTCCGTGGGTGCCACCGTAAGCGTTTCGATGTTGTAGTTGCGCTGGGAAAACAGGCCGACAACCCGGGACAGGGCGCCCGGTTCGTTTTCAAGCAAAACAGAAATGATTCGACGCATGATCACACCCTCTCCGTTTTGCTGAGCCACATGTCCTTCATGCAGCCACGGGCAACCTGCATCGGGTATACGTGCTCAAACCGATCCACGTAAATATCCACGAAAACCAGTTTGTCCTTCATGGCCAGCACTTCTTTCAGCTTGGCTTCCAGATCTTCTTTTTTATCGATACGGACACCAACGTGGCCATAGGCTTCTGCCAGTTTAATAAAGTCCGGCAGCGACTCCATGTACGACTGGGAATGACGGGACTCGTAATTCATATCCTGCCATTGCTTCACCATGCCAAGGGCCTGGTTGTTCAGGTTGATGATCTTGACGGGCAGATTGTACTGCTTGCACGTGGACAGCTCCTGGATATTCATCTGGATACTGCCTTCACCGGTGATGCACAACACCTCATCGTCCGGATGCGTCAGTTTGACGCCCATCGCGGCGGGAAGCCCAAACCCCATGGTGCCGAGGCCTCCGGAGTTAATCCAGCGATTGGGCTTGTCAAACTTGTAGTACTGGGCCGCAAACATCTGGTGCTGCCCCACGTCGGACGTGACAAAGGCCTCGCCTTTGGTCAGGCGGCACAGGGTTTCGATAACCTCCTGCGGCTTGATCACGTCCGGACTGGTCTCATAACGCATGCCGTGGAACGCCCGCCATTCGCCAATCTGCTTCCACCAGGAAGACAGGGCCTCGGCGTCCGGCTTTTCCTTGCTTTCTTTCACCAGCGACAGCATTTCTTTCAGCACCGCGTCCACCGGACCGACAATGGGGACGTCAGCATCGATGGTTTTCGAGATCGAAGCAGGGTCAATGTCAATGTGGACAATACGGGCCCCCGGACAGAATTTCTCGGTAGCGTTAGTGACCCGGTCATCAAACCTGGCCCCCACTGCGAGGATCAGATCCGAATGATGCATCGCCATATTGGCTTCATACGTCCCGTGCATCCCCAGCCACCCCAGATGCTGCTTGTCGCTTGCCGGGTAGCAGCCAATGCCCATCAGCGTATTGGTGATGGGATAGCCAAGCATCCGAACCAACTCGGTTAACTGGTCCGACGCCTTGCCAAGGATCACACCACCGCCGGCGTATATGATCGGGCGACGCGCCGCCAACAGCATATCCACCGCTTTCTTGATCTGGCCGGCATGGCCACGGATTGCGGGATTATAGGAGCGCAGTTTTACCTTTTTGGGAAACGCGTACTCGTACCGTTCATTTGGAGTGGTCATATCCTTCGGGATATCCACGACCACAGGGCCGGGGCGCCCGGTGGAGGCGATGTAATACGCCTTGCGGACAATCTCGGGAATTTCCTCGGGATGGCGTACGCTGAGGTTGTGTTTCACTACCGGACGGGACACGCCGATCATGTCGGTTTCCTGAAAGGCATCCTCTCCAATCAGCGTGGACGCCACCTGACCACACAGCACCACCATCGGAATGGAATCCATAAAGGCGGTCGCAATGCCGGTAATGGTGTTGGTGGCTCCAGGACCCGAAGTCACCAGCACGGTACCTGGCTTTCCGGTCGCCCGAGCATAACCGTCAGCCATATGGACCGCCGCCTGCTCGTGCCTCACCAGAATGTGCTTGACCTTGTCCTGTCTGAACAGCGCATCATAGATATGCAACGCCGCACCACCCGGATAGCCGTATATGTATTCGATCCCTTCATCTTGCAGGGAGCGGATCAGCATATCGGCGCCAGACAATAACTCCACGATTTTCTACCCTCTTCTACGAGTGAATGAGCCGGGGAAGCGCCCCGGTTGCCTGGATTCGCGGTTGCCCTGCTTCTTGTGGAAGCGGAACCGGCTGTTCCTCCACACCTGATAAGAGGTTGTCTCCTGGCCAGCCGCGCTCCTGAGGGTTGCGGAGAACGGCCTATCAACGGGCTGCGTGTAAGCAACGACCAGCACGCGGCAAGGTATGACGCGTTCAGTGTGGTGATTAACGGGGGATACTCGCTCGGGATTGCCTGCCGTATTGGCCCCTGTCTTCAGGCGATCAGTAATTCTGACAGCGCGAAACTCCCTGTCAATAGCCTGTTCAGGATTCTGCACCTATACTGACCAGTGGCTGGCCGTGCCGGAAACAATTCAACAACAGAGTTTTGAACCAGACAGAAGAAAATACCATGCGTGAATGGCATGATGGTCTGGTTGACCATCAATAACGGATCCGGCGGATACCAGCCTGCTGCCCGCCGGGGCACCGAGAACAAACGCGAGTGGAACCATGAACAAAAAAATCCTGACGCTGACTCTGTTGATGGCCATGGCTCCCGCCATCGCCACGAGCGCCTCTGTTTACAAGTGGACTGATGAAAATGGCGTGATCCATTTTGGCGATCGCCAGCCAACCGGCATGGCCGCGGAAAAGCTCAACGTTCGCTCCGGGACCTCCTCTGAGGCATCAGGCGGTCGGTCGGCCCCCCAGGAGCGACTGAAGAAGATGGAAGAGCAACAGAAAACGCGGAAGGAGAAGGAACTCGAAACGGCGGCGGAAGAGGCTCGCCGGAAGCAACGGGAAGCGAATTGCGCAACCGCGCGCTCCAACCTCGACATTATCAACAGAAACGCCCGCATCCGCGTCAGCGAAAACGGCGAGCAACGCTACCTCTCACCGGAAGAAATTGCGGAGCAGCGCACGAAATTCAAAGCGCTTGCCGAAGAGAACTGCAATCCCGAAATGGTCAACACCCAGTCATAAAGGCGGGGCCATCCGGCCCCGCCTTCCGTCAGGCTTTGGTGAAGTCCAACCGGTGGTCCTTTACCGTGCCTCGAATGACATCTCCAGGCACAAATTCGCCCTGCAGTAACCGCTGCGCCAGTGGATTTTCAATCATTCGCTGGATTGCCCGCTTCAACGGGCGGGCACCGTAGACCGGGTCATAGCCAACATCCGCCAACAAGGTCATGGCCTCCTCATCCAGCTCCAGCCTCATATCCTGGTCCTTCAGGCGTTTGCCGAGAGACTCAATCTGAATCCGGGCAATGCCCTGGATCTGGGTTTGTGCCAGTGGATGGAACACCACTACCTCATCCACGCGGTTGATGAACTCCGGGCGGAAATGCTGGCCAACCACCTCCAGGACAGCGCTTTTCATGTTCTCGTAGTTCTCCTCGCCGGCTTTCTGCTGGATGATGTCAGAGCCCAGGTTTGAGGTCATGACGATAACGGTGTTCCGGAAATCAACGGTCCGGCCCTGGCCGTCGGTCAGCCGGCCATCCTCGAGCACCTGCAACAGGATGTTGAAGACATCGGGATGGGCCTTCTCGACCTCGTCCAGTAGCAATACAGAATAGGGGCGGCGACGAACCGCCTCAGTCAGGTAGCCGCCTTCCTCATACCCGATATAGCCCGGGGGTGCCCCAATCAGGCGGGCCACCGAGTGCTTCTCCATGAACTCGGACATATCGATCCGCACCATGGCCTCCTCCGTATCGAAGAGGAACGATGCCAGCGCCTTGCAGAGCTCGGTTTTACCCACACCCGTGGGCCCCAGAAACAGAAACGAGCCGTTGGGCCGGTTCGGATCAGAGAGCCCGGCACGGGAGCGCCGCACCGCATTGGCAACCGCTTCTACTGCTTCATCCTGACCGATGACACGGCCATGCAACGCCTCTTCCATGCGCATCAGCTTGTCCCGTTCGCCCTCCAGCATCTTGGAGACAGGAATACCGGTCCACTTTGAGACCACCTCCGCGATCTCTTCATCGGTGACCCGGTTCCGGAGCAATTTCATTTCCATCATTTCCGCCTGGCTGGCCATATCCAACTGCCGCTCAAGCTCCGGGATCCTGCCATACTGGAGTTCCGACATCTTGCCCAGATCGCCCGCACGGCGGGCATTCTCAAGATCAATCCGGGCCTGCTCCAACTGACTCTTGATCTTCTGGGAGCCGTGAAGCGCGGCTTTTTCCGTATTCCAGACCTCCTCGAGGTCCGCATATTCCCGCTCAACCCGGGCAATCACTTCCGACAATTCGTGCAGGCGTTTACGGGAGGCGGCGTCGGTCTCTTTCTTCAGCGCCTCGCGCTCAATTTTCAACTGAATCAGCCGGCGTTCCAGGCGGTCCAGAGGTTCGGGCTTCGAGTCCATTTCCATGCGGATCTGGCTGGCCGCTTCATCCACCAGATCAATGGCCTTATCCGGCAGTTGTCGATCCGTGATATAGCGATGCGAGAGTTTGGCGGCGGCGATGATCGCCCCATCCGTGACCTCAACACCATGGTGAACTTCGTAACGTTCCTTGAGCCCCCGCAATATTGCGATGGTGTCTTCTTCGTTGGGCTCGCTCACCAGCACTTTCTGAAACCGGCGCTCCAGAGCCGCGTCTTTTTCGATATTCTCACGGTATTCATTGAGCGTAGTGGCACCAACACAGTGCAGCTCACCCCGGGCCAGGGCCGGCTTCAGCATATTACCGGCATCCATGGAGCCTTCGGCCTTACCGGCGCCCACCATGGTGTGAATTTCATCGATAAAGAGAATGATCTGGCCTTCCTGCTTGGAAAGCTCGTTCAACACCGCTTTCAGACGTTCTTCAAACTCGCCCCGGAACTTGGCGCCAGCAATCAGGGCCCCCATGTCGAGCGACAGCACTTTTTTGTCCTTCAGGCCGTCGGGGACTTCACCATTGACGATGCGCTGGGCCAGCCCCTCAACGATGGCAGTTTTGCCAACACCGGGTTCACCGATCAGCACCGGGTTGTTTTTCCTGCGGCGCTGGAGCACCTGAATGGTCCGGCGGATTTCATCGTCCCGGCCAATCACCGGGTCAAGCTTGCCCGCTTCGGCGCGCTCCGTCAGATCAATAGTGTACTTGGACAACGCCTGGCGATTCTCTTCGGCGCCCGCATCGCTCACCGATTCACCTCCCCGAACATCATTAATGGCCGTTTCAAGGGCCGCCTTGTCGACGCCCTGCTCCCGCAACACCCGGCCGAGGGTACCGCGGTCCTCCAGTGCTGCCAGCAGCATCAACTCACTGGAAATGAACTGGTCTTTTCGTTTCTGGGCGAGCTTGTCAGCAATATTGAACAGCCGACCCATATCGTTGGACATGGACACATCGCCCGCCGAACCCTGCACCTCCGGCAGGTTGTCGATTTCCCGGACGACCGCCTGGCGGACACGCCCCGGCTCGGCGCCAGCCTGTTTCAGGAGCGGCTTGATGGAGCTGGCGTCCTGATCCAGCAGCGCCTGCATCAGGTGCACAGGCTCAATAAAATTGTGATCCTTGCCGACCGCCAGTGACTGGGCATCCGCCAGAGCGGTCTGCAGCCGGCTGGTGAGCTTGTCGATTCTCATAATTCACTCCCCGATCAGGTAGCCGAATGTTTCGGCGAGTCATGGCGACTCAGTCAACATTCGAATTGCGTTACCCTAAATGTAGGGGCAACCAGGGGGACTTCAAGCGTGACGATCACTAATCCGTCAGAAAATTGACGGACATCATTGGGAGGCGGCATGGGTTAGCCAGACTAACGTGGCCATACGGCCAGTCTGGCCATCGCGTCGGTAGGAATAAAAGCGGGCATCGTCATCCACCGTGCAGAAACCTCCGCCGGTAACGGACCGGACGCCCGCCCTGACCAGCCGCTGTCGAGCCAGCTCATAGATATCCGCAAAGTAGTGGCCAGGGCGGGCGTCCGCTGCGGAGAATGCCCGTTCGGCTGCCAGATCCTCCTCAAGGAAGGCAGCTCGAACCTCCGGCCCCACTTCAAAGCTCCCGGGGCCAATGGCAGGCCCCATCCAGGCCTGCAGGTCTTCACCGGCAACGGCCATGGCGTCAACCAGATTCTCCAGCACACCCCCGCAAAGGCTCCGCCAACCGGCGTGGGCAGCACCGACCACGGTGCCTTCACGATCACACAGCACAACCGGCAGGCAGTCGGCTGTCAGGATGGCACACGCAACACCCGGCTCCCGGGTGAAACTGGCGTCGGCGTCAGGAAGCCCCGCCAGGTTTTGGCGAGTCACTTCAACCACCCGGGTACCATGAACCTGGTTCAACCAGGCAATGCTTTCAGCAGGCAACCCGATGCCCCGGGCCAGGCGGCGACGATTCTCGGCCACAGCCTGGGCATCATCCCCCACGTGATCACCCAGGTTCAGAGATGCCCAGGGTGACTTGCTGACACCGCCGATCCGGATGCTATACGCCGCCCCCACACTACGCGGTGCGGTCCATTCGGGAACCTGTAAGGCAAGCTCAGAAGTCATGGTGCTCCTGTTCTCTGGCGTGCTTTCGGAGTGCCGCCAGCAAATGCTCCATATCGTCGGGCAGCGGGACTTCCCAACTCAGAATCTCCCCGGTTTCCGGATGTTCCAGCGTCAGTTGCCGCGCATGCAGTGCCTGTCGGTGGAACGCCGCAAGCACCTCCCGGAGCTCCTCCGTCGTCCCCTTGGGCAGTCGCAACCGACCGCCATAGAGTGGGTCGCCAATTAACGGATGCTTCACGTGAGTCATGTGAACCCGGATCTGGTGTGTTCTTCCGCTCTCCAGCTTGCATCGAACATGGGTATGGGCGGCAAACCGCTCCACCAGCCGGTAGTGGGTGACCGCCGGCTTACCCGAGGCAACCACAGCCATTTTCTTGCGCTCACGGGGGTGCCGACCGATAGGGGCATCCACGGTTGCGCCCCCCGTGAGGGAGCCGACCACGACCGCCTCGTATTCCCGCCCCATAGTCCGGCTCTGCAACTGCTCAACCAGCGAGGTGTGGGCAATCAGACTGCGGGCAACCACCATGATGCCAGAGGTGTCCTTGTCCAGTCGGTGCACAATGCCGGCTCTGGGCAGATTCTCAACTTCCGGCGCATAGTTCAGCAGCGCATTCACCAAGGTACCATCCGCGTGACCAGCCGCCGGGTGAACCACCAGCCCGGCCGGCTTGTTAATCACCAGCAGGTGCTCATCTTCGTAAACGACGTCCAGCGTAATGTCTTCCGCCTGCCAGTTCACCTGCACTTCCGGCTCGGCATCCAGCTCCAGGTGATCGTCCAACATCACCTTGTCGCGGGGCTTCCGGTGCTCGCCATTCACCGTCAGCACGCCGCTCTTGATCCAGGACTGCAGGCGCGAGCGGGAGTGTTCCGGCATCAGCTCGGCAGCGGCCTGGTCCAGTCGCCGGTCGCTCAACTCCGGCGGCACCACAAAACGAGCGGTAATTCGATTCTCTGCTGACATTAAGCCCCCCGGGGCCTGAGTGTGTTACGTTTCGGTCAGAATATTGCAAACAGCGGCAGCATACACTGCACATTCGGCCACTTCCCCGATACAATGTCTGCCCTTGAATTTATCGACATTATACGGGATTCCGGCATGAGATCAGGTGTTCGTTTACTGCTACTTTCCGCATTGGTTGTCCTGATGACGGCCTGCGCGACGAACAAACAGGAAGAAGTACTGCCGGAAAAGACCTATTACGAGAACGCCCGCGAGGCCATGAACTCCGGCAACTTCAATGAGGCCGAACAGAATCTGGATGCCCTGGAGACCTATTATCCCTTCGGGCGCTACGCGGAACAGGCCCAGCTCGACCTGATCTACGCCCGCTACCAGAACCTCGACCTGGAAGGGGCACGCGCCGCAGCCGACCGGTTTCTCCGGCTAAATCCACAGAGTGAGCACGCTGACTACGCGCTCTACATGCGCGGCCTGGCTTCC
>CBIHLH010000129.1:0-10036 GCA_966210405.1 uncultured Marinobacter sp.
GGTCGTACCTGGGAGAACTGCGCGGCAAGAAGAAGGAAAAGGAAAGCGTGTTCGGCCTTGCCAAAACGGTCCGTAAACTCAGCAATTCCTTTGGCCGGGTCGCCGTGAATTTTGGCGAGGCCATTCATCTGTCCGACGTCCTGGACAATGTCCACGACAGCTGGCGCAGTGAGGCCTACGATTCCGAATACCGGCCTGACTGGCTCAATAACGCCGTGTCCGAACTGTCACTGAAGGTCGCCGCCAATATTAATGCGTCAGTCGCGGTCAATCCCATTGGCATAACCGCGACGGTCCTGCTGGGAACCGAGCGGCTGGCCATGGACGAAAGCCAGCTGATCCGCCTGATGGACCAGTACGCCACCCTGCTGAAAACCTACCCATACGCCGACACGGTCACCCTGCCAGAGGGGAGCGGCAAGGACTGGGTCGCCTACTGCGAGGGCATGGGGCTGATTACCCGGCAACCCCAGAAACTGGGTGACATTATTGCCCTGGAGGGCAGCAACGCCATCCTGATGACCTATTACCGCAATAACATTCAACACCTGTTCGCCCTGCCTTCCCTGGTCGCCAGCCTGTTCGAAAACAAGGACTCGCTGCAGCGGGACAAAATTGTGTTCCTGGCCAGTGTCGCGTATCCGTACCTGCAGTCGGAGCTGTTCCTGAAATACCAGCCCGATGAGGCGGAAGCCGTTATCAACCATTGGATTGACGTGCTGATCGGACAAGGCCTGCTCAAGACCATGGACGGCGACCGCATCGGGCGCCCGGACGAAGGCACCGAAGCCATGCTTCGCCTTCGGGTCCTGTCACACTTCATTATCCAGACCGTCGAGCGTTATCACATTGCCCTGGGGATCCTGCGCAAATATGGGTCGGGCAAGATCAGTGCTGCCGAACTGGAGGAGCAGAGCACACTGCTGGCCGAACGGATGTCCATCCTGTTCGGGCTGAATGCGCCGGAGTTCTTCGACAAAAGCCTGTTCCGGAACTTCATCGCCAACATGCAGAAGAACGGCGTCATCACCACCGACGACAATGGCCTGCTGTGTTACGGAGAGGGGCTGGATGAGGTGGCCGACGACGCCCGCCTGGTGTTGAGCGTGGAAAAGCGCCAGGCCATTCAGCAAGTCACCATGATGGGAGCCTGACACCGGGGAGCAGGCAGCCGGCTACGGGTTGGGAAGGGCTTTGATCGGGTAGATATCGTAACGGCTACTCTTGCCCTCAACCCGGGTGCCGGGGTCCGGCCCGGCCAGTGTGGCTGCTTTACGGGGGCGTTTAACGACGACCCGATAGCGGGCGACCCTGAGCGCTGCTTCGAGCAATTCACCGGCGTCAGCGTCGTCTCCCACCACCGTGCGAAATACCTGCATTTCCTTTTTTACCTGGGCGGACTTGTCCCGGTGCGGGAACATCGGGTCCAGATAGATCACATCCGCGACGCTGTCCCCGGCCGCCTTCAGCCATTCAAGGCTGCTGCCGGCCTCCAGGCTCATGCGCTCAATCACCGGGGCGCAATCCACATTGAGCGCCGCCCTGGCAAGACCATCGGCAAGCAGGGCATGAACCACGGGGTTGCGCTCAAACAGCGTTAGCCGACACCCCAGACTGGCCAGCACAAAGGCATCCTGACCAAGGCCGGCCGTGGCGTCCAGCACATGGAGGCTGGCCCGGGTCTTGTGCAGGCCGACCGCCCGGGCAACCAACTGGCCGGAGCCGCCGCCATGCTCCCTGCGGTAGCCCATTTTACCCGTCACGAATTCCGCCCGCACCGGGCCCGGCGCCGCCTTTCCGGTCAGTTGCAAACCCAGCCCGGATTCGTCCAGGAACAGCAACGCCGAGACCGCCCGGACATCCTTCGGGCGCACGGTGCCAAGATAGGGCAAGGCAAGGGATTCAGACAACGCCAGGGCCTGGTGTTCATCGCCCAACGGACTGCGGGCAATGGCCAGGGATGCCTGGTCGCTTGAGGCGTTGGGACGGCGGGAGTCGGCAGGCCGGGACACGACGATATCTAGCCACGACCCGGAAGCTTCTTCCAGGCCACCTCATCCCGGATGTACACCGGTTGCGCCTGTTCCGCAGGCACCCCCCTGCCCTGTTCAAATCCGATGGCGCCAAGACGGGCCACCCAGCTGGCACGGGGTACGAGACTCTCGTCCACGGACGTTACCTGTTCAACCACCGCCGCAGGCATGTCCCGGGAAAACGCCCAGCCCGGGCCCGCACCGGCCCAGGTTGTCGGACCCGACGCCAACGCCACCATGGCCGGTGGGCACACCCGTTCTTCACCCAACGGTATTGGCGTACCGTCACGGTTGGCAAAGCAACCCCAGTAGACCTCGCCCATCCGGGCATCGAAGGCGACGGCGACGCCCGCACAGTCATCTCCCGGAACCGCATCCATAACTCCCAGCGCAACAGCGGCCAGGGATGACACCGGCACCACCGGAAGGTCCAGGCCCCAGGCCAGGCCCTGCACCACCCCCGTGGCAATGCGCAGGCCGGTAAACGAGCCGGGGCCGCAGGCGAACGCCAGCGCATCCAGATCACCGGGGCGAAGATGCCCTTCGTCCAGCAGGTTTCTGACCATGGGCATCAACAGGCGGGTATGCCCCCTGGGCGCCAGCTCAAAGCGCTCGGTGAGTTCGCCATCCACCAGCAGGGCTGCGGAGCAGCCCTCTGAGGACGTGTCCAGTGCCAACAGTTTCACGACAGTGACTGACCTCGGATCGGGTGATCGGTGGGTTATTTGAGTTTCGCGAGAATCTGATCGCGGATACTGTCCAGGCTCCCGACACCCTCTACGCGTACGTAGGTTGGTGCGGCCTCCGGCTGTTTGCTGGCCCAGTCCTGATAATAACCGATCAGCGGTGCGGTCTGGTCGTGGTAGATTTTGAGGCGCTTGCGGACCGTCGCTTCCTTATCGTCCTCTCGTTGCATCAGAGGTTCGCCGGTCTCATCGTCCTTGCCTTCAACCCTGGGTGGGTCGTACTTCACGTGATAGATGCGGCCACTGCCCTCATGCACCCGGCGGCCAGACAGCCGGCTGACAATTTCCTCGTCATCCACGGCGATCTCAACCACATAGTCAATGACAATACCCTGATCCTTGAGAGCCTCTGCCTGGGGGATGGTACGGGGGAAGCCGTCCAGCAGAAATCCATTCTTACAGTCCGGCTGCTGGATGCGTTCTTCAATCAGCGCAATGATGACGTCGTCAGACACAAGACCGCCGGTCGCCATGACTTCCTTGACCTGCTTACCGAGTTCAGACTCTGCCTTGACGGCGGCCCGCAGCATATCCCCGGTGGAGATCTGGGGAATGCCGAAACGCTCGGTAATAAACTGGGCCTGGGTCCCCTTGCCCGCGCCCGGTGCGCCTAACATGATAATTCGCATAACGCTGTGCTCCCGTTTTCTATAGTCATTATGATTTGAAAAATTGCGGCAAAAGCCCATGCCTTTGCGACAACCTCTCCCCCCGGATCGGGTGACAGCCGGATTCAGCGAACGCGCATTATACGAAGTCAGCTCGCCCAGAGAAAGTCGACCTCCGTATCATGCACCGGAAGTGGGCGTCTGCTGCCCGGATTACAGGGGATGTCAGGATGACAGGGACTGGGCCAGCGCGTCCAGATCCGGGGCCACCTGATCGATATCCGCCTGCAACTGGTTAACGTCTGCGTCGCTCAATCCCAGCCCTGCCGCCAGGGCGGAAATATCGTCGGGATTGAACTCGTCACCGATGCCCCGCTCTTTCAGCAACGCATTGGCCAGCTGGACCATGAGCACATAGTTTTCGTGATTGCCCCGGTAGCCGATTTGCTGGTGAACGCCCGCCGCTTTGACAACAGGGTCTGGCAACTGCCAGAGACGGTGCAGAATACCGCCGATGGCGCCGTGGCCAACCGCCAGCACCTCCTGATCATGATGTTGGCCAAACACCTGCTGCTCCAGAGCGTGCATACTCACTTCCGGGTTCGCTTCCCGAAGCGAGTTCAGCTCACTGAACTCGTTCGGGAACAGGTGCCCGACCAGCAACAGGCCAAAGTTGTGAAGCAGGCCACAGAGATAGGCCAGCCCCTTGTCCACGCCGATCCTCGGTGCCATGGTCTGGCACAGGAACGCACAATACAGGGAGTGGCGCCAGAAACTGTCCATCCCCAGCAGCCCCCTGCGGGGTACCTCGAACGCCCTCACCGAGGCAATACCCAGGGCGATGTGGGCCACCCGGTCGAACCCCAGCACCCGGGTAACGGCTTCCTGAACGGAATTCACCTGGCCGGGATAGTTGAACAATGCCGAGCGCGCATAGCGCATAATCTGGGCGGTAAGGCTGGGATCGAACTCAATCAGTTCCGCCAGTTCCCGGGCGGTGGCTTCGGTATTGGTGGTCAGGCGAAGAATCTTCAGGGCGAGGGCCGGCATGGGCGGCAGGCGATACAGCTTCTGAAGCTTGTCCGCGACTTCCTCCAGGGTCAGTGCCTCACGATCCCCGTTACCCTGACCCCGGATCACCAGGTGACCTTCCCGGGCGCCGGCGAGGGCCAGGCGCAGCGAGCGGCCATCCATCTCGATCAGGGCATGATCCGTGCCACTGGATAACAGGACACGATCAAGGCCGAGCACGTCCTCGTCTACCCACACAGGCAAATCGTAGGCCGCGCCTATGGGCGGGGTAAAACCGGGATCACAATCACCAAACAGTCTCGTGACCTGACGTGCGCTGAGCGGCTGCAAACGGCGCCCCGTCAGTTGCTGGGCGGCGGGCAGGTCCAGACCACTGCCAAATCGGTGCACGGCCATCACCGCCCCCCCGATGTCGATCAACAGCGTGGCCTGAAGAAAGTCAGCCTGAGGCTGTCCGGACGCGATCACAGCCGCGTCCAGGCTGGTCACCTGGTCGATAGCCAGCTCTTTATACGCAATGCCCTTGCGAGCCAAAAACCGTTCCAGTCGCGCAGCAACAGCCACAGAGGTACTCCTGTTATCCACCAGTTGCAGCCGGCCTGGCTGCCCGTCCATTAACCGGTATTACGCATACCGGCCGCAATGCCGGCCATTGTAACCTTTAATGCCCGTTCCACCAGTTCCGGGACCTTGCCCTGGCCTTCGCCGTCACGGTCGCGCTTGAGCAACTCGGCCTGCAGATAGTGCAGCGGATCGGTGTAGGGGTTTCGTACGCGCATCGAATGGGCGAACACGGGCTCTCCCTCAAGCAGCTCGGTCTGGCCCTTAAGCTCCAGCAGCCGGTGAATGCAGCCTTGCAGGCGCTCCCTGAGACTCGCACCGAGGGCCTGCAGTCTATCGTCGTCCAGCAACGTCTTTTCATAATAGCTGGCGATGCGAAGGTCCGCCTTGGCCAGCACCATTTCCAGCATGTCCACGTAGGTTCGGAAAAACGGCCAGCCGTTCATCATCTCGCGCAATTCCGGCAGGCGATTGTCCCTCGCGGCCTGTTCCAGGGCGACATCGCTGCCCAGCCAGCTGGGCAGCATCAGGCGCATCTGCGTCCAGGCGAAAATCCAGGGAATGGCCCGCAGACTCTCGACACCACCGGTCGCCTTGCGTCGGGCCGGGCGACTGCCCAATGCCAGTTTGCCCAGGGCCTGCTCCGGTGTCACTTGCCGGAAGTAGGGCACGAAATCCGGGTTCTCGCGAACCACGGAGCGGTAGGCGTCCAGCGATTGCTCGGTGAGCCAGTCCATGGTTGCCCGCCAGCTGTCCTCCGGCTCGGGCGGCGGTGCGAGGGTAGCCTCGATCACAGCGGTGGTATAGAGCGTCAGGCTCTGGACTGCCAGTTGTGGCAGCCCGAACTTGAAGCGGATCATTTCACCCTGTTCGGTGATCCGGAAACTGCCGTTAACCGAGCCCGGCGGCTGGGACAGGATGGCCCGGTTTGCCGGGCCACCGCCCCGGCCGACCGTGCCGCCACGACCATGGAACAGGGTCAGGTGAATGCCGTGGCGGCCGGCCACCCGGGTCAGTTGCTCCTGGGCCTGATACTGGGCCCAGGCCGCCATCAGTTGGCCCGCATCCTTGGAAGAATCGGAGTATCCGATCATCACTTCCTGGCGCCCCTGGCAATACTCCCGGTACCAGTCCACGTTATACAGCGCGGCCATGCTGTCGGGTGCGCCACGCAGATCGTCCAGGGTTTCGAACAGGGGCACCACACGCATGGGATATTTCATGCCGGATTCGCGCAGCAGCAGAATCACACTCAGCACATCGGACGGTTTGCTGGCCATGGAAATCACGTACGACCCCAGAGCTTCCGGCGTCTGCCCCGCCACTACCCCGCAGGTCGCCAATACCTCCCGCACCGGCTCCGAAGGTTCCCAATGGCGGGGGACCAGGGGCCGGCGCCCCTGTAACTCTTTCACCAGAAACGTCTGGCGTTGCTCTTCGGACCAGGACAGGTAATCGCCCAGCCCCAGATAGTCCACCATCTCGGCCACCGCCTCGGCGTGACGCGTGGACTCCTGGCGAATATCCAGACGGATCAGCGGCAGGCCAAAGGTGTGGGCCCGGCGGATGGTATCCAGCAGAGGCCCGTTGGCAATGTCTTCCAGACCGCACGCCACCAGCGAGCGATAGCAAAGCTCCAGCGGACTGGTCAGGTCTTCATTCTCGAACAGGATACCCGTGGCATCCGCAGCCTCACCATTCACCCCTGCTTCCGCCCAGTCCCGGGTTCTGATCAGGCGTTCCCGTAATTCCGCCAACACCTGACGGTATGGTTCCCTGGAATCGCCGACCACCGCCCGCAGCTCATCGCTGGCCTGCCACATGGACAGTTCAGCTCGCAGCGCCTGGATATCACGAAGGTACAGATCCGCCGCCATCCAGCGCCCGAGCAGAAACACCTTGCGAGTCACCTGATGGGTGACGTTGGGATTGCCATCCCGGTCACCGCCCATCCAGGACGCAATCCGGATCGGAGAGGCCTGCAGCGGCAGCCCTTTCCCGGTTGCTTCGGCAAGCGACGTATCGAGGCTATCAAGGAAGCGGGGTAATGCCTGCCACAAACTGTTCTCGATCACGGCGAATCCCCACTTGGCCTCGTCTACCGCCGTGGGCCGCTCGTGGCGAATTTCATCGGTGTGCCAGGCCTCGGTGACCAGTTGCGACAGGCGCTTAATGACTTCATCCCGCTCCGCGGGCATCAGGTCATCGTGGTCAAGCCGGGCCAGGCAGTCCGACATTTCATCGTATTTCATGATCAGGGTTCGGCGAGCAACTTCCGTCGGGTGTGCTGTCAGCACGAACTCGATTCGCAATTCAGCAACACGACGGTGCAGTTCCTCCGGGCTCACACCGCCTTCCTTGAGACGGCCAAATACTTCACCCAGGGACTCCACCATCAAGTCCGAAGGGTGGCCACGTTTACGCCGGATTCCGTGATACTGCTCGGCCAGGTTGGCGAGGTTGAGAAACTGGTTGAAGGCGCGGGTCACCGGCAACAGCTCATCGTCGCCCAGTTTGCCCAGCAGGCTCACCAGGCGCTGGCCCGAGCCGCTTTCCTGGCGCCGGTCCGCTTTCGCCGCGGCGCGGATTTCTTCAATCAGGTCGAAACAGTCCTGCCCCGGATGCTGCCGGATACTTTGCCCGAGCATGTCGCCCAGCATGCGTACATTTTCACGGAGGTCGGGATGAAGCTCAGTCACATTGCGGCCCTTTTACATTGACGGAGACGAAGTAAACTTACGATACTAATAACGATTAACGCCTTTGGCCGCAAGGAGTATTCATGAAAGTCACTGACCTGCCCAAGCACTGGGAAAAAAAGAAGGAATCCGTGGAACGCACCCACGATTACAACCTGAGACTGCCGCTGGAGGACGCCGCCCGGGTGGCAGCATTGGCTGAACTTTATCCGGATCGCAGTGAGAGCGACATTCTGAATGACATGATTGGTGCGGCCCTGGACGACCTGGTGCGTCAGAGCCCACTCAAAGACAGGCTGGAAAACAAGGAGAAGTGACGACTGGCCTCCGGTTCCTGCTGGACGCCGGAGTCAGAGCGCCGGAGTGGCGGCGACCACTCCGGACAGAAGCACCCGGAGCCGGGGCAACAACCGGCTGTCAGATCAGGCAGCCGACTCCAACTGGCGGGCTTTCAAGCGCTGGATGTGCTTCTGACTCAGACTGATGAAGCGCGGTGTCAGGCCCTGGTCTTCGTAGATTTCGAACCCGTCCTCGTCGTAGGCCACGACCTTGGTACCCTGCACGTAAGGAAAGCTGGTTTCCATCTCGTCCAGTGAGGCCGAGATCAGATCCCGCATCAGATCCTGAGGCGACTTCATCGGGTACAGCGCTGCGAGCTTTTCGAGGCGCTTGTGATGCTGGCCAGACAACGCCATAAAGTAGGCGTCTCGGGTAAGCCGACCGCGTGCGTGCTTGTCCCAGTAGTTGACCAGATCTTTGATTTTCATGGTGCCTTCACTCCTGCATCTTTTTGATGGCCACGGTGCCCTGAAACCAGGCAACCGTTCCCGGAAGTGTAGACGAAGCCGCTGCTTTGGGAATCAGGAAATTGGTAACGGATTGTACTTACCGACGGCAGCCACCTATGCCCCCGAGCGCCCTTTCTCCACACCCTTGACGCTTTGCCACACGGCATCCAGCACTGCCAGGGATTCGTCGTCCATGGTGCGGCCTTCACGCTCCAGTACCTGCTCAATAGCCCGAAAACGCGCATCGAACTTGTGGTTGGTGCGTTTCAGCGCCTGTTCGGGATTTACCCTCATGAACCGTGCCAGGTTGACACAGACGAACAACAGATCCCCCAGTTCATCCTCCACCGCATCGTGCTCGCCGGTGCCGGAACAGCTGGCCTGCCAGGCTTCTTTCAGTTCGTCGATTTCCTCGTGGAGCTTGTCGAACACCGGGCCAATATCCGGCCAGTCAAAGCCGTGCCGGGCAGCCCGTTTCTGCAGCTTTTCCGCCCGGGCCATGGCCGGCAGGGTTCGGGCAATGCCGTCGAGACGGCTGGCGGGTCCTTCCCTTGCCGGGGCCATGGCCCGCTCCTCTGCCTTGATCCGCTCCCAGCTTTCCTTGATCCAGTGCTCGTCCGGCCGGTTATCAGGGTCAATTCGGCTTGCAAGAGTGCCCTCGGGGAACACGTGAGGATGGCGCCGAATCAGCTTGCGCACCAGATGGTCCACCACGGCATCAAAATCAAAGTGGCCGTCTTCCTGCCCCAGTCGGGCGTAGAAAATCACCTGAAACAACAGATCTCCCAACTCGTCTTTCAGGTGCGGGTAGTCTTCTCGCTCGATGGCATCCGCCACCTCATAGGCCTCTTCCACCGTGTGCGGCACAATGCTTTTGTAGGATTGCCGGGTATCCCAGGGGCAGCCAGTCTCCGGGTCACGGAGCCGGGCCATCAGCGTTTTCAGGTCGTCGATTGAATACGTCATCCGCGCTTGCGCCTCACATCAATGATGTTGGGGAGGTTGCGTATCTGGGCCAGCAACCGGGCCAGTTGCTCCAGGCTGGAGATTTCCACCGTCACCCGCATGGTGGCGGTGTTCTCGTCCTTGTTGCTGAGGGTATTCAGGGCCAGCACGTCGCTTTTCGAGGACGACAGAACCTGGGTAATGTCCCGAAGCAGGCCGGAGCGGTCATATGCCTCAATCTCGATGTCCACCGGATAAACCGACGCGGGTCGGCCACCCCAGCTCACCTCGATGATCCGGTTTGGTTCGAATTCCCGGAGGTTGAGGAAAGTCAGGCAATCCTGACGGTGCACGGTCACGCCCCGGCCGACGGTGATGTAACCCCCGATGGCATCACCGGGTAACGGCTTGCAGCACTTCGCTACCTGGGTCTTGAGTTTGCCGACACCGACAATCTGGATATCTGATTCAGTGTCATAAGGCTTGCGACGCTGCGCACTGAGTTTCAGATCCAACTGCTCGGACTTCGGCTCGAGCATTTGCTGGGCCACGTTGGCAACGTGGGTCGGTCGTAAATCCCCCGCCCCGATGGCCGCAAACATATCCTCCGCATGGTGATAGTTC
>CBIHLH010000130.1:0-9948 GCA_966210405.1 uncultured Marinobacter sp.
GGGCTCCGCCATCCATGGCTCCGCACAGTTTCGTGAAGCCATACCCCGCCTACTCTCGATTGAACTATAAGTCATAACCTTCTAGACATTGAAAATACGGAGATTCGGACGAATGACCAAGATTGCCAACATCAAAGCCCGTGAGGTTCTGGATTCCCGCGGTAACCCGACTGTCGAAGCAGACGTTATCCTCAACGATGGAACTCTGGGCAGTGCGTGCGCTCCGTCTGGTGCGTCTACCGGTTCCCGCGAGGCTTTGGAACTGCGCGATGGCGATACCTCTCGCTATCTGGGTAAAGGCGTTCTGAAGGCTGTTGAGGCGGTTAACGGCAAGATTCGTGACGCACTCATCGGCAAAGATGCCGCCGATCAGCGTGGCCTGGACAACATCATGCTGGCGCTGGACGGCACCGAGAACAAGGCCAATCTGGGCGCTAACGCCATTCTGGCGGTGTCCCTGGCGGCGGCAAAAGCCGCAGCGATGTCCCTGGGCAAGCCGTTGTATGAGCATATTGCCGACATCAACGGTACCTCCGGTAAATACAGCATGCCGGTGCCGATGATGAACATCCTGAACGGCGGTGAGCACGCGGACAACAACGTTGATATCCAGGAGTTCATGGTGCAGCCGGTGGCGGCCAAGAGCTTCTCTGAAGCCCTGCGTGTTGGTGCGGAGATCTTCCACAGCCTGAAAAAAGTGCTGAAGGCCCAGGGCCTGAACACGGCGGTGGGTGACGAAGGTGGTTTTGCCCCGAACCTGCCGTCCAACGAAGCGGCGCTGGCGGTGATTCAGGAAGCTGTCGAGAAAGCGGGGTACACACTGGGGACCGACGTGACGCTGGCACTGGACTGTGCTTCGTCCGAATTCTACCGGGATGGCCAGTACCAGCTCTCCGGTGAAGGCAAAAGCTTTGATTCCCAGGGCTTTGCGGACTATCTGGCGGGTCTGTCCGAGCGCTATCCGATTGTGTCTATTGAAGACGGCATGGACGAGAGCGACTGGGACGGCTGGAAGGTGCTGACCGACAAGCTGGGCAGCAAGGTCCAGCTGGTAGGCGACGATCTGTTCGTCACCAACACCAAAATCCTGAAGCAGGGGATCGACAAGGGCGTTGGCAATTCCATCCTGATCAAGTTCAATCAGATCGGCAGCCTCAGTGAAACCCTGGATGCCATCAAGATGGCCCAGGACGCCGGTTACACGGCTGTCATTTCCCACCGCTCCGGAGAGACTGAGGACACCACCATTGCCGATCTGGCGGTGGCGACCTGTGCTGGTCAGATCAAGACCGGTTCCCTGTGTCGTTCCGACCGCGTGGCCAAGTACAACCAGTTGCTGCGCATTGAAGAGGCACTGGACGGCAAGGCGCCCTACCGCGGCCTGAGCGAGATCAAGGGGCAGGGCTGAGTGCCGGGACCTCCCGTTAACCCCTGATTC
Organism: uncultured Marinobacter sp.; assembly: GCA_966210405.1. Taxonomy (GTDB): domain Bacteria; phylum Pseudomonadota; class Gammaproteobacteria; order Pseudomonadales; family Oleiphilaceae; genus Marinobacter. The sequence continues at coordinate 1,439 of CBIHLH010000130.1, forward strand.
CGATCGCCTGGGGTAACAAAATGTTAAGGCCATCGTGTTTTGAATGAAAATTCAGTCACGATGGCCTTTTTGCACAATCAGTTAGAAGAATTTGTTGTTAATCTACTCTAACGTCTATACTTAACGTCCAACGTTGAATTTTTGATCGGCTACTGTTTGAACGGAATCGGCAATGAAGTTGCTCTGGGCTCTCATGATTGTGCTTATATTGCTGCTGCAGGTACGCTTGTGGGTCGGCGAGGGCAGTTTTGCGCAGGTCTGGGCGCTGCAGCAGTCCATCACCGAGCAGCGGGATGAAAACGCTGAACTGGCGGTTCGCAACGAACGCCTGTACGCGGAAGTGCGAAATCTTCGCAACCAGAAGGGTGCGGTTGAGGAGCGTGCCCGAATGAATCTCGGGTTGATCCGGGAGGATGAAACTTTCTTTCTCGTGGTTGAAAACTGATAGTTTCCCCAATGTCTGAGCCCCGTTTCTGGCTGATCGTTCCCGCCGCCGGTATCGGCCAGCGAATGCAGGCCGAGTGTCCCAAGCAGTACCTGAAGATTGCTGGCCGGTGTGTCCTCGACATCACCCTGTCACGCCTGTTGGCGTCCGGACGGTTTGCCGGCTGTATGGTGCCATTGAGTGCTGTTGATCAGTGGTGGCCGGATACCGAGGCCAGCCGGGACCCACGTATCCGCACCTGTACGGGTGGGGTGGAGCGTGCGGATTCCGTGCTCGCTGCCCTGCAGGCTCTGGCCGGCGACGTGCGAAGCGATGACTGGGTGCTGGTTCACGATGCCGCGCGCCCCTGCCTGAGGGCCAGCGACCTGGAAAACCTGGTGGCCCGCGTGCAACACCACCCGGTAGGTGGCCTGCTCGCCACCCCCGTGGCAGACACCCTTAAAAAGGCCGGCCCCGGGCCGTTGCCTGAAGTCATCGAAACCACGGACCGCAGTCAGCTCTGGCGAGCGCTTACGCCTCAGATGTTCCGGTATTCCCTGCTGATGAATGCCCTTGAGACAGCCATCTCGGAGGGTAGGCGGGTAACGGATGAGTCCTCGGCCCTGGAATTTTCCGGTAAGATGCCGGTACTGGTTGAGGGGCGGCCAGACAATCTCAAAATCACCGTACCTGCGGACCTGGCTCTTGCCGGGTTCATTCTCGGTCAGGTCTGATTTACCCGGAGTGTGTATGCGTATTGGTCAGGGTTTCGATGTTCACGCATTTTGCGGGGGCGATTCGGTCATTCTGGGTGGCGTCCGTATTCCCCATACTCATGGGCTGAAAGCTCATTCGGATGGGGATGTGTTACTGCATGCCCTGGCCGATGCGCTTCTGGGCGCGGTTGCGCTGGGCGATATAGGCCATCTGTTTCCGGATACCCGTGAGGAATGGGCCGGTGCCGACAGCCGTGATCTGCTCAGACGGGTTGTCGCCCGGGTGCGCGAGGAGGGCTACCAGGTCGTCAACGTAGACACCACGGTGATTGCACAGGCGCCGAAAATGGCGCCCCATATAGAGCCGATCCGGTTGAATATTGCGCAAGACCTGGGCGTTCCCGCCAGTCGTGTCAGCGTTAAGGCAACCACCACCGAAAAACTCGGATTTACCGGGCGAGGCGAGGGTATTGCCTGCCAGGCCTTGTGTCTCCTGGAACCGGTGGCCTCTTGAGCCGGCCGGAGCAGGAAGCGCGCTGGCGTCTCGACTGGCCGACATCCGCGGGTGGGCGCGTGGCCCGGGCCCGGCTCAAGTGCACAGCCGACGATTTCCTGGTGGACGAGCAGCCGGAGCAGTTGGAGTGCTCAGAGCCGTCCGGGACAGCGGTCGTGCCGGGCAGTGGCGAGCACCTGTGTCTTCGGCTCGAAAAACGGGGTGACAACACCGAGTACGTCGCCCGGGAGCTTGCCCGGCTCGCCGGATGCCGACCGTTCGATGTCGGCTTCTGCGGTCTCAAGGACCGGCATGCGGTTACCCGCCAGTGGTTCAGTCTTTACCGGCCTGGAGGCATGGCTGAAGACACCGCGCTCACGGCCCAGGTCTCGGAGCAGTGGCCGGTGCTGTCGGTGTGCCGTCTGGCCCGCAAGCTGCGACGAGGTGACCACGAGGGCAACCGGTTTGTTATTGTGTTACGTGAGGTTTGTGGCGAACGGCAGGCCATAGATCAGGCGCTTGAGCGCCTGCGGGCTTTCGGTGCACCAAACTACTTTGGCCCGCAGCGGTTTGGCACAGGCGGTGCCAATCTCGACAAGGCACTCGCCATTGATCCGTCAACACTGAACCGTCGGGGCAAAAAGGGCAGGGGTCGGGCTGGCAGCGGTGCCGCTAAAGACGTATTGTACTTTTCGGCGGCACGGTCCTGGCTGTTCAACGAGGTGTTGGCGGCGCGAGTGGTGGGTGGCTCCTGGCGGAGTTGCCTCGACGGTGAGCCCGCGGAGGCCGGAGACGATGTATTGACCAGCGGCCCTCTTTGGGGCGATGGCGGCACCCTGGCGGATGGCGAGCTTGGTACACTGGAGCGCGGGGTGGTGGCAGCAACGCCCGAACTGGAGGCGCTATTCGCTACAACCCGGATGAAACCCGAGCGCCGGCCGCTGGTTGCCCGCGCCCGGAACCTGCAATGGCACTGGCTGGAGGATTCCCGGTTGCAGTTATCGTTCGCCCTGGCTCCGGGCCAGTATGCGACGACCCTGTTAAACGATATTTTTGAGCTTGAGGACATGAGCCTCAGCCAACATAACAAGCAACAAGGCTAGCGGAGAACACTGTGCGTATTCTGTTGTCGAATGATGACGGCGTCCATTCGCCGGGGCTGCTGGCCCTGTTTGATGGGTTGCAGGGTCTCGGGGAACTGGAGGTGGTCGCCCCGGATCGGGATCACAGCGGCGCCAGCAACGCCCTGACCCTCAACCGGCCCCTGACGGTGGAGCAACACCCGAACGGTTTCCGATCGGTGGATGGCACTCCGACCGACTGTGTGCACCTGGCGGTCAATGGATTGTACCGGCAACCGTTCGACCGGGTGGTGTCGGGTATTAACACCCACGCCAACCTGGGTGACGATATCATATACTCCGGCACCGTGGCGGCAGCCACCGAGGGCAGGCATCTCGGCCTGCCCGCGATTGCGGTGTCCCTGGTGAACGAGGGGCATTTCCACTACGAGACTGCCGCCCGGGTGGTTCGGATGCTGCTGGAAAGTGCGCGGCCCCTGGCGTTGGGCCCCCGCTCGATTCTCAACGTGAATGTCCCCGACGTGCCCTGGAGCGACCTGGCAGGTTTCCGGGTCACCCGCCTGGGCCATCGTGAGCGTGCCGAAGGTGCAGTGCCGATGACGTGTCCACGGGGCAAGGAGCGGTACTGGATCGGCGCCGCCGGTCGGGGTGGCGATGCCGGGCCGGGAACCGATTTCCATGCGGTCAGGGAAGGTTATGTCTCGGTCACGCCGGTGCATATCGACATGACCAGGCACGATGCCATGGTGCCGTTGCGGGAATGGGTCGAGACCCTCGGCAACGGCGGGGAGGGGCATGGATGAGCGCCCAGCTGGAAGGCATCGGTATGACCTCCCGCCGGACGCGGATGCGCCTGGTTCAGCGTCTCAGGGAGGCGGGCATCCAGTCGGATCGGGTACTGGAAATCATGGCCGAGGTGCCCCGCCACATTTTCCTGGATGAGGCGCTCTCACATCGGGCTTACGAGGATACATCGTTGCCCATTGGTTATGGCCAGACGCTGTCGCAGCCGTACATCGTTGCCCGGATGACCGAGTTGATGCTGGCCCACGGACCGGCACGGGTATTGGAGCTTGGGACGGGGTCGGGCTATCAGACGGCTATCCTGTCACGACTGTTCGGTGAAATTTACAGTGTGGAGCGTATCAAGGCACTGCAGGATCGGGCCCGGGATCGTCTGCGCCAGTTGAACGCCCGGAACGTATTGCTCAAGCACGCCGATGGCGGTATGGGCTGGCCGGAACGGGGCCCCTTCGATGGTATCATCGTCACCGCAGCCCCCATTGAAGTCCCGAAGGACCTGTTGGTTCAGTTGACGGACGGTGGTGTGTTGATAGCGCCGGTTGGCGAAGAGCGGCAGGTGCTGGTGCAGGTGACCCGCCGTGGTGACCAGTTCGAACACCGGGAACTGGAGCCGGTTCGTTTCGTACCTTTGTTGGGCGGGGTGGTCCGTTGAGTCGCCAACCCTCCGGGCACATCGCACCTCCGGCGACCGGTCGGGAACATCGACCGGTCGGGGTATTCATCCGGGGTATGGCCATGGGGGCGGCGGATGTCGTACCCGGCGTTTCCGGTGGCACCATTGCCTTCATCACCGGTATCTATTTTCGCCTTCTTGAGGCTGTCAATGCCGTGCCAACCGCGCTTTTCCGGCATCTGGTTCGTGGCGAGGTCCGGGCATTCTGGAGCGCCTGCGACGGGGTATTTCTGGTCTGTCTGCTCGCCGGCATCCTGACCAGTGTCGTTACTCTGGCCTCGGCTATCAGCTACGCCCTCAGTGCCTTTCCGATTCTGATCTGGAGTTTCTTCTTCGGACTGATCATTGCCTCGGTGTGGCACGTTGGCCGGCAGGTCCGGCGCTATCGGTGGTCGCTGTTGCTGCCATTGCTGCTGGGGACGGGGTCGGCCTGGTGGATTACAACCCTGTCGGGTGGCCAGGTGTCCCCCTCGGCGCTGGTGTTTCTTGGGTCGGGTGCGCTGGCCATCTGCGCCATGATCCTGCCGGGTATCTCCGGCAGCTTTATTCTGGTCATTATTGGCATGTACGCTCCGGTGCTCGCGGCCATCAAGTCCGCTGACATTGGTGTTTTGCTGTTGTTCATGGCCGGGTGCCTGATCGGGCTGTTGTCCATTGCGCGCGTGATTACCTGGGCGTTTCATCATTTTCATGACCCTGTACTGGCCCTGCTGACCGGCTTCATGATTGGCGCACTGAACAAGGTCTGGCCCTGGAAAGAAACACTTGGCTGGCGGGTGAACAGTGCCGGGGAGCGAGTGCCGGTCAATGAGGTGAGTATCAGCCCCGGTACTTTTTCGGAGCTGACCGGACAGGATTCCATGGTCTGGCTGGCGTTGCTGATGGCGGTCGGTGGTTTTGCCCTGGTGCTGCTGGTGGAGTGGATTGGCACGCGCCGGCAAGGTAAGGTGCACGGCGGAGTCGAGCGAACCTGAAACCTCGCCGGTTTGTTACCTTTCGGGGCAGTCGTCTGTTTCGGGCGGTAACAAAGGTGGTGGCAGGGTAACTTGGAATGGCCAACAAAATATGCAATATATTAGGAAGTTACTCTTAAAACCTTAGAAATTGCTTCGGGCATGTTCAGGGTTTATACGATTTTCTTATAACTGAGCAAGCTTTATTCCTGTGAAAAAATTGCGTGGGTTTGTCCATGCCGCCCTGTCGGCCTCCCCGCGGTTCCCCATCGGTGCCCACGTTCCCTCATGTTCTGTAAAACCTCACCGTTTCCGTCCGGGGCGGATGTCACTGCTGCTTATTGTGGCATTGCTCAGTGGTTGCAATACGCCGGCGCTATACCGGGACGATCTCTACAACCCACCGGTCTATTGGGGTCGCCATGTGGTCCAGCCGGGAGAAACCCTGTATAGCATTGCCTGGCGGTACGGGCGCGATTACCGTGAGCTGGGCAGCGCGAACGGGATAGAACCACCCTGGCAGTTGAGAGCCGGCCAGGTGTTGCGCCTTGACCTTCGCGGAACGGTCACATCGTCGCGCGATAATGGGTCAAGTGGTCGGGCAGCCGGTGCATCGGCGGGCAATCGGACGGCTCCCCCCGTGGTGAGTTCGCCGTCGCCAACACCGCGAACGGCGAAAAAACCAGCGGTTACCCGGGCTCCGGACGCCACGGCTCCGCTGGCTTCCAGAACCCAGACCGTTGCCAGCATCAACTGGCGTTGGCCATACCTTGGCACCGTAATTGCAGATTATTCTGCATCCGGAAAAGTCAACAAAGGTATTGATATTGCCGGAAAACCCGGTGATGCTGTAAGAGCTGCAGCGCAGGGTAATGTGGTGTATGCCGGTAACGGGTTGCTGGGTTACGGAAACCTGATTATTGTGAATCATAACGAGCACTATCTCAGTGCTTACGCGCACAACCGGAAAATTCTGGTGCAGGAAGGGGAGGAAGTGAAAGCCGGGCAGGTAATTGCAGAGCTCGGTAGCAGTGGCGCTGAACGACCCATGTTGCATTTCGAAATTCGAAAGAATGGCAACCCGGTCGATCCCGCCTACTATCTGCCACCGCGGTAGTGATCAAACCAGCCACCCGGCACTGACAAAAAACCGCGATTGAAACAAAAACAACAATGGTAGCGGCGCACGCCGGCCAAGCAGAAAATGTCCTGAAAATAGCGAGTTGAAGCAGAAAACGTCCGCAATAACAAAAGTACCGGGCGAACATCCAGGATTATTGAGAGGCGGGGCAGAACATGTCAGCAGAGCAAGAAGACATCATCATTGATCGGGTAACGGATATGGATGAGTCCGAGGATCAATTGCTAGCAGAAGAAAAAGTCGAAAAAGACACAACCGCTGAGCCAGCGGAGATCGAAGAAGATTTTCCCACCCAGGGGCGTTACTTCACCAGCCACAAACAGCTGGACGCCACCCAGCTTTATCTCAACGAAATTGGTTTTTCGCCGCTGCTCACACCCGAGGAAGAGGTGTATTTTGCGCGCCTTGCCCGCAAGGGCGAGGAGTCTGGTCGCAAACGGATGATCGAGAGCAACCTGCGCCTGGTGGTCAAGATTGCCCGGCGCTATGTCAATCGTGGTCTGACGCTGCTGGACCTGATTGAGGAGGGTAATCTTGGCCTTATCCGGGCGGTCGAAAAATTCGATCCCGAGCGGGGTTTCCGCTTCTCTACCTACGCCACCTGGTGGATTCGGCAGACTATCGAACGGGCCATCATGAACCAGACGCGCACCATTCGTCTGCCGATTCATGTGGTGAAGGAGCTGAACCTGTATCTGCGTGCGGCCCGGGAGCTGACCCAGAAGCTGGATCATGAGCCTTCGGCGGAAGAGATCGCACGGATGGTCGACAAGCCGGTGGACGATGTGAAGCGCATGCTTGGCCTCAATGAGCGCGTGGCGTCCATGGATACGCCAATTGGCAGCGGTGGTGAGAAGTCCCTGCTGGATACGGTCGCCGACGAGGGTGCCTCGGACCCGGCGGATCTGCTGCAGGACAATAACATGTGCTCCTGCCTCGAGAACTGGATTGATCAGTTGAGCGACAAGCAGCAGGAGGTTCTGTCCCGGCGTTTTGGTCTTCGCGGGTATCCGGTGAGTACCCTTGAGGAAGTGGGCCAGGAAATTGGTCTGACACGGGAGCGCGTTCGCCAGATCCAGGTGGAAGCGTTGCGTCGTCTCCGGGAAATTCTGGAGAAGGAAGGACTGTCCGGAAACCTGCTGTTCAAGTAAGCCTTTCTGACGTTTCGGATTGCAAAGCCGGCCCTGGTACCAGGGCCGGCTTTTGTGTTTCAGTTACACCGCAAATGAGAACCAGGTTGCGCCTTGCCATGCCCTGAGGTTGTTAGAATGCCGAAACCGGGCGGGGATAAGGGTGTCGAAACCCGGTGCACGAATGAAACACGTCAATAATAACGATCGAAAAGGAAAGGACTATGAAGAAGGCTCTATTAACCGGCTTTGCATCCCTGATGATGTCGGCCGTACTGTCTGCACCGGTGTCTGCCCTCACTGTTGAAGGGGTGGAGGTTCCGGACACCTACTCGGCCATGGATACCGAGCTGAAACTGAACGGTGCGGGTACCCGCTCCAAATGGTTCATGGACCTGTACGTAGGCGGGCTTTACGTACCGGAGACCATCAGCGACGGCGAAGCTGTGATCAATGCCGATGAGCCGCAGGCCATTACCCTGCATATCATCTCTGGCATGATCACCAGCGACCGTATGACGGAAGCCACAATGGAAGGCTTCAAAGCGTCGACCGACGGCGACATGGCCGCAGTAAAGGACGAGATCGATCAGTTTATGGCGGTGTTTGCGGAGGAGATCAAGGAAGGGGACGTCTTCGATCTCGTTTATGTACCGGATCAAGGCGTGAACGTCTTCAAGAACGGTGAGCTGAGAGATACCGTCGGCGGCCTGGCGTTCAAGAAGGCGCTGTTTGGTATCTGGCTGTCTGACAAGCCCGCCCAGGAAGACCTGAAAGAGAAGATGCTGGGTCAGCGATAAAGCCCGGTGCCGATAATGAAAAAGCCGGCATCAGCCGGCTTTTTTGGTAGGTCAGGGGCTTACAGGTAATCCCGCTTGTGCCTGAACTCGCAGAGATCCTCAATGATGCAGGCACCACACTTCGGCTTCCGGGCGGTGCAGGTATAACGCCCATGGAGAATGAGCCAGTGGTGAGCATCCATCAGGAATTCCCTGGGCACCAGCCGCATCAGGCGTTTTTCAACCTCCAGGACGTTTTTGCCGGGGGCGATGCCGGTGCGATTGGACACCCGAAAAATATGGGTGTCCACGGCC
>CBIHLH010000131.1:0-9885 GCA_966210405.1 uncultured Marinobacter sp.
GATCGACAGGGTGTGGGAAATATTTAAAAAAGAGCTGAGACTCCCCCTGAGTCCCTGGTCATATTGACGTTCCTTGTCTGATATTCCGTGTCATTGATAACGCCCGCAGGCCTAGCTTGCCATCGCCGCCGAGCATCTTTTCTTCGTTCGCCCAGTTCATTGAGCAACCAGATAACCCGCAGGGCGCGGGTTGGGGGTGTTCCATATAACTTCAGCATTTCCAGCTCCTCCGGTGTAAAAGCACCGGTTGTTTGATGGGTTTCTGATCTAGTCGAACGGGAGCATGGAAAATCGACATCGCATCGAAATTGTTTCTATAGTGGGTTCAGGAACATAAAACCGAGGACTTGGTCACTCACCGATGCCAAAAACACTTCCCCCCTATAACGATGTATCAGAGGTCATCCCGGACGTTCGCGACGGCCTGACTCGGACGGAGCGAATCATCCTCTACGTGCTTCAGGAAACCCAGCGTGAACGGAATGGGCGTAACGTGCCCACGGTGATGTTGTACGGGCGGGTACTGGAGCATGTGAACATCAGTGAAGAAGAGCTGCACGTATACCTGGATCGTTTGGGGGTAAAGGGTGATGGGCGATGAGTGAACAGTGTGCGCTCTCGCCCCGGGTTTCGCTATTCGCGCCAGAACGGTTTGTGGGCCTCCTTCGATAAGCTGCCTATTGGCAAACCGACGTCCTTTTCCACCAAAGACGTGTTCATTTCAGGCAGCGAATTCCTTAGCCGATAACGCCGGCTCCATCGAACTGCGTAGAGCTTGAGGGTATCCCGGATTTGCATGAACATCGACCTGTTCTGGCAACTCTGACCAGGGTTGGTCTGTGTTGTGCAAAATGACTGATTCATGGCTGTGGTTTTCATTTTCATCTTCCTGTAAATATGAACGATGACTACAATGAAACCATTCTCGGCTCGCTTTCCAGGGCCGTCCATGGACATTATATGAACTCGGTGTTCGGAAAATATGAACATAAAACTGGACAGGCTTAAGTCATTCCTTCTGGTCGCGGAAGAGTCCAACCTGACCCGGGCGGCGGCGCGCCGTCACTCGACACCGTCGGCGGTGAGTGAGCACTTGCGCCAGCTTGAGGGCGAGTTCCAGGTTCTGCTGTTTGACCGGAGCAAGCAGGGCATGTCGCTTACCGCAGCCGGAGAACGGTTACTGATGCCGGTTCGTCAGGTGTTCACAGCGGTAGAGGAGGTACGCAACACCGCTCTGTCCATGCGTGTCGGGCCGCAGGCCACCCTTCGCCTTGGCCTGAATTCACCACCGGAATACCTTCGGGTGGATGAAGTCCTGCGCCGGAAAACAACGGCACTGCCTCACCTCAACCTGGAAATGAGAACCCGGTCGTCTGCGCAGATTATTGAGCAGGTGCTTTCCGAGGAGTTGGACCTGGGTTATGTCTACGGCCACTGGAATGACCCCCGGCTCAGGATTGTGCCGGTTAAACCGGTGCGTGTTTCCGTGGTAGGCCCGGCGAACGCAGGCATTGATACACTGCCACGTGACTTTGACTCGCGACGAAGCCTGCCCTGGATCTGGCCCAATCGGGAGTGCCCTTTCTTTGATTTCATGAAGGAGCTACTCGGACCGCAGGCGAGTCTCGCTGAGGCAGCCACCAGTTCCGACGATGAATATTCCACGGTGGTCATGGTTAAAGCCGGGATGGGATATGGGCTCGTCGAGCGGGATTTTGCTTCGCAATCGCAGAATCAGGGCGCGATTCGCCTGTTTGATGAGCCGGAGCTCATAACAGACCTGAGCCTGGTCTGCGGGATACGCAGTTCCGAGCGCGCCGCATTGCGGGCGCTGTTGGGTCTTATTGTGGATGAGTGGGAGCCTTAACAGCGTTCACTAACCACGGAGGTATCCCGATGCCAGCTAACAGAACCGTTGTGATTACCGGCGCCAATCGTGGCATCGGTCTGGAGCTTGCCCGCCACTATGCCCGCGACAGCTGGACCGTGATCGGCGTTTGCCGACAGGCCTCTGACGAATTAGGGGAGGTCGCCGCCCGGGTGATCGACGGCGTGGATGTCACCACCGACAGCGGCATCCGCAAGCTGACAGCGGCGCTGGAAGGCGAGACCATTGACCTGTTGATCAACAACGCCGGCCTGCTTCAGGACGAAAAGCTGGGCAGCATTGACTTCGATTCCATCCGCACCCAGATGGAGATCAACGCATACGCGCCGTTGCGGGTGGCGGAAGCGCTGGCCCCGCGGATTCCCTCAGGTGGCAGGATTGCCAACATCACCAGCCGCATGGGCTCCATCGCCGATAACGACTCCGGCGGCCGCTATGGCTACCGTGCGTCCAAGGCGGCATTGAACGCCTTTGGCAAATCCCTGGCGATGGATTTGAAGCCAAGGGGGATCGCCGTGGCCCAACTGCATCCCGGTTACGTGAAGACTCGAATGGTGAATTTCGGCGGACTGATTACCCCGGAGGAATCCGCCAAAGGCCTGGTGGCTCGCATTGAGGGCCTGAACCTGGAGAACACCGGCTCCTTCTGGCACAGCAACGGGGAGGAGCTGCCCTGGTGATTCGCGATGGCGATGCGGCAGATCATTCCTGGCGTTCGGGCGAAGAGGGTGACTTCCGGGCAACAAGAAAAACCGACGCCTTATCCGGCTGCCACTCATGGTCGAGGCTGAAGCCGGCGCTGGTCAGCGTCGACACCAGTGACTGCCGGGTAAAGCGCTTCACGAACGGCGCCAGCCCCACCGCCTGCAGAGCCGGAATCAACAGCCGCCAGAGAACCATCAGATTGCCCACCAGTGCAGTGCTGGACACAAACACACCACCGGGCTTCAGTAGCCGGTGAACATGGGCAATCGTGGCCTCCGCATCCTCCAGAAGATGCAGGATATTGAGCCCCAGCACCGCATCAAAGCGTTCCGCCTCCAGCTCAAGGCTCTCCAGCGTACCCTGCTGAAAGTGTACGTTCTCAACGCCGGCATCGCGGGCTTTCTCTTCGGCGATCTCCAGCATCTTGCCGGAGAGGTCGGTCGCAAGAATCTCCTTTACATAGGGTGCATGAGTAATGGCGGTGCTGCCGGTACCGCAGCCGAACTCCAGTACGGACCAGTCTGGCTGAAAATACGACCGGGTGATGGCCAGCTTCTTCTGATAGGTTGCTTCGTCCCGCACAGGGCTTTTGGCATAGCGGCGTGCGCTCTTGTCCCAGAACTCTTTTGAGTTTTTCATCGGGTAGCCATCATCCGCCTTCCCGGAAGCGCCGGATAAAGGCTTCGGATTCCGCGATCGACTGTTCCATATTACGAATCAGCGCATCCACGTCCTGGCGGATACCCACCAGCTCGTTCTCCAGAGAGCCTATCGCCTGGGCGTTCAGATTGTGCTTGAGGTACAGCACCTGATCCTGAAACGCCTGCAGAACCGGCTCCATGCGATCTTCGGCCTGGTGCATACGGTTGATCAGTTGGCTGTATTGGGCGCGGGTTTCGTCAAGCTGCTGCTCGCTGGTACGTCGGAGAGAGGCGCTTTCGTATAGATCAAGTTCATCTTCCCATTCATCGAACAGGTCCTCGGCAACCTCTTCCACTTCGTCGATACGTTCGCGGACTTTTTCCGCGCTGGACAGGCTTTCTTCATAGGCCTCGCTGATCTCGGCGTACCGGTCCTTGAGTTCGGTATCCGGCGTGTCCACCACGCTCTGGAAGCGTTCCAGGGATGAGCGGAAGGTTTCCTGGGCGTCGTTCTGGCTGTCCCGCGCGTCTTCCACCCGGTCTACCAGGATGTCGCGCTTTTCATACCCGAACTTTTCCATGGTTTTGTAGTACACCGTGGAACACCCGCCCAGTAGTGCGACGCTGAATAGCATCAGCCACAGCCGCCGGGCACCGGATAGCGTTGTGGGACTGGCAGTGACAGGATTGGACATAACGAATTTCTCCGGTTGGGGCGTTGGTGAGGGTGCTAAACGTGAAGCATGGCGGTAGATTCTACCCCGGCTTCACTTCGGTCCAAAGCGAAGCATCCGCATTGAATTGAGTCATACAATAGGCTTCTATATCAACGGTGCAGGAGGCCTTCAATGCCCATAGTGTGCGTCATTCGCTATCAGATAGACCCATTCCAGAAAGAGCACTTCAAAGTGTACGCCGAAAACTGGGGTGAAATCATTCCGCGCTGTGGCGGTAACCTGATCGGCTACTTCCTGCCCTCGGAAGGAACCAACGACATTGCCTGGGGCCTTATCGGGTTTGATTCTCTTGCAAGCTATGAGGCGTATCGGCATCGCCTGAAGGCGGATGAGGCCGGAAAACGGAACTTTGCGCTCGCTGAATCCCGGCGCTTTATACTACGAGAGGAGCGCAGCTTTGTGGAAGCCGTCGAAGGTACCTTGAATGCACCTTCAACACTTTGTCGCTCTAACTCTGAGAGGGAGATTTAACATGTTGGCAGTGATATTTGAGTTGGAACCACGCTCGGGGAAAACCGCCGATTATCTCGATCAAGCAGCCGCATTGGCGCCGCTGTTAGGGCAGATAGACGGTTTCATATCCATTGAGCGCTTTGAAAGCCTTACGCACCCTGGCCGGATACTTTCCCTGTCGTTCTGGCGGGATGAAGCTGCCATTGCGCAATGGCGGAACATGGAGGCTCATCGTCACGCCCAGGCAAAAGGGCGGAGTGAGATCTTTTCCGACTATCGATTGAGAGTGGCGCACGTTATGCGGGATTATGGGCTTTCTGACCGATCAGAAGCGCCCAACGATTCAAAGGCTCATCATAACCTGTGAACACAAACGAGATTGCCCGGATAGCGTCCCTCGTGGGAGTGCCCGCCCGCACGACCATGTTGCTGGCGCTGATGGATGGCCGGGCTTATACCGCGCATGAGCTGGCGAGAATTGGAGGGGTTGCTCCCCAGACCGCCAGCGGTCATCTGTCTTTGCTGGTCGAGGCGGGGTTATTGGTTTTGCTGAAACAGGGTCGACATCGCTATCACCGGCTGTCGTCAAAAGAAGTGGCGACAATGCTGGAGGGCATCATGCAGGTTGCCGCCTTAGGCCGGAAACCGCCCAGGGTTGAGACAGGCCCTCGCGATCCCGGCATGAGACGGGCAAGGCTGTGTTACGACCATCTTGGTGGTCGCCTGGGTGTAGTCATTGCAGACTACTTGATGGCCGAGCAAGCCATTGTGCTCGAACCGGATGGGGGGACTCTTACAGGCCAGCTCCAGGCCGCATTGGCGCCGATTGATTTGTCGTTCGACCAAGCCGAATCTATAAATTCCGTGCCGTTGTGTCGCCCATGCCTTGACTGGAGTGAGCGACGGTTTCACATAGCGGGCCCCTTGGGGCAGCGCATTTGCAACCACCTGCTCGACAATGACTATTTGCGACGGCGTGAGGCAGGTCGGGAATTAAAAGTCACTGCGAAGGGCGCCAAAGCCTTGTGCCACTGGCTGGGCGCGAAGCGCTGGAGTGAGGTGTGATCGAAGCGTTGCGATCCTCATGGGAGGCCGGGCTGATGCCTAGCTGTGAGGTAACCGAATGACCAAACGCCTGGCTACCTTCCAGGGCAAACAGAACCGGCTTGCTGTTCATACCATTTCCTTGTGGGTATTGTTCGCTGCTGCGGCTCAGTAAGCCGCATCCTCCACGTAGAAGTCCTTGGCGTTGTCCTCGGTGATCAGTTCGGCACCCAGTACGATGCGGGCTGGCACGTGGTGGTACATATCGCCAAGAGTATTGCCTCTTACACCAGTGTTGGCCAGGGCAATGGCCGACGCCACCATGGACGGCGGATAGGTGACCGTGGCTTTCACCACCGGGTGGTCGTCCTTGATCATGCCGATAACGTCCTTGGAGCCGCCACCGCCGACCACCAGCTTGATGTCGTCACGGCCGGCTTCCTCGATGGCCTGCATAACGGCCTTGAGCACATCGTCGTCACCGGCCCAGACTGCATCCACGTCACGATGCTTGCGCAGCAGGTTCTCCATCACGCGCAGGGCTTTCTGCGGCGACCAGTCCGATGGCTGTGAATCGAGGATCTTGATATCCGGGTGTTTCGCCATGACTTCGTTAAAGGCGTTGACGCGCTGGGCGTTGATGGGGATCGGCATGCCTTCGATGACGATCACGTTGCCGCTGCCATCCATCTGCTCGGCCATGTACTTGGCCGCTTCGCGGCCCATGCCCGCATTATCGCCGGCAATGAACACGTCCTGCGCCGGGGTTTCCAGTTCGCGGTCGACCACCACGGTGTAGATGCCGCTGTCGTAGGCCTCGGAAATAACCTGCTGCAGGGTCGCCGGGTTGTGGGGCAGGATGACCAGCGCATCGATTTGCTTGACCATCAGGTCTTCCACATCGGCCACTTGCCTGGTGCCGGAGTTGGCGGCCACGACGAAGAATTCTGTATCCGGGTATTTCTTGCCCAGGTCGTCAGCGGCCTTCTGGGCCCACCAGAGTAGCCCGGCGGTCCAGCCGTGATCGGCGGCCGGCACGCTGACGCCGATACGGTAGTCCGCATGGCTGGCGGTAAACGGCGCCAGTATCAGTGCCCCGACCAGCAGGGTGCCCTTGATCAGTCGTTTGAGTCCCATAGTGATGATCCCTTCGGTTTTGTTGTTGTAAGCCGGCACCAGCGTGCCGGGCGATTGGATGGCTTGCGCCATGGTTTACCTGTTGTCGCCAGCGCTGCGGTGTATTGCGCTAACGGTCTTGTTTGTATTGCATCAGCACCGCCACCAGGATGACGCCGCCTTTCACCAGCCCTTGCAGATAAGGGGAGATGCCCAGCATGTTGAGCATGTTGTTGATCACGCCCAGAATCAGCGCGCCCAGTACCGTGCCCCAGATCGAGCCGCGCCCGCCGGCCAGGGCCGTACCGCCGATGACCACCGCCGCAATCGCATCAAGCTCGTAGAAGACCCCGGCATCGCTGGGGCTGATGGAGTTGAGTCGAGAAGCCAGCATGATTGATGAGACCCCCACGCAGGCGCCGGCAATCACGAACGTAACAAGGATGATCCGCTGCACCCGGATGCCCGAATAGCGCGCTACCTGGGCGCTGGAGCCCACGGCACACAGGTGCCGCCCGAAGGGCGTATGCGCCAGCAGGATATGGGCGAGCACGGCAATGATCAGGAAGGTCCAGACCGGGATGGGTAGCCCCAGCGCGTATCCGCCACCAATTTCCGGAAACAGGGCGTTGGTCGAGACCATCTCGCCGGCCTCGGAGAAATACAGGGCCAGCGAACGGTAGATCGACATGGTCGCCAGGGTGGCGATGAAGGGCGTGATCCGGCCCCAGGTCACCAGTGCCCCGTTAATGAGTCCGAACAGCGCACCGCTCAGCACCGCCATGGACAGGCCGATGATGATCCCCTGCACCGGGTCGGCGAACTGGTTGATGGTATGCACCAGTACCACCCCCACCAGGGCCACCATTGAGCCCACCGACAGGTCGATGCCCGAGCCGATAATCACGAAGGTAACGCCAATGGCGATGATGCCGGTGTAGGACACCTGGCGGGCAATGTTGGTGAGGTTGCGCAGGTCGAGGAAATATTCGCTGGCGAGGGATGAGATCACCAGCAGCACGGTCAGTGCAATCAGCGGCGCCAGGATGCTGAAATCGAACCCGCTGTTGCGCAGGCGATCGGAGAGCCGGGCGCCAGCAAGTCTGGCCTGGTTCATGGTGTTATTCCTTGTTGTTCTGTCGATCCGGTGGCGTTTTCCCGCGCGCCGGCCGCGTAAAGCATGATGTCTTCTTCGTTGATCTGGTCACCGCTCAGCCGGGCGGCGATGCGCCCTTCACGGACCACCAGCACCGGGTCGCACAGGCCGATGATTTCCTCCAGTTCCGAGGAAATCACGATCACCGCCTTGCCCTGTTCGGCCAGGCCGCGGATCAGGTAATAGATCTCGCGCTTGGTGTTGACGTCGATGCCACGGGTGGGTTCGTCCAGGATGAGAATGTCCGGGTCGATATCCAGCAGCTTGGCCAGGTAGACCTTCTGCTGGTTACCGCCGCTGAGCAGGCCCGCAGGGGTTTCCAGGCTGGCGGCCTTGATGGCCAGTTTCGACTGGAAATCCTGGGCCTGGCGACGCTCTTTGGAGCGGTTGATCAAGCCGGAGGTGTACTTTTTGAGGCTGAGCAGGGTGATGTTCTCGGTCAGGCTGAAATTCATCACCAGGCCCTTGCCCTGCCGGTCTTCCGACAGGTAGGCCAGGCCTGCCGCGTGGGCATTGTTGGGCGAGCGAATCACCGGTTCCTTGCCGTTGATGACGAGCTTTTCCCTGGTGTGGCGGCGCAGGCCCATCAAGGCTTCGGCGATTTCGGTGCGGCCCGAGCCCACCAATCCGGACAGGCCCAGGACCTGCCCATGCTGCAGGGTCAGGCTCACATCCCGAACCAGGCCCGGAATGTTCAGGTTCTTCAGCTCCAGGGCCACGGAGGTGGGGTGGTCCTGTTTCTCGGGAAAGGTCTGGGACAACTCCCGCCCGACCATCTTACGGGCCATGTCGTCCTCGGACACGTCGGCCACATCGCACAGCTCTATCTGCTCGCCGTCCCGCAGGATCAGCAGGCGCTGGCAGAGGCTTTTCACCTCCTTGAGCTTGTGGGAGATGAACAGTACGGCCACGCCTCGTGCCTGCATGGCGCGCACCACATCGAACAGCACGGTGACTTCGCGGTCCGTGAGCACGGTGGTGGGCTCGTCCAGGATCACGACCCGAGCGTCGTTCACCAGCACCCGGGCCACTTCCACCATCTGCTTCTCCGCCACGCTGAGTTCGCCGATGGTGGCGTTGGGATTGAGGTTAACCTTGAGGTCGTCCAGTACCCGCGCGGTTTCTGCACGCATGGCGGCCTTGTCGAGCAGCCCCTTGCGCCGGCGCTCCTGCCCCAGGAAAACGTTCTCGTAGACCTTGAGTGTCGGCACTAGGTTGAATTCCTGGGGGATCATGGCGATGCCTTTGTGGCGCGACAGGATCGGGTCCAACTGATGGAAAGTCTCGCCCTGGATCTCGATCGTTCCGCTGGTCGGCGTATAGACACCGCTGATGAGCTTGAGCAGGGTGGACTTGCCTGCGCCGTTCTCGCCCAGGATGCCGAGCACCTCGCCGGGCTGGATGTCCAGGTTGATGCCCTTGAGCACGCTGACCGGCCCAAACGACTTGCACAGGTCGCGGGTGCGAATAATCGGGTCAGTCATCGCGACGTCTCCCTGCGCGGCGTTCCTTGCCCACCGGTGGCGGTACGGTAGCCCAGGCACCGTCGGCCTGGCTTGAGCGCAGCACCGCACTGATGAAGTGCAGGCCATCAACGCCGGTGTGGGCGTCGGGGAGCCATGTTGCGGGGTCACCGTTCAGGGCATCGGCCAACGCCTGGTACAGATTGGCGAACGCCTCGATATAGCCTTCCGGGTGCCCGCCCGGAATTCGCACACTACGATTGATGTCGTCGTCCAGCCAGTCGTCGCGCCGGGTGATACGCTGGCGCGGCGCATTGAGCGGGGCAAACCAGAGTTCGTTGGGTTGCTCCTGGGCCCATTCCAGCGACGCGCGTTCACCGACTACCCGAATGCGCAGGCCGTTCTCGAAGCCCGGGGCGCATTGGCTGGCCCAGAGCATGCCCTTGGCGCCGGAGGTATAGCGCAACAGTGCCTGGACGTTGTCGTCCAGTTGGCGGCCTTCGACCATCACGCTCAGATCCGCGCTGACCGCATCCAGAGTCAGGCCGGAAATAAACGCCGAGAGCTGGTAGGCGTGGGTGCCGATATCGCCCAGGCAGCCCGCCGCGCCGGCCCGCTTGGGATCGAGCCGCCAGTCCGCCTGCTTGTTGTCCGGGCCCGGCGCTTCGGCCAGCCATTCCTG
>CBIHLH010000132.1:0-9818 GCA_966210405.1 uncultured Marinobacter sp.
TCACTGCCCCAGTCGATGCGGGCATCGGAGCGGGACAGCCAGAAGCTTCGCCAGTAATCGGCCCCGGCGTCCTTCACGGCCTGGAGGTTGGCGGGCGGGTCGGCGAGGTCTTCCTGCTGGAATCCGTGCACGAGAATGACATTGTGCCCGGCAAGCCGGGCCTGGGCGTTGGCGGCGAGCAGGCCGCTGAGGAGGGCGACGGCCAAAGCCGCCTTACAGGCGCGTTTATTTTTCGTTGTTGACATGATTGCTCCGTCTTTCCTGAGTTATTGTTGTTTCAAGACGTTTACCCGCCCCTTCGGACGGTACTGCCCGGCGCTAGCCGGTGCAGGGCAGAGGCTGCCCCGCGATCAGAACTTGTCGGCCAGTTGCCTGAGCAGGGCCGCCCGCTGTTCCGATTCCGCATCCACCGCCGGCGTATCCCGAAGTGCCTCAAGATCCGGCGGTGTGAATGAATAGCCGTCTTCCGGCCCGAACCCATAGTGTGTGCGGTCCCCGGGGCGGGCCGGTAACTGGCGGATCTGCAGGTGCAGCAGGCGGAGCTCGCCCTGGATATCCCGGTTCGCCAGCACCGTTCCGTGGGCCCGGAGGTTCAGTGTGTCGGAGGTGCTGTCCAGGCGTTGCTCGGACTGCAGTTGCGCCAGAGGGCGCTGGCCGGCATAGAGCTGGGCCGATAACGCGTAGAAGCCGGCGTCTTCTGGGGCAAACTTCACCGGGATGACAAGATTGTTGTCGCTGAGGTACGGATCACCAAGGCCCTCGAAATCGCCCAGGTCCGGCTCGATGGTGAGGGAAGAGGCGTGACGAACCGGCGTGCCGTCTACGGTGGCCTCGACAATGAGGCGATATTCCCCTGGGGCCTCATCCGTGCTGAGCTGACCCTGGTAGTAGCCGTTGGAGTCGGATTGCGGGAGCGTGGTACTGGCCACGCTGTTGCCGGTCTGAGTGGATTCCAGAGTCGCCTTCAGCGATTGCCCGACAATCTGTGGCCCCTGCACAGACGCCATCACCAGCAGAGGTTCACCCCGGGTAAAACGGTATTTTTCAAGGGTGACCGCGAACTGACCGCCATCGCCCAGGGGCAGGGCGACCGGTTCATAGTGGTTACCCCGGTAGGCCCGGGCCTGGGCCTCGGTGAGGGGGACGGACCAGGTCGGATAGCGGATGGATTGCGCATACTGGTCCGCAACGCTGGCCAGCATGAACGCCACCGGGTCCTCACCCGGCGGCGTGGGTCCTCCCGTTCCGGCACCTTGAGACGTCGGGGCACTGCCCGGTGGAGAGGATTCGGAAGGGGGCGCCAGTAAGGGGTCCACCGAGCCCGCCAGCCAGTCAAATTGAAACCGGTTCTCGGCGGACAGCAGGAAACCGGTACCCAGGACGCAGGCAGTCACCATCAAGAGCGTTATGAGTGCCTTGGTTGGCATTCGTCATGTCCTTTTTATTGTCATGGTGTTCAGTAAACATACTGGCCTTTTGTCCGCACCGGCAAAACTTTGGTCGGAAAATGTAACATTATGTGTCTTTCCTGAGAGGTTCGTCACAAAACCGGCGGGCGGGGCCCGGCAGATGGTCAGGAATCCCGGTTGGCCTCGAAGCCGAATCGCAGGGTCACCTCGTCCCCGACCAGGGCCGGGTCCAATCCATAGGTCATACCCCATTCACTGCGTTTGAGGGTGGTCTCTGCGGTGATGCCCAGGGTGTACTCTTCATGGCCGATGGGGTATTCCGCCGATTTGTTGAGGGTGACGTCCAGAGTCACCGGCCGGATTTTGCCGAGCAGGGTCAGGTCGCCGGTGACCTTGCCGGTGTTCTGACCCGTGGTCTCAAACCCGGTGACACTGAAGCGGATTTCCGGGTGATCGTCGCTGTCGAGAAAATCGTCTGACCGGAGGTGCTCGTCGCGTTCCTCATGGTTGGTGTAAATGCTGTCACTCTGAAACACCAGTGTGCCGGAGTTCAGGGTGCGCGCCTGTTCGTCATAGACGAACTGCCCTTCAACGTCCCGAAACAGGCCCATTACCGGCGCATAGCCGATGTGCATGATCTCGAACATCATCGAAAAGTGCTCGTCATCCACCACGAAGGTGGCTGGCTCGGCACTCACGGCGGGTGGAAAGGCAGCTGCCAGCGGCAGGGTGGTGGCAAACAGCCGGTTACGGATGGAGGTGCGACGGTTCATGAGTGTGTCTCCTTTGGTAGAGCCAGCGAATATCCAGAGAGAATGACCAGGCAAGCAGCACCAGGGCTGTTGCCAGAGCACCGCTGGCGAATGAGTCGGGAATCGGGGGTAGCAGGGTAACCATCAGGGTGACAATCTGCCAGACGCAAATGGTTTTCCGCCGGAAGCTGTCGGGCAGGGGGCGGCCAAGCCAGGGCAAGCCCCAGGCGGTCGCCATAAACAGATATCGCATCAGCCCCAGCGCGACCACCCAGGCTCCGGCCTTGCCAGCAGCCAGGGTGGCGACGCACAGGCCGAGGATGAACAGCGCATCCAGCTCCATGTCAAAGCGGGCACCGAAATCACTGTGGCTGTTGGTGAGGCGCGCCAGCTTGCCGTCCACGCCGTCGAGAATCAGCGCCACCAGTGCCAGGGTGAGATAACCCCAGAGCCAGCCCCCGAGCTGGTCGGCAAACGGAGCTGCCGCCACCAGCACCACGACCAGACTGCTCCGCAGCAGTGTGGCCCGGTTCGCCCAGCCAAAGTCCCGGTTCACCGGCCAGCGGGTGATCACCGCCAGCGCAATCCCGCCGAACAACACAGCGGCCAGGGTGAAAAACCGCCAGTCTGCTGATACCAGAGGCGCCAGCCCTGCGGCCAGGACAGCCGTCAGGGCGCCGCCCCACAGCAGATCGATGGCTGTCGGGGAGATTGCGGGTTGCGGCTGCCCTTGAGAATCCATAACTGAACTCCAGCGTATAGCTTACGGTCCCGGTTTGCGGTTTAACGGCGCCTTCCTGACTATAGTGTCTAAAGCCTGTTCCTGCTTACGACTGTAGACCGCAAACAGACTCGTCGGTTTCCGGGTTGGCCAGGGCACCGCATCACATCACACATGACATCGGCCGGGAAAGGGAGCATAAGGTGACAGCAGATCAAACCTCCGATAATGGCCAGCTCATGTCCCGGGCATTCTGGGTGACAGGGCCCGGACAGGGCGCCGTAATGGACACCCCGGTTGGTGCCGGCTCCGAATCGTCGGTACTTGTCCGTGCCCTGTACTCCGGGGTGAGCCGGGGCACGGAATCGCTGGTATTCCATGGTCAGGTGCCCGAGGGCGAATATGAGCGCATGCGGGCGCCGTTTCAGGAAGGCAGGTTCCCATTCCCGGTAAAATACGGCTACGCCAGTGTCGGCGAGGTGGTTCAGGGGTGCGACGCACTGCTGGGGCGGAGGGTGTTCTGCCTGTTTCCCCATCAGGCGCTGTATGCCGTTCCGGAACAGGCGGTTGTTGCGTTACCAGACGATTTGCCGGCAGGCCGGGCGGTACTGGCGGCCAATATGGAGACCGCCATCAACGGCCTGTGGGATGCCGCGCCGGCGGTCGGTGACCGGATCGCGGTGGTCGGGCTGGGTGTTGTCGGCTTGCTGACGGCGTGGCTGGCCAGCCGGATCCCCGGTACCCGGGTCACGGCCCTCGACGTTAACCCGGGCCGGCGGGCGGTAGCCGACGCACTCGGGCTCCGGTTCGCCACCGCCTGCGACCGGGATGACCATGACCTCGTTATACATGCCAGCGGCCAGGGTGCCGGCCTCGCGACGGCTCTGGCGCTGGCCGGGCAAGAGGCCCGGGTGGTGGAGATGAGCTGGTACGGGGATCAGGCGGTCACCGTGCCGCTGGGTGGTGCCTTTCATTCCCGCAGGCTGACCCTCAGATCCAGCCAGGTGGGTCAGATCCGTCCGTCCCGCCAGCCCCGCTGGACCCACCGGGACCGGCTTTCGCTGGCTCTGTCACTGTTGCGGGATGACCGCCTCGACGCCCTTATCACCGGTGAGTCAGCGTTTGATGACATGCCGGAAGCCCTGGGCTCTGTGCTTACCGATGGCCGGGACACCCTGTGTCACCGGATTCATTACTGACCGCCCGGCCATGCCGGGCCCTGCAAGGAGACACCATGTTCAGCCTGACTGTTCGTGACCACATGATGATTGCCCACAGTTTTACCGGTCAGCTGTTCGGCCCGGCCCAGAAGGTTCACGGTGCCACCTACGTGGTGGATGTCACCTTTGAGCGCCCTGAGTTGGACGGCGACGACCTGGTGGTCGACATCGGCCTGGCCTCGACGGTTCTCAAAGACGTGCTCGGGGAATTTAACATGAAGAATCTGGATGAACTTGCCGGGTTCCGGGGCAGGAATACCACCACCGAGTTCATGGCGAAAGTGGTCCATGACCGGATAGCGGACGGGGTGCGTTCAGGCCGCCTGGGCGAGTCGGCCCGGGGTATAACCAGCCTGAACGTCACACTCGCGGAATCCCATATTGCCTGGGCGAGCTACCGTGGTGCCATCTGACACGACGGGCAGCCAGGTCGCCGATCTCATCTTTGTGGTCCCCGGCGACCCGGACCAGAACACCGGCGGTTACCGCTATGTTGGCAAGCTGGTCGCAACATTGCGGGCGATCGGCACGTCGGCCTCGGTTGTCGGCGTTGCGGGGCGCTTCCCCAGACCCGACGACGAGGCACGGATCGCCATGGACACATTGCTGGGTGGCTTGCCGGTCGGTGCCTGCGTGATCCTGGACGGGTTGGCCATGGGAGGCATGCCGGAGGTGCTTGAGCGGCACGCAGGCAGGCTTCATCTGGTGGCGCTTGTACACCACCCGCTGGCGGACGAAACCGGCCTGTCCGAGGCGGACCGGGACTGGTTCTTTAACGCCGAGAAGAAGGCCCTGGCGATAACGCCCCACGTGATCACCACCAGCCCCTTCACGGCTGAACGCCTGACGGACTATGGCGTTTCGCCTGAGCGTATCCGCACCGCCG
Source organism: uncultured Marinobacter sp. (assembly GCA_966210405.1). GTDB lineage: Bacteria > Pseudomonadota > Gammaproteobacteria > Pseudomonadales > Oleiphilaceae > Marinobacter. Next base: position 4,989 of record CBIHLH010000132.1, read on the forward strand.
AGCCAGGTGTGGATCCGCCCACCGGAGGTAATCCCGCCGTTGGGGCCCGTCGCGGGCCGGGTTCTACACCATCGTCGCTGCTCTGTGTTGCCCATCTGTCCCCCCGCAAGGCCCAGCATCAGCTGGTGGAGGCATTGAGCGGCCTGCAGGCGTTGCCCTGGCACTGTACCCTCGCGGGTTCCGGTGAGCGGGATCCGGCGTATGGTCGCCGGGTACAGGCACAGATCCGGGCCGCCGGGCTTGAGGGTCGTATCACCCTGGCCGGTGAAGTGGAGGAGACAGCTCTGGCCGATCTCTACCGGAGTGCCGATGCCTTTGTGCTGCCCTCGCTCTACGAAGGCTACGGTATGGTGATCGATGAGGCCCTGGCCGCAGGCTTGCCGGTCATCTCATCGGATGGCGGCGCCCTGGCGCATACGGCCAACCGCCCGGGGGTGGCGTTGTACGCGGCTGGCGATGTCCGTGCTCTGGAGGCTCGCCTGCACGCCTGGCTGGCAGACCCCGGGGCGATGGCCCAGGCGCGGAAACTGGCCGGCCGGGAATCCAGGCGAGTGCGAACCTGGGCCGATACCGCGAGCCGGTTTATCGCGGCGATCACCGACTTCCGGCAGGTGCCGGGTTCCGCTCGAACGGATAGGGCCAGTGGCAGCACCTTTTGCGGGGATTGGCTGGCTGCCCGGGAGCCGGTGGACCACCAGGCAAGAGCACCGGCACTGAACCGGCTCCTGAACGACTGGCTGGCCGTGCGTTATGACCGATCGGGCGAAACCAGCCAGAGGTCGCCCGTACAGGTCGTCGATCTGGGCGCTGGCCGGGGGAACAACGGGGTCTATCTGGTACCGAGGCTTGAAGTTCCCCAGCGGTGGCTGCTGGTGGATCAGGACTCGGATCTGCTTGCCTCCGCAGCCTCACGGATGGAGCAACTGGATGTGCCCTATACGACGGCGCTGACGCGGTTGACGGCGTCCGGAATTGAGCGGGTGTTACCAGCGGATACCGCACTGGTGACGGCCTCGGCGTTGATTGATCTGGTCTCTGGCGAGTGGTTGCGGGAACTGGTGAAGGCGAGTGTGGCCCGCCAGGCAGCCGTACTGGTGGTGCTGACCTACGCCGGGCGATTCCGGCTGGCCCCGGCGGACCCGGACGATCACCTGGTTGAGCGGCTGGTGAACGAGCACCAGCATGGAGACAAGGGCGTTGGAACAGCGCTGGGGCCGGAAGCCACGGCCGAACTGGCGGCGGCGTTGCAAGCACGGGGCTATCGGCTGCATCTGGCGGACAGCCCCTGGCACCTGACCCCTCAACACCCAGAGGTGATCAGCCACTTGCTGTCAGGATGGATTCAGGCAGCCAGAGACTGTCAGAATGGCGATGACGCCCGGCTGGCACGTTGGCTGGAGACCCGCCGGCGGCAATTGGATCAAGGCCAGCTGTCGGTCTCCGTGGATCACCGGGACCTGCTGGCATTGCCACCCGGGCCGGTGTGAGAGCGTTGTGGCATGAGCCCGGCGTTCGGCTGGCCGGGCGTTGGCTGGTGGCGGGCCTGTTGCTTGCCCTGGTGATGACATCGGTGGATATGGGCCTGTTGAGCCGGCAGTTGGCCGGGCTGTCGGTTCCCGTCCTGGCACTGGCGTTATCGCTGACGGTTCTGCAGGTGCTGCTGTCTGCCTGGCGCTGGCGTTATACCGCCGGAAGACTGGGGTTGGCCCTGGGTTATCGCACCGCCGTGGCGGAATACTATCTGGCGACCTTTCTCAATCAGGTGTTGCCCGGCGGCGTGCTGGGCGATGTCAACCGGGCATGGCGCCACGCCGGCGGCGCGAATGCGCGGGTCGATGCCGTTCACGCTGTCATCATCGAGCGGCTGTCCGGGCAGGCCGTGCTGGCGGTTATCGTGTTGGCGGGCACGGTCTGGCTGGCGTTTTCAGGGGTGTTGACGACCAACGGCTCAGGATTCTTCGATGGTAACGAAGCCAACCCGGGACACGGGAGTGCTGGCTGGTTCGTCGCTCTACTGATCGGATTGCCGGCCCTGCTCTGGGGCGTCGGGCGTTTCAGCCACCGCTTTGCGAATTATATCCGGCAACTGCGTCGGGATCTGTACCGTAGTCTGCTGGCCTGGCCGGCGTTCCCGGTGCAGTTGGCCAGTTCCCTGGGGGTTATTGCCAGTTACCTGCTGGTGTTCCTGATCCTCGCCTGGGGCGCACAAACCCTCACCGGGCCCGAATCCGTGGCGGTAACCGCTGTGCTCTGTGCCGTTCTGCTGGTCAGCATGGTGGTGCCGTTTACCGTTGCCGGCTGGGGTGTCCGGGAGGGGGTGGCAGCGTTACTCTGGCCATTGGCGGGGCTGCCGGCGGAGCAGGGGGTCGCACTCAGCGTGGGCTACGGGCTGGTGGTGTTTGTGTCCAGTTGGCCAGGCGCCCTGGTTCTGTTCAGTGAGCGCTTTCGTCCCGGCTGAAATCCAGATCGAACAGCATGTCACTGCCCAGGTTGACCAACTGGGCCCGGGGTCTCAGGGCATCCTCCAATCCATCGATTTCGGGCAGCGACAGGGCGGGGCGCCCGCTGCCGATGATCATCGGGGCGACCATCACGTGCAGTCGATCGAGCAGCCCGGCCCTGAGAAACGACGACACTGTAATGCCTCCACCCTCGATGAAAATCTTACGCAGCCCAAGATCCGCCAACACCTTCAGGATGAACTCCGGGTTGGTTGGCTGCGGATCGTCCGAGCCTCCGAGGCAAGGGATCTCGGTGACGGCGTTCTGCCTGATGGTGTGCGCGCCGGGTTGGTAGTCGCCGGCCACCAGGCGCAGGGTCGGTGCCTCGCCATCGGTAAACAGGTGGTGGCTTTCTGGAACTCTCCGCTGGCGATCGATCACCACCCGGACCGGGTTGCGCCCGGGCGCGCGGCGCACGGTAAGGCGCGGGTTGTCTGTGGTCGCCGTGCCAGCCCCCACCACAACCGCATCGGACACCGCCCGGATTCGATGCAGATGAGTAATGCCATCGTCCCCGTTGATGAACCTCGAACACCCTGTGACCGTAGCGATACGGCCATCCAGGCTTTGCCCCAGTTGGCCAATGACCCGTGATGAGGCGCCCGGAGACAGTGGCCGGCACAGGGGCAGGAACAACGACAGCAGATCTTTTGCCTGATCGGTGGCCGGTTGCCGGGCCTCCGTCGGGGCCAGGGCCCCATTGCTGCGATCAACGGCGCTGAGTACCAGTGCCCAGGCAGAGTCGGTGTCCAGTGATGGGTTTGTCATACGGGTCCTGTTCTGTTACCGATAAATTGAGTATAGGCAGATTGTGCGCAAAGCTATATGTACGTTACATTTCCGGATTGATTCACTTTCCGGGCCATTCCTGCAGAGGCAAAAGCGATGCGGTACCTGCAAACATTCAACCGCCGGTTGCGGCAACTTCGGGAGGCGGGGCGGTTGTCTTGCTGGGATGTGGCTGAGATGTGCGGGGTGGACGAGGCCCGGGTGAGGAGCTGGGAAACGGGGGACGCTCGCCACCGGAGTTACCCCGGGGTCACCGAGCTTCTTGACCTTTGTATCCGCACCGAGACGCCGCTGGAGAGTTTGCTGGATCTCGAAGAATCCGGCGATGGCAGCCAGTTGGAGTTGCCGGGCCTGGCGTTCAGCAACAGTGATGATCTGTCGGTGGCATTGAAGGAACTGGAGCGAGAGCTGGACAGGGTTCAGCTCTCCGAAGAAGAGTGCGAGCTACTGCGCCGGTTCCGAAAGGCGAACACGGAGAGCCGGCGCATGATTCTTCAGCTACTGGCTCACTGATTTACTTGCCCTTTTTGTAAATATTCTCGTACACATAGTTGGTGGCTTCCACAAAGCCATCGATGCTGCCACAGTCAAACCGACGTCCCTTGAACTGGTACGCCAGCACACAGCCATTTTTCGCCTGCTCCAGCAAAGCATCGGTGATCTGCACTTCGCCATTTTTACCCGCTGGCGTACGCTCGATGATGTCAAAAATATCCGGCGTCAGAATATAGCGGCCGATGATCGCGAGATTGCTCGGGGCATCTTCCGGTGCCGGCTTCTCCACCATGTCGGTAATCCGGTACAGGCCGTCCTTCATGGATTCCCCGGCAATAACCCCGTATTTGTGAGTCTCATCTTCCGGCACCTCTTCAATGGCGACGATGGAGCAACGGAACTGGTTGTACAGCTTCACCATCTGCGTCAGGACGCCGTCTTCCCCGTCAGGACCGATGCAGAAATCATCCGCCAGAACCACGGCAAACGGGTTGTCGCCCACGAGGTTGCGGCCGGTGAGAATGGCGTGGCCGAGCCCTTTCATTTCATTCTGGCGGGTAAAGGCAAACGTGTTGTTATCGATCAGTTCCCGTATGGAGGTCAGTAAATCCTCTTTGCCTGAACCGGCAATCTGGTGCTCCAGCTCGTAACTGATATCAAAGTGGTCCTCGATGGCGCGTTTGCCCCGGCCCGTCACAAAACCGAACTCGTGGATGCCGGCTTCCGCTGCCTCCTCGACGCCGTATTGCACCAGCGGCTTGTTGACCACCGGGAGGATCTCCTTGGGCATTGCCTTGGTTGCCGGGAGAAAGCGGGTGCCGTAGCCGGCTACGGGAAACAGGCATTTTCTGATCATGTCTTTCATCCTTTGATGTTCGGGTTCACGGCCTGTGGGTAGACGACGGTTCAGTCACGAAGAGTGCCGAGTTTAACCAAGTTGTTGAATGAAATGGAGGGGGGTAGCGGGGATTTGTAACCGTGGGTGTGTCTGTGTTGCCGGCAGTCCGCCGCCTGAAACATTAAGATACAACTTTCACATGTAACC
>CBIHLH010000133.1:0-9808 GCA_966210405.1 uncultured Marinobacter sp.
CGCATACGGTGACCCATAACCCGGACGAGATCCGGGCATTATTGGCTCGTGAGGGGGTCCGGTTCGAGCAGTGGCCGACCCGGGATCTGCCGGCGGACGCATCCCAGGACGACATTCTTTCAGCCTACCAGCAGGAAGTCGCTGGCCTGAAACAGTCCTGTGGTTTCCAGACCGCGGATGTGATCAGCCTGAATCCGGACAACCCCCAGAAAGAGGCGTTTCGCCAGAAGTTCCTCGATGAGCATGTGCACAGCGAAGACGAGGTTCGTTTCTTTGTCCGGGGGCAGGGGTTGTTTTATCTGCACTTCGGTGACCAGGTTTACGCCGTACTGTGCCAGAAAAACGATCTGATCAGTGTGCCCAACGGTACCCGCCACTGGTTTGATATGGGGCCGGAACCGGCGTTTACCTGCATCCGGCTGTTTACCAACCCCGAGGGCTGGGTTGCTGACTTCACGGGGGAGGATATTGCTGGCCGGCTGCCCCGCTACGAGGCACTGGCAGGAGTGGCTGGATGATCCGGATCGTTCTCACGGATATTGAAGGCACCACCAGCTCGATCTCATTCGTGCACGACGTGCTGTTTCCCTACGCAGCCGAGCACCTGCCCGGATTCATCCGGGCGCACCATGAAGATACCCCTGCCGTTGCCGAGCAGCTGGACGCCGTGGCCCAGGCGTCCGGTATCGATCGGCAGGATATTGAGGCACTGATCGATATTCTTGCAGTGTGGATTCGGGAAGATCGTAAGGAGACGTCCCTGAAAGCGTTGCAGGGAATGGTGTGGGAGCAGGGCTATCAGCAGGGAGAACTCAAGGGGCATATCTACCCCGACGCCGCCGATTACCTGAAACGCTGGCATGATCGGGGATTGCGTTTGTTCGTATACTCTTCCGGGTCCGTCAAGGCCCAGAAACTGATTTTCGGATTCACCAGTGCCGGTGATTTTACGCCCTTTTTCTCCGGTTATTTCGACACCCGGATTGGCGGTAAAAAAGATGAGAACGCCTACCGTAACATCCTCGCGGAGCTGGGTGTTGACGCCGCAACCGTTCTGTTTTTGTCCGATGTCGAGGCGGAGCTTGAGGCGGCCGAAGCCGCCGGCCTGAAAACCGCCTGGCTGGTTCGGGAGGGGGAACTGCCGGAAACGGGCCGTTTTGTTGCCCGGGATTTCACGGAGGTCGATACCCTGCTGCAGAAACGCTAACCACTGCCAGCCCCGCCAGTGCCAGGAGACGTTCATGTCCGGATTCGCCGGTTTCAGGGTTTTGGTCCCGGGGTTGCTGGCCTTGCTCCTGACCGGTTGTCATCCTTTTTCCGACGCCCGCCCGATGATGACTGAGTACGTTGAGCGGCTGGCCCGGGTACTCGAACTTGAGCCAACACTTTCTCCCATCGCAACGGCGGAGCCGATGCCGCGCCGCCGTGACCGCGTTCTCGCCCTGCCGGATCTGGATATGGGCATGCTGGATTTTCTGTCGCTCTACGGCTGTGAGCTGCAGTATGTGGTGGGCAAGAAGAACTCGGTGATGGGGCGGGTAATGCAGCCACTGAACCGACTGCGGTACGAGCTCAGGTTCATCCAGTCGGCAAGGAAGTGCCTGCCGGAGGTTGAAGACGAGAAACTGGCGAAAGCGCTGGAAACCGCTATTACCAGCAAGATCGGGTCATTGCCCATTGCGGTCTGGAACGCGACCTGGGGCACGGCCGAAATCGAGCAACTGTTCACCCTGTCGAAAGGCGAGTACCCGGTTTCCACGGAGGGCAATCCGGTTGCGGATCTCGCCCGGGAAGTGACGAACCTGAATACGGCAGTGTCCGCGGTGCTGGAGGGAGATCTTACGGTGTCACTGGCATTTGCCGGGGCCGTCCAACAGCGCTGGCAGGCAGAGCACCGGGCCGGGCAGCTCCTCAACAGCGCTTTGGTGCTGGCGGCCCGGTTGCAGGACGCGACATCGCTGCTAAGGATGCGCATCCAGGGCAGGCCGTTGTGTCTGAATGGCAAACCCAATCAACAGTCCGACATCGTCCAGGGCCTGTTTTTCAGTGTGTATATCGACAAGGTCCAGCCCTACATGAGTGACGTGCAGCGGGCGCGTACCGCCCTGATTAAGCCCTTTGAGACCCTGGCGGCCATGCAGCGGGCGACGATGCCGGAAGCGTTTCTGCCCTGGTACCGCCGATACCTGTCCTCCGATGCGGATGCCAGTGTCTGGCGCCAACTCGATGCCGCCATGATCCAGCACACCAAAGCCTGGCAGGCCCTGTTGGAGCAGTGTGGCCTCAGGCCCGGGGCCTGACCGGCCAGGTCAGCGCTGGCTTTCCGGCGTTACTCGCAGGATTTCCTCAACGGTGGTCTGGCCGGCGGCCACCTTCTGGGCGCCACTGAGGCGCAGTGACTTCATGCCTTCCTTATAAGCGTCAATCCGAAGCTGCTCAAGCTCGCAGTGGTCGGTGATCTGGCGGATCAGTGGACCGGAAAGGGTCATGATTTCATACACGCCGGCCCGGCCCATATAGCCGGTGTTACGACATTCCAGACAGCCAACCGGCTGGTAGAACTGTTTTGGCACCGGGGCCTTCCAGGGTCGGGTCAGGGTTTGCCAGGCCTGCTCATCGGCGGGGCCGGGTGCCTTGCAGTGGGGGCACAGTGTGCGGGCCAGGCGCTGTGCCATCACGCCCAGTACCGTAGCGCGGATCAGGTAGGGCGGAATGCCCAGCTCCATCAGGCGGGTTATGGCGCTGGGGGCGTCGTTGGTGTGCAGGGTGGACAGCACCAGATGGCCGGTCAGCGCGGCCTGCACGGCCATTTCCGCGGTCTCCAGGTCGCGGATCTCGCCGATCATGATAATGTCCGGATCCTGTCGCAGCAGTGCCCGGACACCGGCGGCAAAGGTCAGGTCAATGTTGGTCTGCACCTGCATCTGGTTGAACGCCGGTTCCACCATTTCAATCGGATCTTCGATGGAACACACGTTGAGTTCCGGCGAGGCAATCTGTTTCAGGGTGGAGTACAGGGTGGTGGTTTTCCCGGACCCGGTGGGGCCGGTCACCAAAACGATCCCGTGAGGGCGTGAAATAATGTCCTGCCAGCGCTGCCGGTCCTCCTTGCCAAAGCCCAGTTGTTCAAAGGACTTCAGCAGTACGTCGGGATCAAAGATCCGCAGCACCATTTTTTCCCCGAACGCGGTAGGCATGGTTGCCAGGCGGAGTTCGACTTCGCTGTTGTCGGGTTTGCGCGTTTTTATCCGGCCGTCTTGTGGCCGGCGTTTTTCGGCCACGTTCAGGCGCCCGAGAATCTTCAGGCGGCTGGTCACGGCCACACCGACATGCTCAGGAAATTCGTAGACGTTATGTAGGACGCCATCGATCCGGAACCGGACCTGGGTTGCGGCCCGCCTGGGCTCCATATGGATATCCGAGGCCCGCTGGTCAAACGCGTACTGCAGCAACCAGTCAACAATCTTCACCACATGCTGGTCGTTGGCATCGGGGTGTTCGCTGGCGCCCAGATCCAGTAACTGCTCAAAATTCTGGTTGCCGGCACCAACGGGGGCCTGACCGCCACTGGCTTTGCTGACGGAGTTTGCCAGCTGGTAAAACTCGACGGTATAACGGCGGATGTCTTCGGGATTGGTGACCACCCTCCGGATATCCTTGCGCACCGCCTGTCGCAGATTGCTTTCCCAGTCGCTCTTGAAGGGCTCGGCGCTGGCAACCAATACTTCGTCCCGGCCGATTTCCACCGCCAGGATTCCGTGGCGCTGGGCAAAAGCGTAAGACATCACCCGGGCGATGGCGGGAGAGTCGATCTTCAGCGGATCAATATGGTAGTAGGGCTGGCCAGCCCAGTCCGCCAGCCACTGGGTCAGTCGCTCAAGATCCAGGGTTCGACCGGTGTTCAGACTGGTCAGGGCGGCGATGGCCACCAGTTCCAGAGGATGCCGCTTTGCCGCTTGGCCGGAGCCAGCCGCCGCGCCCAGGTTGGCGGAGAGCACGCGTTCCGCATCCTCCTGGCTGATTTCGTCACTGGCCACCAGGGCGGTACAGACGTCCCGTAACGTCAGGGCACTGAGTGTGGGCGCCGGGCTCTGCTTTGCCGGTCCTGTGCTGTGGGTATCTGCCATAGGGTTACGCTTCCCGGAATTCGTTCGGGTTTCAGTGTGCCACAGGGCGGTTCACTTTGAGGTGAACGAGGGCCACTGTGAACAGCAGGAAGGTCAGCACCGTCAGTATGACGGGCGCCGCGGCGCCCTGACTCAGCCAGGCCGAGACCACGGCCTCAGTGAAATAGAAAATCACCACAAAGGCCAGCCAGATGTAACCGCGATTGTGGCCCCGGAACACGGGGACCGCAAAGGCAAGCAGAGGAATAAGCTTGACCGACAATATCAGGGCCACGGATACCCCCGCCACCGGGGTCGGATAAAAGGTGGTAACCAGAAGTGTGGCCAGTACGGCCAGATACAGACCGATGGTCGCCCTGGCGGTGTTCCGGGCTTTCGGGTTGTGGAGCATAGTCAGTGTCCAGAAACGGTGAATATTGGTCCCCATGATGAGGTCAGTTGCGTCAGTTCGCCAGCTTCAGCGCCAGGGTTGCCAGCCGCTCGCCAAAGGCCTGGCACAGTGCTTTTTCATGGCTGCTCAGAGGTTGCTGTGCGCCGGTACCGGCCCAGTGGGAGGGGCCGTAAGGCGTGCCGCCGGTCTCCGTGCCGCTGAGGTTTTTGTCGGAGTAGGGCAGGCCGCAGAGCACCATGCCGTGGTGCAGCAGTGGCACCATCATGGTGAGCAGGGTGGCTTCCTGGCCACCATGAAGGCTGCCCGTGGACGTGAATGCGCCCGCAGGCTTGCCCTCCAGGGCGCCACTGAGCCACAGATCTCCGGTGCTGTCCAGAAAATGCTTGAGCGGCGCCGCCATGTTGCCAAAGCGAGTGGGGCTGCCAATGGCCAGCGCCGAGCACTGGGCCAGCTCGGCTTTACTGGCGTAGGGTGCCCCCGCCTCCGGCACTGGCGGAAGCGCCTGGGTGGTTTCAGCGGCCACCGGTGGTACCGAGCGTATCCTGGCTTCGATGCCGCTGACACGGGCCACGCCCCGGCTGATCTGGGTGGCCAGTTCGGCTGTTTGCCCGTTGCGGCTGTAATATACGATCAGTACGTAGGGCTCTTGCTCTGGCATCCGGCGTTCGTCCTTTTGGAGTTTGAGACTCACAGAATAGTCAGTATCTGTTCCGGCGGACGACCCAGGACCGCCCTGCCGTTGGCGATGACAATCGGTCGCTCAATCAGTTTCGGGTTGGCCACCATGGCGGCAATAAGTTGATTCCGACTCAAACCGGGATTATCCAGCCCGAGTTCTTTATACTCTTTCTCTTTCGTGCGCATCAGCGCCCGGGGTTCGCAGGCCAGGGCCGTCAGGATATCGTCGAGCTCCCGTTCTGTCGGTGGCGCTTCGAGGTAGCGTATAATGTCCGGTTCGATGCCTCGTTCCATAAGCAGTTCAAGGGCTTGACGCGATTTGGAACAGCGCGGGTTGTGGAAAATCCGGGTTGGTTCTGTCATCTTCTGGTCTGATTCTCTGAAGGGGTATCGCAGATAGTGTGTGGCCGTAGTCTAACAGGAGGATACCCAGTGCAGTACCCCGCAACCCGACGCGTTCGCCTGTGGTCAGGCCTTGCGCTTCTGTGCATTATGGCAACGGTGCTCACGGGCTGCCAGAAACAGGAGTTTGAGCGTGCCGAGGGGCCCAATCTGGCCTGGGACAATTTGCGCGGCCGGTGGGTGCTGGTGAATTACTGGGCGGAATGGTGTAAGCCGTGCCTTGAGGAAATCCCGGAACTGAATGAGCTGGATAAAGCCCCGAATATAACCGTCCTGGGTGTCAATTTTGATGGTGTTGAGGGCGAAGCCCTGGTGCGCCTTGGTGAGCGGATGGGCATAGAGTTCACCTTGCTGGCGGAGGACCCGGGACCGGCACTGGGTTGGGCGTTGCCCGTTGGCCTGCCGGCCACGTTTGTTGTTAATCCAGGCGGGGATTTGCTCGAGGCCCGTTTTGGTGCGCAGACTGAAACCGGTATCCGGGCACTGATCAGCCGTTGAGTGCCGACGATGCCCCAACCGTTTGAACAAGCAGGAATGACCTGACGCTATGCCGCAGACTTTTGTACATCTTCGTGTCCACTCTGAGTACTCCATGGTAGACGGCCTGGTCCGGGTCAAGCCGTTGATCAACCGGGTTGCCGAGCTGGGCATGCCGGCCGTCGGGCTCACGGAACAGTCCAACATGTGTTCGCTGGTCCGGTTTTACAAAGCCGCCATGGGAGCGGGGGTCAAGCCCATCATCGGCGCGGACCTGTGGCTGGAAAACCCGGATGAACCGGATAACCCGTTTCGGCTCACATTGCTGGCCCGCGACAACGACGGGTACCTGAATCTGACCGAAGTCATCTCCTTGGGGTATACCGAGGGGCAGCGCTTTGGCAAGCCGATTATTCAACGCCAGTGGCTGGAGGCACGGCCTGCCGGGCTGATTGCCCTGTCGGGTGGCAAGCTGGGGGATGTCGGCAAGGCGTTGCTGGCGGATAAGCCGGATCTGGCGCGGGAGCGTGCGGCTTACTGGGCCCGCCTCTACCCTGATGCCTACTATCTGGAACTGCAGAGAACCGGCCGTGCCGGCGACGAAGACTGCCTGCACCTGAGTGTGGGGCTGGCAGAGCAACTGGCGTTGCCGGTGGTGGCCACCAACGACGTTCACTTTCTGGACGCTGACGATTTCGAAGCCCATGAGGCCCGTGTCTGTATCGGTGAAAGCCGCACTCTGGATGATCCGCGACGGGATCGCCGGTTCAGCGATCAGCAGTATCTGCGCAGCGCCGACGACATGATCGAGCTGTTCAGTGATATCCCGGAAGCCATCGAAAATACCGTTGAAATTGCCCGTCGCTGCTCGGTGACCGTCCGTATGGGCGAGTACTTTCTGCCGAATTACCCGATCCCGGACGGGATGACGATGAATGATTACTTCCGGAAGGTTTCGGAAGAAGGGCTGGAAGAACGACTGGCCAAGACGTTGAGCAAGGACGACCCCGAGTACAACGCCAAGCGTGAGGCTTACTACAAGCGGCTGAACTTCGAGCTGGATATCATCATTCAGATGGGCTTCCCGGGCTACTTCCTCATCGTGATGGACTTCATCAAGTGGGCCAAGAACAATGGCGTGCCGGTAGGGCCGGGCCGGGGCTCCGGTGCCGGCTCCCTGGTGGCCTATGCCCAGTTGATCACCGACCTGGACCCCCTGGAATATGACTTGCTGTTCGAGCGGTTCCTGAACCCCGAACGGGTGTCCATGCCCGACTTTGACGTTGACTTCTGTATGGAAGGCCGGGATCGGGTGATTGCCTACGTGGCTGAGAAGTACGGTCGGGAGGCGGTATCCCAGATCATCACCTTCGGTACCATGGCGGCGAAAGCGGTAGTGCGGGACGTTGCCCGGGTTCAGGGTAAGTCCTATGGGCTGGCGGACAAGCTGTCCAAGATGATTCCGTTCGAGCCAGGCATGACCCTTGAAAAGGCCCTGATTCAGGAGCCCCAGCTCAAGGATTTTCTGGATCAGGACGAGGAAGCCCAGGAAATCTGGGAGATGGCCCTGAAGCTGGAAGGCGTTTGCCGTAACGCCGGCAAGCACGCCGGGGGTGTGGTGATCGCGCCCACCAAACTCACGGATTTCTCACCGCTGTACTGCGACGACGAGGGCGGCAGCCTGGTCACCCAGTTCGACAAGGGCGACGTGGAAGACGCCGGCCTGGTGAAGTTTGACTTTCTCGGGCTGCGCACGCTGACGATCATTGACTGGGCGCTGAAGATGATCAACCCGCGCCGGGAGAAGCGTGGCCTGGCGCCCCTGGACATCAATGAGATTCCGCTGGACGACGTGCCGTCGTTCGACATGCTCAAGAAGGCGGAAACCACCGCGGTGTTCCAGTTGGAATCCCGGGGCATGAAGGATCTGATCCGCCGCCTGCAACCGGACTCCCTGGAAGACATGATCGCCCTGGTGGCGCTGTTCCGCCCTGGGCCACTGCAATCCGGCATGGTGGACGACTTCATCGATCGGAAGCACGGGCGCCAGCCCATGTCGTTCCCGCACCCGGACTATCAGTATGACGGCCTGAAACCGGTTCTTGAGCCCACATACGGGGTTATCCTTTACCAGGAGCAGGTCATGCAGATCGCCCAGGTAATGGCCGGCTACACCCTTGGCAACGCGGACATGCTCCGCCGGGCCATGGGTAAGAAAAAGCCCGAGGAGATGGCCAAACAGAAACAGTTCTTCCTGGATGGTTGCGAGACCAACGGCATCAACAAGACCCTGGCGGAAAACATCTTTGACCTGGTGGAAAAGTTCGCCGGCTACGGTTTCAATAAATCGCATTCCGCGGCCTACGCGCTGGTGTCCTATCAGACCCTGTGGCTGAAAGCCCACTATCCGGCGGAATTCATGGCGGCGGTGCTGACGGCGGATATGCAGAACACCGACAAGGTGGTCACGCTCGTCGAAGAATGCCGCAACATGAAGCTCGACCTGCTGGTGCCGGATGTCAGCCGGTCCGAGTTCACGTTCACCGTGAACGACGACGGCCAGATCGTGTATGGCCTGGGTGCCATCAAGGGCCTGGGAGAGGGGCCGATCCAGAGTATTGTCGAGGGGCGAGGTAACGGAGAACCCTATCAGGATATTTTCGACTTCTGCCGTCGGGTGGATCTGAAAAAGGTTAACAAACGTGCCATGGAGGCTCTGATTCGCTCCGGTGCCATGGACAAACTGGGTGCCGGCCGGGCCCAGCTGATGGCCAGCATCGACAAGGCCGTACAGCAGGCCGACCAGCAGTCGCGCAACGAAACCGTGGGCATGACGGACATGTTTGGCGAGATGCTGGAAGCCGGTGAGGGCGGCAATCCCTACGCCGATGTTGCCGGTGTCCGGGAGTGGCCGGAAAAACAGCGGCTCAAAGGCGAGAAGGATACCCTGGGGCTTTACCTGACCGGTCATCCGTTTGATGAATATGAAAAGGAAGTGCGTCGTTTTGTCCGGTCGTCCATTGCCGATCTGAAGCCCAACAAAGCACCGCAGCGTGTGGCCGGGCTGGTGGTGGCCCAGCGCACCATGAAAACCCGCACCGGTTCCACCATGTGCTTTATTACCCTGGACGACCGTAGCGCCCGCATTGAGGCGACGCTGTTCTCTGAAGCGTTTTTTGAGAACCGGGAGTTGCTGCAGTCGGATCAGGTGATTGTGGTGGAGGGTCAGGTTAGCCACGATGACTATTCCGGCCAGATGAAGATGCGGGTCAGCTCGGTGATGGATGTGGCCACGGCGCGGCAGCAGTTCAGCCGGGGCCTGAAGCTTAACCTGCATGCCGATCAGCTTCGCAACGGCTTGCTTGAAAAGCTGGACACCACCCTGCGGCCCTTCCGGTGCGAAGGCAGTCCAGTCTGGATCGAATACAGCAGCCCGGAGGCCACCACCCGCATTGAACTGGGAGACGCCTGGAGGGTGCAGCCGGATGACAACCTGCTACTGGAACTCCGGTACCTGGTGGGAGACCAGTTCGTTGAACTGGTCTATGATTGAGTCACTCAGGAAAATTAAAAATTAGTCAGATTGCGGACTCATACCAATGTCCGCTTTAGCCACTGACCGGGCGCTGCTATCTTTGTCCCAAATTCTGGTTTGGCGGAGCGCTGTCCCGCCTGGCAAAAAATGACGGATCATCATGAACCCTAACTATCTGGATTTTGAACAGCCCATTGC
>CBIHLH010000134.1:0-9661 GCA_966210405.1 uncultured Marinobacter sp.
TGTGGTCACCGGTGACCCGATCCATGCCGGCAGCGTTCAGGGCCGCGCCCCGGAACAGGTTGCCACCGCCAATGACCAACCCCACCTGAACGCCAATACCGATCAAGGCACCGATTTCCAGGGCCATGCGGTCAAGTACTTTGGGATCAATACCGAAATCGTGCTCCCCCATCAGGGCCTCGCCACTGAGCTTGAGCAGAACACGCTTGTATCTGGGCTGGGTTTTCGATGATGTCGGCATGGTGATCCCCTTTTTGTCTGTTGGCTGCGGTCCGGGGCAATGCCCGTTGCAGGCTTGTATCTGACATACTCCTCGGAAAAGGGGTATCTCAGATACAAGCCCGCCACGAGAGCCGGGCACTCCCGGCTAACGTGGCAGACTCAGGTGATACTGCAGCGTAGCCGCAGCACCATAAAGAAGGATCAGGCCTTACCTGTACCGGCTGCGGCAGCAACCTCGGCAGCAAAGTCCACTTCTTCCTTCTCGATGCCTTCACCCACTTCCAGTCGAACGAAGCCGACCAGTTCGCCACCGGCGGACTTGATCAGTTCACCCACGGTCTGGTCCGGGTTCTTGACGAACGGCTGCTCAACAAGGCTGTTTTCCTTGAGGAACTTCTTGATACGGCCGCCCATCATCTTCTCAACGATTTCGGCAGGCTTGCCTTCCATATCCGGCTGGGCCTTGATGACTTCCTTTTCTTTCTCGAGTTCCTCGGCCGGCATATCTTCCGGCTTACCAACACGCGGGTTAACGGCAGCGGCGTGCATGGCGACGTCACGGGCCACTTCCGGAGTACCGGCAGTCAGGGCAACAACGGAAGCGATCTTGTTGGTGCTGTGGACATAACCACCCACCACAGGACCTTCAACCTTCACGATGCGACGAACCGTAATGTTCTCGCCGATCTTCTGAACCAGCGCCTCGCGCTTGGCTTCCAGATCGCCTTCCATCAGCCTGGCAACGTCGGTTTCGCCCTTGTCGAAAGCCACATTCAGAACGTCGTTGGCAAAGTTGACGAAATTGTCGTCACGGGCAACAAAGTCTGTTTCGGAATTCACTTCCAGAATGTAGGCGGCGGTGTTGTCGTCGGAGATCTTGATCAGAGACACACCTTCAGCGGCGGTACGACCGGCTTTTTTGGCAGCCTTCAGACCGGAAGACTTACGCAGCTCTTCAATCGCAGCGTCGACACTGCCTTCAGCTTCCACGAGTGCTTTCTTGCACTCCATCATGCCAAGGCCGGTACGCTCACGCAGCTCTTTGACCATTGCGGCGGTAATTGCAGCCATGTTCAATCCTCTCAACTGTTCCGAATTCGGTGGGGAGGTGGCCCCGGGCGAACCCGGGGCACACCTTACATCACATCTCAAACGTGACGGTAACGCATCACTCGGCGGCCGGAGCAGCGCCTTCCGCGTCTTCGCTGACTTCTACAAACTCATCAGCACCGGCGCCGGCAGACTGAGCTGCTTCGATGCAGGTATCGGCAACGGCCCGCACGTAAATCTGGATCGCGCGGATAGCATCGTCGTTGCCCGGAATCACGTAATCCACACCGTCCGGATCGCTGTTGGTATCCACAACACCGATAACAGGAATGCCCAGCTTGTTGGCTTCCTTGATCGCGATCCGCTCATGATCAACGTCAATGACGAACATGGCGTCCGGCAGACCGCCCATATCCTTGATACCACCGATGGAACGCTCAAGACGGTCCATTTCACGGGTGCGATCCAGCGCTTCTTTCTTGGTCAGCTTGTCGAAGGTACCGTCCTGGCTCTGGGCTTCCAGATCACGGTAGCGACGGATCGATTGACGGATGGTTTTGTAGTTGGTCAGCATGCCACCGAGCCAGCGGTGGTTAACGAACGGCTGACCGGCACGCTCGGCCTCTTCCTTGATGATCTTGGCCGCGGCACGCTTGGTGCCCACGAACAGAATCTTGTTCTTGCTCTCTGCCAGCTTCTGAACAAACGTCAGCGCGTCGTTCATGGCAGGAACAGTCTGTTCAAGGTTGATGATATGAATCTTGTTACGGGCGCCGAAGATGAACTTCGACATTTTCGGGTTCCAGTAGCGGGTCTGGTGACCGAAGTGAGCACCTGCCTTGAGCAGGTCACGCATATTTACCTGAGCCATGATAATTACCTTTTTAGCTTCGGGTTAGTCCTCCACGTATCCGATTGCCCCAACCCGTCTCCTTAAAACAGAAGCAGGCACCCTGGGACAACGTGTCGACACGTGTGTGAATTTGCCGGATTCGTTTCCGGCGGGCGCGTTTATACCACAAAGCGGCCCCAAAACGCCATTATTTTTGCGCGCAGGCTTCCTTGTACCGAAACCTCCAGCCCCTTAAAATGCCGGTTTGATACACATCAACGGGAACCCCCATGCAGGTATCGATCAAAACTCCGGAAGAAATCGAAAAGATGCGCGTCGCCGGCCGGCTGGCAGCCGACGTTCTCGAGATGATTGGCGAGCACGTGAAGCCCGGCGTATCCACCGAGGAACTGGACCGGATCTGCCACGGTTACATCGTCAATGAGCAGAAGGCTATCCCAGCGCCCCTCAACTACAAGGGCTTTCCGAAGTCGATCTGCACCTCCGTCAATCACGTTATCTGCCACGGCATTCCGTCTGAGAAAAAAATCCTCAAGGACGGAGACATCCTGAACATCGATGTCACCGTAATAAAGGACGAATACCATGGCGACACCAGCAAGATGTGGGTGGTGGGCAAGCCCAAACCCGGCACCGAGCGCCTGATCCAGATCACTCAGGAATGCCTGTACAAGGGAATTGAGCTGGTCAGGCCCGGCACCCGCCTGGGCGATATTGGCCACGTCATCCAGCAACACGCGGAAAAGCACCGGTACTCGGTGGTAAGGGACTACTGCGGCCACGGTATCGGCAAGGTGTTTCACGAAGAGCCGCAGGTTATGCATTACGGCAAACCCGACACCGGCCTGGAGCTTCAGGAAGGAATGACATTCACCATTGAGCCGATGATCAACCAAGGCAAGTATCAGACCAAGCTGCTGCCGGATGGCTGGACCGTGGTTACCAAAGACCACAAACTGTCAGCCCAGTGGGAACACACCATTCTCGTGACCGCAGACGGTCATGAGGTGCTGACCAAGCGATCGGATGAGTCCTTCTAAGTGGACCAAAACGAGCTGGAGTCCCGCATCAGCCGCGACACGTCGCCAGTCAAGGCGGCCCGGGAGCTGTTAAGGCAACGGTACAATGCCGACGCCGAAGCGTTTCAGCGGGGAGCGGATGTCCGCGCCCTGGTGCAGTCCAGGGCCGATACCGTCGATACCGTATTGCGGCTGATCTGGGACCGTTACCCATTCTCCAGCTCCCCCAACGTTGCCCTGATTGCGGTCGGCGGCTATGGCCGTGGTGAGCTTCATCCCCACTCCGATATCGACTTGCTCATCCTCACCCGGAATGGCATCTCAGACAACTGGCAGGACGACCTCAGCGCGTTTGTTACCCTGTTATGGGATCTGAAGCTGGATATCGGCCACAGCGTGCGCAGCATTGAGGAAAGCAAGGCCGCCGCCCGCGAAGACGTCACCATCCTGACCAACCTGCTTGAAACGCGCACCATCGCCGGTCCCGATGAGCTCAGGAAAGACCTGAGCGATCAGATTTATTCCGATGACGTCAGCAGCGACCGCGACTACTTCATTGCCAAGCGCGAGGAGCAGCTCCAGCGGCACCGGAAATACGGCGACACCGAATACAATCTGGAACCGAACGTGAAAGGCTCGCCCGGTGCGCTTCGCGACATCCAGACTATTGGCTGGATCACCAAACGGCACTTCGGCCTGCAAAACATCGCCGACCTGACCCGGTTCAGTATCCTCACCGAGGAAGAGCACCAGATCCTGTTTCAGGGCGAAACCTTCCTGTGGCAACTACGCTATGGCCTCCAGCTGCTGGCCGACCGCAATGAAAACCGACTGCTGTTCGACCATCAGCGAGCCCTCGCCCAGATGCTGGGTTACAAGGACGAAGGCAAACGGCTCGGTGTGGAACTGATGATGCAGTCCTACTACCGCACCGTACTGGCCCTGGCGGAACTCGCTGACGTTATCCTGCAATACTACGACGAAGCCATACTGGGCACCGGCACCGACGATGACATCCAGCCCCTGAACAAACGGTTCCAGGTGAGGAATCACTACATTGAGGCCGTGAATAATCAGGTCTTCGCCTACGCGCCCTACGCCATCATGGAAATCTTTGTGCTGATGGCCCAGCACCCCGACATCAAGGGCATACGGGCAACAACCATCCGCTCTCTGCGGGCGCACCGGCACCTGATAGACGACGCTTTCCGGTCAGACCTGGCAGTTACCACGCTGTTTATGGAGCTGCTCAGAACACCCCACGCACTGGACCAGACCCTGTCGGCGATGAAAAAGTATTCGGTGCTGGGCCGATACCTGCCGGAATTTGGCCAGATCATCGGCCAGATGCAGCATGACCTGTTTCACATCTATACCGTCGATGCCCACACCATGCGGGTTATTCGCAACATGGTCAGGCTCAACAGCACCGAGGCACGTACCGAGTACCCATTGGCATCGCGCCTGATTCACCGGCTGCCGAAGCTGGAGACCCTGTTCATTGCCGGCCTCTATCATGATGTGGCCAAAGGCCGGGGCGGCGATCACTCGGAACTGGGCGCCATGGATGCCGAAGCCTTCTGCCGGCGCCACCACCTCAGCGAACGCGATACCCAACTGGTCTCATGGCTGGTAGAAAACCACCTGTTGATGTCCATGACCGCACAGCGCAAGGATATTTCCGACCCCGACATCATCCACGGTTTTGCCCGGGCGGTGCCAAGCCAGGCGCACCTTGACTACCTTTACGTACTGACGGTCTGTGATATCAGCGCCACCAACCCGAAACTCTGGAATACCTGGCGGGCCTCACTGTTGCGCCAGCTGTATATCGAAGCCAAGCGGGCCCTGCGCCGGGGGACGGAAACGCCCATTGATCGCCAGGAGTGGGTGCGCGCCACCCAGTCGGAAGCGAGAGAAATCCTCCACGCCCAGAACATGACGGACGAGCAGATTGATGGCATCTGGGACACCGTGGATGAAGATTACTTCCTCCAGGATTCCACCGTGGACATTGCCTGGCAAACCGCGGCCATCATCCGCCACGGCGACAACCCGGACCCGCTCGTGCTGATCCGGGACACCCGGGGCGGCCCCACGGACGGCTACTCCCAGATCATTATTTACATGAAGGACCGGGTGGCCCTGTTTGCCGCCACCACGGCCGTGCTGGAACAGCTCAACCTGAACATTGTGGATGCCCGCATCAGTTCCAGTGAAGGCCCCTACTCCATCAGCTCCTACGTGGTGCTGGACGAAAAAGGCCAGCCCCTTGGCATTGATCCGGCCCGTAAGGAGCGGGTACGGCAGCGGCTGATCGAAGAACTCGACGACCCCGAGGATTACCCGGACATCATTCATCGCCGCACACCGCGCCAACTCAAACACTTTGCCTTCCCCACGGAAGTGACCTTTTCAAACGATACCGTTAACCAGCGCACGGTGATGGAGGTCATCACGCCGGACCGGCCAGGTCTGCTGGCACGGATCGGGCAGGTACTGCTCGAGCACCGGGTTCGCCTCACCAACGCCAAGATCGCCACGCTCGGCGAGCGGGTGGAAGACGTTTTCTTTGTCACCGACGAGCAGGGTGAGCCCCTTCGGGACCTGGCGGTTTGCCAGGATCTGCAGCACAACCTCTGTAAAATGCTGGACGATATTCAATGAACCTCAATCTCGACAGACTTCACCCCTACCCCTTTGAAAAACTGGCGAAACTGAAGGCTGGCATCACCGTACCCAACCATCTCCGGCCGATTTCCCTGGGTATCGGTGAGCCCAAACATCCGTCGCCCGATTTTGTAAAGCAGGTCATCGCTGGCAACCTCGACAAACTCGCCAACTACCCCACGACCCGGGGAACGGACGAACTCCGGGACACCATCAGCCAGTGGGCCACACGGCGCTTCAACCTCAAACCGGGCACCCTCAGCCCGGCCCGCCATATCGCGCCGGTAAACGGAACCCGCGAGGCGATTTTCTCTCTGGTTCAGGCGGTGATGGATACCAGCAAACCCACCACCGTGGTCAGCCCGAACCCGTTTTACCAGGTTTACGAAGGGGCCGCGTTCCTGGCGGGCGCGACGCCGGTTTATCTGCCCTGCGACAGCACCAACGGCTTTATTCCGGATTTTGATTCAGTGCCGGAATCCACCTGGCAGGCCTGCCAGATACTGTTCCTGTGCTCACCGGGCAACCCCAGTGGCGCCGTAATCCCCCGGGAAACCCTGGCAAAAGTGATTGCCCTGGCCGATCGCTATGACTTTATCGTGGCGTCAGACGAGTGTTATTCCGAACTCTACCCCGAAGAAGGCAACCCGCCCGAAGGCCTGCTGCAAACCTGCGCCGCCCTCGGCCGTGATGACTACGCCCGCTGCGTGGTATTCCACAGCCTGTCCAAACGCAGCAACCTGCCCGGACTGCGTTCCGGCTTTGTCGCCGGCGATGCGCGTGTTCTCGACGGCTATCTGAAATACCGCACCTACCACGGCTGCGCCATGCCGGTTCACAACCAGTTGGCCAGCATCGCCGCCTGGAAGGATGAGGACCACGTGCGCGAAAACCGCGCCGCCTACCGCGCCAAGTTCGAGGCCGTGGTTCCCATTCTGCGGGAGGTGATGACCGTGGATTTCCCCGATGCCGGGTTCTATCTGTGGCCGACAACCCCGATGGACGATGAGACCTTCGCCCGGGAGTTGTCAGCCCAGCAGAATGTCCACGTACTGCCGGGCCGGTATCTCTCTCGGACCGTCAACGGCCACAACCCGGGTGAAAACCGGGTGCGGATGGCTCTGGTGGCGCCGCTGGAGGAGTGCGTGGAAGCGGCGCGGCGGATTGTTGAATTTGTCAAGGCGAACAAGCAATGAAACTCTATGGCATCAAGAACTGCGATACCGTGAAAAAAGCCCGTAAATGGCTGGATGACAACGGCATTGATTACGAATTCCACGATTTCAAAAAGGATGGACTGAACGGCGATCTGCTGTCCCGCTGGGAACAGGCGGTTGGCTGGGAATTACTGCTGAACCGTCGCGGAACCACCTGGCGAAAACTTCCCGATGAGGTTCGTGATACTATTAGCGCCCAATCTGCCCACCAGATCATGCAGGAGAACCCTTCCATCATCAAACGCCCGGTTGTTGAACGGGATGGTCAGGTTAGCGTGGGCTTCAACGCAGACCAGTGGGCTGTGTGGACTGACTAACTTTTTTGAACTCAGACACAGGAGCAAATCAGATGAGCTTTGCATTCGGCATCGGCATCGGCACCCAGAACAACCAGGGCGAGTGGCTGGAGGTGTTCTACCAGCAGCCGGTCATGACACCCGATAACACCTTGATGGATGTCGTTCACAATGCGCTGGACTACCGGAGTGGCAATCAGGCGATCAGCGCCTCCGCCGAACAGCTCAGCCAGTTCGCTAACGCCCTGCGCCAGATCGGCCAGACGTCACAGGCGGTGCTGGCGGAAAAGGCGGCCAACAGCAAGCGCCCGGTGGTTGTCACCGTCCTGGAAACCGATGATACCGCCTCCAGCACCCCGGAGGTGTACCTCAAGCTGCACCTGATTTCCCATCGCCTGGCCAGGCCCCACGGCCTGAAACTGGACGGCATTTTCGGGTTGCTGCCCAATCTGGCGTGGACCAACGAAGGCGCCATTGACCTTAACGAACTGTCTGACCGCCAGCTCAAGGCGCGCCTGGAAGGCCGCACACTGGAAGTCAAATCCGTCGACAAGTTCCCGCAGATGACCGACTATGTGGTGCCCAAAGGCGTCCGCATTGCCGATACCGCCCGTGTGCGCCTGGGGGCCTACGTGGGTGAAGGCACCACGGTGATGCATGAGGGCTTTATCAACTTCAACGCCGGTACCGAAGGCACCAGCATGATCGAAGGCCGCATTTCGGCCGGTGTCATGGTTGGCAAGGGGTCTGATCTGGGCGGCGGATGCTCCACCATGGGCACCCTTTCCGGCGGTGGCAACATCATCATTGCCGTGGGCGAGAACTGCCTGATCGGCGCCAACGCCGGCATTGGCATTCCGTTGGGTGACCGTTGCAAGGTTGAAGCCGGTCTGTACATTACCGCCGGCACCAAGGTCGCCCTGCTGGACGACAACAACGAACTGGTTGAAATCATCAAGGCCCGGGATCTGGCCAATAAGCCGGACCTGCTGTTCCGTCGTAATAGCCAGACCGGTGCGGTGGAGTGCAAAACCAACAAATCGGCGATCGAGCTGAACGAAGAACTGCATGCAAACAACTGATTCCCCGACCCTCAATCTCGCCATTGATCTCATCAGCCGGCGCTCCGTTACTCCGGAAGATGCCGGCTGCCAGGCACTGATGATGTCGCGCCTGGCCCCGCTAGGCTTTTCCGGGGAAAACCTGCGCTTTGGCGATACCGATAACCTCTGGGCCCGAAAAGGCTCGGAGGGGCCTGTCCTGGCCTTCGCCGGGCACACAGACGTGGTGCCGACCGGCCCGGAAAAAAACTGGGCTCACCCGCCTTTCGATCCGGTTATCAGGGACGGCTACTTATACGGCCGGGGCGCTGCGGATATGAAAGGCAGTCTCGCGGCGTTCATCACCGCCTGTGAGCGATTTGTTGCGGAGTATCCAGGTCACCGGGGCTCCATCGCCCTGCTGATCACCAGCGATGAAGAAGGACCGGCCCAGCACGGCACCGTCAAGGTCGTGGAAACTCTGGAGGCCCGGAACGAGAAGATCGACTGGTGCCTGATCGGCGAACCCTCCAGCACCCGAGATGTCGGCGATGTGATCAAGAATGGACGCCGGGGCTCGCTACACGGCTATCTGACGGTGCACGGCGTGCAGGGCCACGTGGCGTATCCGCACCTGGCCGACAACCCGGTGCATTCCGTGGCCCCGGCCCTGGACGCCCTGGCCCGGGAATTCTGGGACAACGGCAACGATTTCTTCCCGCCCACCACCTTCCAGATCACCAGACTGGAAGCCGGCACGGGCAGCAATATCATCCCCGGCGAGTGTCTGGTGCACTTCAACTTCCGTTACTGCACCGAAAACACCGCCGAGAGCCTGGAAGAGCGGGTGGTCGCCATTCTGGATCGCCACAACCTGAAGTACGATCTGCAGTGGCATCTGAGCGGCCGCCCGTTCCTGACCGACAAGGGCGCACTGGTCTCCGCCAGCCAGGACGCCATCCGCACAGTGACCGGCCGGGAAACCGAACTGTCAACGTCTGGCGGCACCTCCGATGGCCGTTTCATAGCGCCAACCGGCGCCCAGGTGGTCGAGCTTGGCCCCATCAACGCCACCATCCACAAGGTGGATGAGTGCGTAAAGGCCGAGGATCTCAATACCTTGTCGGATATTTACGAGCAGATTCTGATCGAGCTGCTGGCCTGAAGCGTGAACGTAGGGGCCGGTGAAGATTTCATCTGACCCCGTTTCCGCCTGCCCCTACGTTCAGTAGTGAGGCGGCGGCGTTTCATCCTGCTCCGATTTGATATTGGTCGGGGACACGTCTTTCAGCTG
>CBIHLH010000135.1:0-9600 GCA_966210405.1 uncultured Marinobacter sp.
TCAATACGCTCATCCTTCTCCGCCCACAGCTCGCTCACCCAGCGCTGAAAATTCGCCCGCATCGCCCGGTCATTTTCATAATCCATGCCCAAAAACCGGGCCGGGACCTCTCGCACGCGGATATCGATGATGATCCGGCGGATACGGCCGCACAGGTAATTCCAGAACCCCGCCCGCCCGTCCGGGTAAACAATCGTGACATCCAGCATGGTGTGAATCATCTCGCCCATGGCACCAAACACAAACGCCGTGCCACCTGCCCGGGGCTTTAGCAGGTGCCGGTAGGGTGAGTTCTGGGCCTGGTGCTTGGCGGGAGTGAAGCGCGTGCCCTCCATGAAATTGAAGACCGTGACCGGGGTAAAGCGGAATTTTTCGCAGGCAGCCCGGGTAACCGCAACGTCCGTACCCTTCAGTTCCGGCCGCCGGGCAATCTGCTCCTTGGTGTGCCGGTGCATGAACGGAAAATCCAGGGCCCACCAGGCAACACCGAGAAACGGTACCCAGATCAGTTCTTTCTTGAGAAAGAACTTTAACAGTGGCACCCGGCTGTTCAGCACGTACTGGATGGCCGGAATGTCGGCCCAGCTCTGGTGATTGCAGGTAATAAAGTACCAGTGTCTGGGGCTGAGGTTGGCAGCGCCTCGCACGTCCCATTCCACTTTGTGGAGCAGGTCCATCAACAGGTTATTGAAGCCGATCCACAGGTATGCGATCTGGTTCAGCACCAGAGTGCAGGCCCTGCGGGCGGGAGTCAGCGGCAGCACCAGCTTGAGCACCGCGAATAGCAGCAGAACCGGGAACAGAATCAGGGTATTGAGCAGTATCAGCACGGCCGCCAGGGTTCCCTTCAGCGGCGCAGGCAGAAAATCCAGCATGGGGTTGGTCTCTGGTAATCCGTTAGTCTGTATTCGGGTCAGCCTTCAGAGGCGCTGATGGAATGCTGGCCGGGCAGCAGGGACGTTTCCTGATCCACCGAGGCCAGTTGCTTGAGCACCGACGGACTGCGGTCGGCCAGAATCTTGCGGAACTCCGCGTCGTAGAACTCCAGGTTGTTGTATTGGATCATGTTCCGGATATCCCGGACATACTCGATTCCACGCTCGGAATAGCCCAGCAACCCCTGGGCAAGCTGGACGCCAGACAAGGGCTCCGAGGCCCGCCGACCCTTCAGCCGAACATCGCGCAGGGCCTGGTAGGTCGGGTGGCGGTTCAGGTTCTGGATATAGGCCCGTACCGAACGATAGGGCGAGGCAAAGTCCGCCACTTCGTGATCCGCGCCCTCCTCCCGGGCCAGGGGCACCAGGCCGCAGCCCCGGGAAAAACACCACTGACCAAACAGATTGTTACCCTTGGTGGCAAACCGGGACGTGCCCCAGGCAGATTCGTTGGCGGCCTGGGCGAGAACCAGGGAAGGGGGAATCACATCCAGTCGCTTTTCCAGCAGTGCAAACTGTTCCGCGCTGCCGGGCTCCGCCTCCACCCGCAGCCGGTCAGCCTGGGCATTCAGCCACTTCAGCTCGGACTTGCTCAGTTCATCCTTTGCGCGAAGACTTTGCAGGTAATCCCGCTCGATCAGAATCCGTGAATTGGCAAGCACAACCCGGGGGTAGAGGAACGAGAAAAAAGCGACCTTTTTTTCCGTGGTGTCCTGATACCCGGTGAAATCCGGCAAGGGTTCATTGGCCCAGCCCGGCAACGGCGGCAGCGAACTCAACGCAGGTTCGGAACCCGAATTGCCCCAGTTGCCGCTGTCGGACGGTACATAAAGCGCACCAAAGGCGGCGAAGGCAACCAACGGCAGAACCAGGAAAAGCGCTCGGGAGCCAGCGTGCATAAAACCTCTCGTCATAATCGATACATTCAGGCGATGTGTTCAGGATTATAACAGGTTGTACGTGGCAAATTCCTGAGCGGCTCAATGCCCGGCATGGAGAAGTGCCTGGGCACGTTAATCCGGCAAGCGGGTGGCCAGTACCAGCCCCAGTTGCTCCTCGCCGTTGATGGTGTTCCGGTAACGCAGGAAAAACTGCTCCTGGTCCGCCGTCACAAAGCCCTCCAGTACCAGGGCGCCGGCACTGAACGACACCTGGCCGTTGCCCAGGTCATTGTAGCTGAGCGCTACCGATACTGTGCCCTGTGCCGGTGATGATACCGTTTCGTTTGCTACCTCGTGCCGGACACGCAGCACCGTGCTGTTCAGGTTGGCAGCGCCGCTCGACACAATTTCCAGGGTGCCGTTCTCGAAGTGAGACAACGCATTCACCCCATCCGCCATGCCCAGGGCGACGCCCTGGAGCCGGTAACTCCCGGTCGCGGGGGCGGCCGAGGCCGACTGCTCCGCGGCAACCAGCAAACCGTCGCCGATGGCACCGCTGTCGGAGGCGGCATCATCATCCAGGTTGAAGGCCAGCAGCGACCCATCCGGTGTCGAGGCCCCAATGCCAAGATCGGGCCGGGCATCGCCTTCGGTGGGCGTGCGGATGTCCAGGTTCAGCCGGCCAATCTGAGCCTCGCCGGTACTGAGGAATGCGGTTCGCGAGCTGATGGTCCAGCTGTCTGTCCGGGTGCCGGCGCTGTTGACACTCACTGCACCGGAGCTGTCCCGGTTGAGGGTGGTGTAGGTCTGGGTCTGGCTGATGTCGCCGCTGTCGATCTGCCAGCGACCAATACCGGCCTCTATCCGGGCCGGGTTGGCGGCATCGCCGTTGTATCGCGTCGCGAGGTAAACGGTGTTGTAGTCGCGGCCGTCCAGAGTACCCGGGTTGAAGCCCGTCTTGCGCAGCAGATGCAGCTCAAGCACCGACAGGTAGTGTTCCTCCAGCAGGTCGCCGCGTTTGAGTTTTTCCCCGTCAGCTTCCAGTTCAATGGCTTTGCCGGCACTGAAGTAGCCGGCCAGAACCCGGTCCGGCCCCGTGGTGTTATTCACCGGCGTGCTGGTGTAGGCGTCCAGGTAATAGGGGTTGCGGGTCCAGCCTATGGTTCGGGCGCTGTTCGTGCCGGTAATGCTTTGGTACAGGGCGCGACCCGCAAGCAACCGGGTTTGCTCCAGCAGGGTCGCGGCACCGGGAGAGGACGAGTGGGTATTCAGTTGCCAGTCGTCCTCGTCGCGATCAAAAAATTCATTGCCCTGTTGGTGAATCAGGGTTTCCCGATGGTAAGGAATGTCGGTGGCGAGCGACGTCACCCGAATGTTGAAAGCGTCAAAGCTGGTCAGCGTCAGGGCCGGATAGACATAACCGGTGCCGAATTCGTTGACCAGCTTTTCTTCCGTGGCCAGACGGGTGCCCCACTGGCCGGAGCCTGACAGACTGGATTCAAGAAAGGTCTGCCCCAGTTCGATCCCCAGAAACACCGAATTGTAATCGGCGGAACGGGCGCTGATCTTGCCGGAAGACTGGCCCCCGAGCTTGGCATACTCCGACATGGAGGCGACATAACTGGCAAAATCCGCCCGCTCCGAGAGCAGAGTCAGGGCGCCCTCCAGGTTCGCATTGCCGGGAATCCGGATTTCAAAATCGTGTACCTGGTCAGACAGGGTGGACCAGACGTATTTATTCAGGCACAGCGTGCCGCCGGCGTCGTTCACACAATCCAGAATGCGCTGGAATTCACTCGGGGTGTAACGGTTGAGGGTGTTGCGAACCAGGTATTCGGAAAACGGATTCACTTTCACGTCCTGGTCGGCGTCGGCGGCCAGGGCCCGCATCCGGGTGTTGCCGTAAGTCGCTTCAATCACCACATCCGGGCCCAGTGGTTGGCCATTGTTAAAGCGGACGATGGTGAAGCCCTCGCTGTCCCGTCGCAGGGACACATCAACGCTGCCAAGAACCTGAAGGTTCTCGTTGGTGTAGTACACCTGAACGTCGTCTGGCTGCACAATGCGCAGATTGCGGCGGGTCGGTTCCGCCTCCGGCGGGGCTACGGCGGCGGGTACTTCCAGGGTGATCCGCACCTCGTTGTCGGCCAGACCGCCAACATTGGAGGAATCGCCGGTACTGCCGGGGCTGAAATCATCCAGCGGGTTGGTGACACCGCCAAAACTGTTGGGCTGATTGCGGGCGCCATCAATGGCGTCTTCGCCGCTGCCACAGCCGGTGGTCAGTACCAGGGAAGAAATCAGCAAAGAGCAAACGATCAGTCGCATGCCGGGCCATCCGTGCGTCGGGTTCAGGCGGCCAGTCTAGCAGTGCGGTTGCGGGGAAAGCGTGAGGAAGGGCACGAAACGGGCGCCGGGGAGGCGCCCGTATGCGGGGGTGAGGGTCAGAAGAAGATCTTCATGCCGGCCATCACGCCCTCATCCAGGTTGACGTCGCCACGGAACGGCGAGTCCAGCTCGGTATTCAGGTACCGGTAGCCGGCGAACACTTCGGCGTTGCGGATGACCCGGTAACTGCCACGCAACTCCAGGCTGGTCATGTCGTCGGAATCACCGAACGACAGGATGCTGGGCGCGTAGTGCAGGCCACCGGTGAGGGACAGGCCGGGCACCCGGGGAATGTTCACGGTGGCGTAGCCACCCAGGCCAACAGCACCGCCATCCACCCGGTCATCTTCCCAGAAGATGCTGCGAATGCCGATGCCGGCGGTGGTCGGCAGATTGCCCAACGCGGTCCGGCCCTGGGCGTGGAAATCCACGTTGCCGATGTGTCGGCTGCCCTCGTGGTAGGTGTAACCGGTGCCCAACTGGAGGTCGTTGTTGGTGCCGAAGAAGTTAACCTGGCCCTTGACGGAGTCGTTGGTCAGGCTGAGATCCACATCGCCGGCGAAGGCCGGGGCGGCTGCCAGTGAGAGAACCATCACGGAGATTCGGGACGCTTTCATTTTTTTTACCTTCTCGATTGCGGAACATGTGAAAACGCCGGGACCTGCCGGCATTAGCGATACTTTCCATGGCTGGAATGGTAACGGGCCGCCCGGGGCACCACAACTTAAATGCCTGTAAGCCCCCGTTAACACGCCGGCAGGCCCCGGTGTTTCAGTGTTGTGTGATGTCGCCGCCCTGGTCCAGGTCGTCCGGTGACACATTTTCCGCCGGCACGCGGTATTCCTCGTTGGCCCAGGCGCCAAGGTCAATCAGCTTGCAGCGCTCGGAGCAGAAGGGGCGCCAGGGATTGGCGTCTGTCCATTGCACGGATTTCTGGCAGGTCGGGCATTCTACGTTCATGGGAACCTTTCATTCTGGTAACCGGGTGCTGGAGAACCGCTGATCAGCCCCGGGCGCTATTCCGGTTTATGCTGATGTGCCGGACATGCCCTCAGGATTCAGCGGAGGCCTTGCAGTATTGTTCCAGTACTGCCCGCAACATTTCAATATTGACAGGCTTGGCAACGAAAGAATCCATGCCGGCCCGGCGGCAGCGCTCCTCGTCTTCCTCCATGGCGCTGGCGGTCAGGGCCACCACCGGCACCGGTTCCCGTTCCAGACTGGTTTCCCAGGCCCGCAGGCGCCGGGTGGCCTCGAATCCGTCTACTCGGGGCATTACACAGTCCATGAAAATCAGATCGTAGGGGTGCCATTGCCACAGGCTTGAGGCGGCTTCGCCATCGTTGGCTGTCATCACATCACAGCCCAGCTTCTCCAGCAGCCGACGGGTCAGGGTGCGGTTGACCGGATTGTCCTCCACCAGCAGCACCTTCATGCGGCTGCAGGGCAATTCCCGGCTCCGGGCGGTATCGGTGACTGCCTGCAGCGAGAAGCGGGTCAGGAAGCGTCGCTCCTGACGCTCGGCATCGTCGAACAGCTGGTTCAGGATGGGCGTCAGGCAGGACTCCCGCAGGGACTTACTGAGAAACGCATCGGCGCCGGCCTGGCGGAAGTGCTCCGCATCGCCCCGCTGTGGGTTGGAGGAGAGGATCAGCAGCCGCATATCCGACCACATCGGATTGCCCCGGATCTGCCGGCACAGCAGGTCGCTGTCCATGTCCGGCACAAACCCGTCGAGCACGATGGCGTCATAGGGTTGCTGGTTGTCGAACGCCAGCCGCAGTGTGGTCAGGGCTTCGCCAGCGGCCTTTACGGCCTCAATCTCAACGTCGTAGCGGGACAGCATTTCCAGGGTGATCTTGCGGGACAACTCGTAGGAATCCACCACCAGTATCCGCTTGCCCCGTACCTTGCGGGTGTCCGGGCGCACCCGGGTGGCGCTCTCCGGCGCCACCGGCAGGGTCAGCTCGGCCCAGAATGTCGAACCCTCGCCCGGGCGGCTTTCAATATCCAGCGAGCCATTCATCAGGTTTACCAACTGGCGGCAGATGGTCAGGCCCAGGCCGGCACCGGGTAACTGGCGCTGGAAACGCTGGCCCAGTTGTACGTAGGGCTCATACACCAGTGGGATGTCTTCCGGGTTGATGCCCACGCCGGTGTCCTCCACCGCCAGGCGAATGCGGGCCTTGTCGTCCCGGCGCCCGAGCACTTCGATACTGATCAGTACATGCCCGGAATCGGTGAACTTGATGGCGTTGGACACCAGATTCAGCAGGATCTGCCGGATGCGAACCGGGTCGCCGCTCAGCGCCCAGGGCAGGTTTTCGTCAATGCGCAGCTCCAGGGCCAGGCCTTTCTCCCGGGCCCGGGAGCCCAGCATGTGCACCAGATCGTTGAGGGTTTCACGCAGATCAAACGGCAGCTCCTCCAGCACCAGTTTGCCCGCTTCCATACTGGAGATATCGAGCAGGTCGTTGATGATGGCAGACAGGCTTTCGGAGGCACTGAGCAGGGTCTGGACGTATTCCCGCTGTTCCTGATCCAGCGGTGTGTCCGTCATCAGGTTGGCGTAACCGAGCACCGACTGAAGCGGAATGCGCAGCTCGTGGCTGACATTGGCGAGGAACTGGTTCTTGGCGTGGTTGGCTCGAACAGCCTCATCCCGTTCATCCTGGGACTGAATGGTGGTCTGGCGCAGGGAGCGGGTGTCTTCCAGGATCTGCAGGCGCATCTTGTTCAGGGCCTGCTCCAGTTCCGACAGCTCATCGGGCAGCCTGGGGGGCTTGCGCTTCAGCTTCAGCGGGTCCACCAGGGCATCGAGATTCAGGCGGGCGGCGTAATCGGCCATGGTTTCCAGGTGGCGGGTGAGGATCATCCGCACGATCACCAGCAGGCCGAGGGTGCCCAGCATCACCACAATGGACTGGAACAGCAGGTTGAGCAGCGCGCGGTTACGGAGTTCCGCGTAGATCTGTTCAACCGACGAACTGATGGTGAGCGTACCGACGTTTTCCGGGCCGCGGGAGCTGGAGCGGTTGAACACCAGTGGGAAGGTTTGCGAAATCACCCGGCCATCCGGGTATGCGCCGGTGCTGAATTGCTCGCCGGTGGAGGTCACCACCCGGACGTACTGGATGGCATCAATGGTGAGCATGTCATCAAGGCTGTTGGCCACCTCGCTGAAATTCATCAGCCAGATATTATTGCTCATGCTGCCGGAGACCAGGTCCGCCGCTTTTTGCTGGGTTTCCTGCAGCTCGGCCTTGCGCCGTTCAAACTCCCCGATCATCTGAACGCCCGTGGCGACCAGGGACAGAAGTACGCTGAACAACAGCACATAAGCAAGCAACCTTGCCGCCAGTGGCCGGAGACCCATACGTTTGAAAAGCCGGTTCGAAGGCAAGGCACAAATTCCCTGTGTCGACGACGTAATAACCGAAATCAGTCTAACAGACCGTTAGCACTTCTACACGCTTCTCGGAATGGTCGTTCACAAAGCGAAAACGGACGTTCAGATCGTAAAGATGCGCCCCGTAGATGCGTGCCTCATCCCGCCCCCGGCGGAATGAGGGCCGGGGGTCATAGGCAACTACATCTTCAATCAGTGGTCGCAGATCCGGGTATTGTTCCGGGGGCAGGGCGGCCAGTTGTGCATCGGCATCGGCCAGGAACACCACCGGCCATCGCTCCGTGGGTGGCGCATCCGCCCAGCCGAGGGTTGCGCCTGGGACGGCGTCGGCAAAGGGCAGGTAGGGCTTGATGTCGAGAATCGGGGTACCGTCGATCAGGTCGTGGTCGCTGATTTTCAGAACCAATTGATTGCCCCGGCGAATCAGGCCCTCATTGCGTACCACCGACAGCCCCAGGCTGTTCGGCCGGAACGGCGAGCGACTGGCGAAAACCCCCATTTTGCGG
The DNA here is from genome assembly GCA_966210405.1 of uncultured Marinobacter sp. Classification (GTDB taxonomy): domain Bacteria; phylum Pseudomonadota; class Gammaproteobacteria; order Pseudomonadales; family Oleiphilaceae; genus Marinobacter. The sequence continues at coordinate 8,120 of CBIHLH010000135.1, forward strand.
TTGCCCCCGAGCCGGGGCGGGCGCACCACCGGTCGCCACTCGGCCCGCACCGCCTCGTGAAACTGGAAGGTCAGCCACAGGTGGCTGGCGGTTTCCAGCCCGCGGAAGGCGTCCTCCCGGTCGAACGGCGGCTGGATGACCAGCTCGGCCCGGGCGTGGCGGGTGAGACCCGGCTGGCGGGGCACACCGAACTTATCCCGGAAGCAGGAAGCAGTGATGGCGACGGGCGCCAGTGTCAGGGCCTCCTGGGCGGGCCTGGATGGGTGTCTTGGCATAGTACGTCGATCAGGTTAATAAGGCGCTTCAATATTACCGGAAAAGAACATCTCGATCCGGAAAACCACGGACACGCGATCCTTGAAACTTTCCTCCCGGGGAAACCGCACGGCGGGTATCAGCTCGGCAAACAGCCAGTTGCCGTAAAGCCGGTAGCGCCAGGTAAGGTCCGCAAACGCCGATGTGGTGCGCCAGGACGGCTGGCTTTCACCCAATACGCCGACCCGGGGGCTGATGGTGGACCGGTTGTTCAGCCGTTTGTAGGTGCTGAAAATCTGCGCCGCCACAAACTTGCGCTCCCGGTGGATCCATTCCAGCTCTGACGACAAACGGATATCCCAACCGTTACCAACCGGACGACCCGCCCCAAACCAGGTGCGCGCGCCCCAGCCATCCTGATGGTAGTAATAGACGCGCTGCTGGGCGTTGAGAACCCAGTCCTCACCCGCGCGCCACCGTTTTTCAGCGGTGGCGCGCCAGAAGGCGTCCGGTGGAAACCGGAGCCGGGCACCGATGTCGTTGGACAGATTGATGGCATCGCCAACCTGGCTAAGGTACCGCAGGGCGCCAGTGGCCTGGGTATCGGTGCGGTCGGGCTCGGTCAACTGCCGGTAGCGCTGGCGCTCCTCAAGGGGAATCAGCTCCTCGCTTTCACTCTCGATCACCAGCCTCAGTTTGCGGCGGGTGGTGGGAATATCCAGGCGAAACCGGGCCTCCGGCTCAAACTGGGCCAGCTTGCCGTATTCCGATTCGGTAGCGAAGCCAAGACGCAGATAACTCCGGTTGTTGGGCAGGTTATGGGTGGCGCCGGACAGCGTGCGGTCGGCCCACTGGCCCAGGGATTCAACCCGGGCACCCTGAGTACGCTCCTGCCTCAGAACCCAGTTGCTGAAGTTCACCCAGTAGGAGTCCCGGGGCTCTGCCCAGTACTCCTCCGGTTTGAAATCATAAAACGAGGGAGGCAGGGCTTCCGGTGCCAGCCGCCCGGAAATGGGGCGCTCCTGAACCCGGAACACCGGTTCAAGACTGTACCCGGGTGGCGCACAAACCAGAAGAACAAGGCCCGCCAGGTGCGCCTGCCACTGGCGGACGGGGTATCTAGCCAAACGCCACCAGAAACCCGTTATGCAGCTCATGAACGCGACGCTCCACCTCAGCAATCGGGCAGTTGTTATCAATAATAGCGTCTGCCCGGGCAATCCGCT
>CBIHLH010000136.1:0-9535 GCA_966210405.1 uncultured Marinobacter sp.
GGTTTGAGCCGCTGCTTGAGCTGGTTGGCTTCTTTCACCAGGAAGCCATTGTGGCTGGCGCGGTAGATGCGCTGATGGAAGTCTTCGTTCTCGTAATAGTATTCATCGGTGTCGCCGGTGCTGGCCGCCTGCTCACAGCGTTCGAGTGCACCGGCCAGCCCCTCCAGTTCTTGCGTGGTAATCCGGCGCGCCGCCAGGCGCCCGCACATCCCCTCCATCTCGGCCATGACCTCGAACATCTCGATCAGTTGCTCAACGCCCACGCGGGCAACGAATGTGCCTTTCTTGGGAATCACCGTAACCAGCCCACTGGCGGTCAACTGATGTATGGCTTCACGGATGGGGGTCCGGGACACCTGAAAGCGCGCAGCCAGTTCTTCCGGATCCAGGCGCTCGCCGGGCGCGAGCCGTCCGTTAATGATGTCGTCTTCCAGTGAGTCTTTGAGCCGCTGTGTGTTCGAGCGTTTCACGTGCCGGGTTCTCCTGATGCCGTTGCCGGGATTATACGCACCCCGGCTATTTTTTGTTGCAGTGTTGACATAAGTATATCTGGGTATGATGATGTATACATCAGTATACGCTGATAAATACATACAAGAACAAGAGAACGGGAGATTACCTACCATGAACAAGAAAGCCCTATCGCTGGTCGTGGCCGCAGGCCTCGCCCTCTCTGCCAGTCTTGCGTCGGCGGAAACGGTCCTTCGTGCCTCCCATCAGTTCCCCGGCGGGAAAGGGGATGTCCGTGACGAAATGGTTCAGCTGATTGCCGAAGAAGTGAAAAAGGCCGATGTCGGCCTTACCGTCCAGGTCTATCCAGGCCAGTCCCTGTTCGATGCGAAAGAGCAGTGGGGCGCCATGGTACGGGGCCGCCTGGACATGACCGCCCTGCCTCTGGATTACGCCAGCGGGCGCCATCCGGAGTTCTCTGCCACGCTGATGCCCGGCCTGGTTCGCAATCACGAGCGTGCCCAGCGGCTGAACGATTCCAAATTCATGGACATGATCAAGAAAGTGATCAACGACGCCGGGGTCCGGGTGCTGTCCGATGCCTGGCTGGCCGGTGGCTTTGCTTCCAACATGCGCTGTATTACCTCACCGGATACCGTTGAGGGCCAGACCATGCGGGCGGCGGGCCCGGCATTTGATGAGATGCTGGCGGAAGCCGGTGCCTCCATCGCCTCCATGCCGTCTTCGGAAATCTACACCGCTATGCAGACCGGGGTCCTTGATGGTGCCAACACCTCCTCCGGTTCGTTTGTGTCGTACCGGATTTATGAGCAGGTGACCTGTCTGACGGCGCCTGGCGAGAATGCGCTCTGGTTCATGTATGAGCCGGTGCTCATCTCAGAGCAAAGCTGGGACAAGCTGACCCCGGAACAGCAAGACGCGCTGGCGGCGGCCGGGCAAAAGGCCGAGGAGTTCTTTGCCAGCAAGGCGGCGGAGCTGGACCAGAAAATGGTGGACGTGTTCCGCGAGAATGGCGTTGAGGTGATTTCCATGTCCGCTGAGGATTACCAGGCATGGCTGGATATCGCCAAGGAAAGCTCCTACAAGACGTTCGCCAACAACGTGCCAAATGGACAGGCGTTGATTGATGCCGCCCTTGCGGTTGAATAACCCGGGGTAAATCCACCAATCCAGCCAATGATCGGGCCCCTGTCCTTCAGGGGCCCTCCTCGAGAGAGTAGATCGCATCATGTCCGACTCCGTTACCCACTCCCGAATTGCGCCCACGGGCATTGCCGGTGGCTATGTCCGCCTGATGGACCGGCTGTCAATGATTACCGCGGTGATTGCCGGTGCCTTGCTGTGCCTGGGTGTCCTGACGGTCTGCCATATGGTGTTTACCCGCTATATCCTGGGAGAAAGCACCGTGTGGCAGACCGAGTTCACCACCTACGCGATCAGTGGCGCCATGCTGCTGGGCGCCCCCTATGTCCTGCTCACCGGCGGGCACGTGGCGGTTACCGTGTTGCCGGACGCCCTGAGCGGAACGCCCCGGAAAGTCGTGAACTTTCTTGGTGGGCTGTGCGGTGTTGCCTTCTGTTTTGCCCTGACATACGGCTCCTGGATTTACGTTCACGAAGCCTGGGCTGCGGGCTGGACCACCGGTACCGTCTGGAACCCGCCGTTGTGGCCGGCCATTTTGCCGATAGCGGTGGGGGCAACCCTGTTATCGCTTCAGTACATTGCTGAATTTCTGCGCGGAGGGGAGTGAGTCATGGATCCTGTAACCAGTGGTATTCTCGTGCTCGTGGCCCTGCTTGTGTTGATGGCCATCGGCACCCCCATCGCCTTCGCGCTGGGTGGCGTGTCCATTGCCGCGCTGGTGATGGACCGCGGCATGAGCGAGCTGACCTACTTCGGTGAGACCTTTTTCGGCAGCATCGCCTCATTCGGCTTTGTGGCCATCCCCATGTTCATTCTCATGGGGATGGCCGTGGCGTCTTCACCGACGGGCAAAGATCTCTATCGCTCCCTCGATCTCTGGATGGGGCGCTTGCCCGGCGGCCTGGCGATCTCGAATATTGCTGCCTGCTCGGTGTTTGCGGCCCTGTCCGGTTCATCGCCGGCCACCTGTGCCGCCATCGGCAAGCTGGGTATTCCGGAAATGCAGAAGCGAGGCTACCCGAACGGTGTCGCGGCGGGCTGCATCGCCGCCGGCGGGACGTTGGGCATCCTGATTCCGCCGTCAGTCACCATGATCGTGTACGGCATTTCCACGGAAACCTCCATTGGCCGCCTGTTTATTGCCGGTGCCATCCCCGGCCTGATGCTGGCGGGCCTGTTCATGCTCTGGACGCTGATTGCCTGCAAACTCGCCGGTGGCTATGACACCCCCAGCCCGGTGGCGGAAGTGGCGGCGAAGATCAAGGAGAACGTTGAGGGCAATACCCGCGCACTGCTTCGTGTGCTGCCGTTCCTGACCGTGGTCATGGCCATCCTCTTTGCCCTGTACGGGGGCGTGGCGACGCCCTCCGAGGCGGCGGGCGTCGGTGCGCTCCTGTGCATCGTGCTGGCAGTGGTTGTCTATCGGATGTGGCAGGCAAAACCCCTGAAAGCCATAGTCCGGGATGCTCTCCGTGAGAGTGTGATGATCATGCTGATCATCGCGGCTGCGGAAATCTTTGCCTATGCGCTGTCGTCGCTGTTCATTACCCAGACCCTGGCAGGCGCCATTGCGGATCTGGAGGTGAACCGCTGGATATTGATGGGAGCAATCAACGTGTTTCTCCTGATAGCCGGCTTCTTCCTGCCACCAGTGGCGGTGATTGTCATGACCGCGCCAATCCTGCTGCCCATTGTGCTGGCGGCGAACTTTGACCCGTACTGGTTCGCGGTGGTGCTGACCATCAACCTGGAAATCGGTCTGATTACGCCGCCTGTGGGGCTTAACCTGTTCATCATCAAGGGTATTGCGCCGGATATATCACTGAGAGATGTATTGATGGGCAGCCTGCCGTACGCCATGTGCATGGTGGTGGGTATTCTTTTGCTCTGCTTCTTCCCGCAAATCGCCCTCTGGTTGCCGGACCTGATGATGAATTCGCCAACTCCGTGATCCGGAGCGGGGGCGGAGCCAGACCCCCGCCAAATCTCGATTCAAGATACAGAGCGCACCTTTATGAACATGAGCTTTCTGCAGGAACTGTTCAGCAACATCACCCAGCGTGAGGCGTTGCTCCGGCGGCGGGATGGCGCGGGTGTTGCCGACCCTGCCCAGCTACTTGAAGCCTGCCAGGCTCTGTTGAGCAGCGATGGCGAGGTGTCGAGTATTACCCATGCCAGTCATGCCCTGGAGATCTATTCGCGTCTGGACGATGCCGGCAAGGCCTCGTTTTTCGAGCGCCTGGCCAAGGATTTTTCCGCCGAGCCAAGTGAGATTGACGCGGCCTATGCGGCCTACCGGAAATCCCGCAGCAACACCTCGCTGGAGCACCTGTTCGAGGCCTGTGAGCCCCGCAGGCAGGAGCTTCTGCGCCGTCTCAACCTGAGCACCGGCGGAACCCATGAACTGGTGAAGATGCGCGAGGACATGCTCCGTCTGATGAAAGGGCACAAGGAGTTCGAACCGATCAATGCGGACTTTGTGCACTTGTTTGCGTCCTGGTTCAACCGGGGCTTTCTGGTGCTGAAACGTATCGACTGGAACACCCCGGCCACCATTCTGGAGAAGATCATCCGCTATGAAGCGGTGCACAAGATCCGTGACTGGGACGACCTTCGCCGGCGACTGGATGCCCGTGATCGCCGCTGCTTTGCGTTCTTCCATCCGGCCATCGGTGATGAGCCCCTGATTTTTGTGGAAGTGGCCCTGACCCGGGGGTTGCCGAGCCAGATTCAGACCATTCTGGCCAGCGATCGCTACGACATTGATTCGGCGGAGTCCGCCAACGCGGCAGCGTTCTTCGGTATCAGTAATTGCCAGGTGGGTTTGCGCGGCATTTCCTTTGGCAACTTCCTGATCAAACAGGTGGTTCAGGAACTGAAACAGGAACTGCCAAACCTGAAGCACTTCGTCACACTTTCGCCCATGCCCGGATTCCGCAAGTGGCTGGAAGCCACCTATCTGGAACACCCGGAGCTGCTGGAGCCCGAGGCCCGGGAGATCCTCGGTTATCTCGACGAAGCCGGCTGGGTGGACTCCTCGGAGCGGTCCGAGGCTCTCGACAGCGTGATTCGACCGCTGGCGGCCCGGTACCTGCTCAAGGCCAAGGCTGACGATGGCCAGCCGCTGAACCCGGTAGCGCGTTTCCACCTGGGTAACGGCGCCGAGCTGCACCGGATCAACTGGCAGGGTGACGCCTCCGCCCAGGGGATGCAGCAATCCTGTGGGTTAATGGTCAATTACCTCTACGTGCTCGACACCATCGAGCGCAATCACGAACAGTACACCGACAATTACACCATTGTTTGCTCCTCCAGCGTTCGCGAGCTCAGCAAGCGAGGGCGGAAATGGCTCAAGGGAGACACCGAGAAATGAACGACAATCTCTTCAGTACGTTTGCCGAGCGCATGAACCTGCGCCTGGACAAAACCTTCATCGAGACACCGGAAGGCCGTGACTACACCTATGCTCAGACGCTGGCGCTCAGCAGCCAGCTGGCCGGCGCACTGCAGGCATTGGGGGTGGCGCCGGGTGACCGGGTTGCTGTGCAGGTGGACAAGAGCCCTGAGGCCATTTTGTTGTATCTGGCGTGCCTGCGCATGGGGGGCGTGTACCTGCCGTTGAATACCGGCTACACCGCCTCGGAGATTGGTTACTTCCTGGGTGACGCCGAACCGGCGCTGTTTGTCTGCCGCCCGGATTCGCTGAATGATGCACAGAAGATCGCGAAAGAGACGGGCTGTCCGGTGGTTGAGACACTGGGCACTGAGGCCGACGGGTCCCTGATGGAAAAGGCGGTCATTGCCAAGCCTTTCGAGGGAGTTGAGCCCAGAGCGGGAGACGACCTGGCCGCTATTCTCTATACCTCCGGCACCACCGGGCGTTCCAAGGGCGCGATGCTGACCCACGGCAACCTGGGCTCCAATGCCCGTTCACTGACTGAGGCCTGGCGCTTTACCGAGTCGGATCGCCTGATTCATGCCTTGCCGATTTTCCATACCCACGGTCTGTTTGTGGCCTGCAATGTGATCCTGATGGCCGGCGGCAGTCTCTACTTCCTGCCGCGTTTTGACGCCGATGCGATCATTGAGGCCATGCCTCGTGGAACCAGCCTGATGGGAGTGCCCACCTTCTACACCCGGCTGTTGCAGGACGACCGGCTGAACGCTGACCTGGTCGCCAACATGCGCCTGTTTACCTCCGGTTCGGCGCCACTGACCGCGGACACCCACCGGGAGTTCGAGAAGCGCACCGGCCACGCCATTCTGGAACGCTACGGCATGACCGAAACCAACATGAACACCTCCAACCCCTACGACGGCGGCCGCATTGCCGGCACCGTCGGGCTACCATTGCCAGGCGTTGAGGTTCGCATTACCGATGCGGACACCCATGCGCCGGTGCCCGATGGTGACATTGGTATGCTGGAAGTCCGGGGCCCCAACGTGTTCAAAGGGTACTGGCGGATGCCGGAAAAGACTCGGGAAGAATTACTGGAAGACGGCTTTTTTGTGACCGGTGACCTGGCGACCCGGGACGAGCGCGGGTATATCCAGATCGTCGGCCGCGACAAGGACCTGGTGATTTCCGGGGGGTTCAATGTGTACCCGAAGGAAGTGGAACAGATCATTGACGAGATGGAGGGCGTGGTGGAATCGGCGGTCATCGGCGTACCTCACCCTGATTTCGGTGAGGGGGTGACGGCCGTGGTGGTTCCGGCGCCGGGCGCGAACCTGTCCGAGGAGCAGATCATCGGGGCGCTGTCGGATAAGCTGGCCCGCTACAAACAGCCCAAACGCGTCTTTTTCGTCGACAGCCTGCCCCGGAATACCATGGGCAAGGTTCAGAAGAATCAGCTCAGGGAAACTTACAAGGCAATTTACCAGGACGGATGAGGTACGCGTTCACAAGGCTCCGGAGGCCGTCTCGTCGCGGGTATTCCGTGCGTGGCAGCGACGCTGGTGATATGCGCCAACACGTACCCGAGTATCCCCCGGCACCTGTCTGTCCAGGGCTCCGCAACCAGTTACGAGGGCCTGTCCTTCTACAAGGACACCTTTGACATCCGCCGTGCCGTTTTGCCACGGGTGTTTTCTCTGGATCAGGTTCGTGGCGTGGCAAAACACAGCCCGGTTAAATGACCTGAGTCATGAATGGGGGTTTACCAGTGCCCCTTGCTTTGTCTATCGCCTGCGTTAAGTCGGCGATCAGATCAGTGGAATCTTCCAGCCCTATGGATAACCTGAGCATACCGTCGCTGATGCCGCGCACTTCTCGCGCCTCCTGGCCAATCGCATGGTGACTGGTCAGGGACGGTTGACTGACCAGACTTTCGACGCCCCCCAGACTGGTTGCCAACAGGAACACCTGCAGGTTGTCTGCAACGGCGGTTGCCATCTGCCCGCCACCGGCGATCTCGATGGTCATCATGCCTCCGAAGCCACTCATTTGTTCGCCCGCGAGATTGTGCCCCGGGAAAGAAGGCAGGCCGGGATAGAGAACCCGGGCTACGCCGGGATATCCGTCCATGGCCCGGGCGACGGCCATGGCGTTTTCATTGTGCTGCCGGATTCTTACCGGCAGGGTACGCAGACTGCGGGAGAGCATGGCGGCAGTCTCGGGTGAGAGCAACTGGCCAAGACTTTTACGCCAGGCGGCCACGGTGTCGGTTAAAGGTGCTGACGCCATCAGAGCGCCCGCGGTCAGGTCGCTGTGTCCGCCCAGATACTTGGTGGCACTGTGAACGACCAGATCCGCACCCAGCTCCAGCGGACGCTGATTAATGGGAGACGCAAACGTGTTGTCCACGGCCAGCAGCGCCGAGTGCTTTTGGGCAACCCTGGCCATCGCCCGGAGGTCGGTAATGGCAAGTGTCGGGTTAGCGGGTGTCTCGCAGAATACGAGCATGCCGGGCCGGGTCAGCGACGCCTCGAGAGTTTCCTCATTGGCCTGAAGCAGAAAGGTAACCGGGATACCCAGTGGCTGACAGTGATTGACCAGCAGTTCCTGAGTGCCACCGTAGATGTCCCCAACGCAGACCACACCTTGCCTGCCGTGGGCAAGGATGGTTGCGGAAATCGCCGCCATGCCGGAAGCAAACGCCAGCCCCGCCTCGGCCTGCTCCAGGGCGGCAAGGCCCTGTTCCAGTTCCTGTATGGTTGGATTGGTGCCCCAACGGGTATAGAGGTAACCCGGTTTTCGCCCTTCGATAACCTCCCGTTGTGCGCCGGTATCCGGGAACCGGTAGGTTGTGGTGTTATAGACAGGTGAGTAGGGGCTGCCAAATCCGTCCCGATGCCGACGGTTATGGATGATACGGGTTGCTTGTGCGTTTGGCTTGTCGGTAGACATGGATAATCAGACCTGTTCTCTGACCAGCATGGCCTTGATGCGGCCTATGGCCTTTATGGGGTTAAGCCCTTTCGGGCAGTACGCCGTGCAGTTGCCAATGCCCCGGCAGCGGAACACGCTGAAAGGATCTTCCAGTTTAGCCAGGCGCTCGCGTGTAGCGGTATCCCGGGTTTTCAGATGTTCCAGGACATCCAGAACCATGCGGTTCCGGAATTTTTCCTGAACCTCAACATCCTCGCTGCCATGGAGGTAACATTTCTTAATATAAAAAATATATCATATAAATCTTAACAGAACAGAGGCGGTCTACGGTTTCATTTTTTCCGGGAGACCTGAGAATTGTTAAACGTCTGTCGCTTCTCCCTGTGGCTTGAATGCATCAGGACAAGAAATGCTAGTCTATGTGAGACGACGAGTGGCGAGCGGGTATTAGCGACCGCAAGATAAAAAGAGGCAGAAGTGACGATGACCAACAAACAGCCCGGCTATCTCATTAATGTGATTCGCGAAGCTGCGGCCAGTTTGTTCCCGGGCTACTTCGCCGTTGTCATGGCCACGGGCGCCACTTCGATCGCATCGAGCCTGCTTGGCTATCAGATACTGGCAGTATCCTTACTGGTTGCCAATTGCCTTGCCTATGGCCTGCTCTGCTTCCTTACCCTTGTGCGAATCGTCTGGTTTCCGAAGTCTCTGGTGAATGACATGATCAGTCATGCTCGCGGACCGGGCTTTTTCACCCTGGTTGCCGGCACATGCATACTCGGTTCCCAGTTCCAGTTGCTGCTTGGCTGGTCCACGGTTGCGGCGGCCTTCTGGTGGCTGGGTGTGGTGCTTTGGGGTGTGATCATGTACCTGTTCTTTATTGCGGTCACTACTCGCCAGCAAAAGCCCAGGATGGATAGCGGGATTAATGGTGCGTGGCTGCTGGCAGCGGTGAGTACCCAGTCGGTTGCCATACTGACCGCGCTGGTGCCCTGGACGGGACCGGAGGATCTGCGTCTGTTCTTCGCCCTGTGCATGTTCATGATTGGCTGTATGCTGTATCTGGCAATCATCACGCTGATTTTCTACCGGCTGACCTTTCTCCGGCTCAATGCCGAAACGCTCAGCCCACCTTACTGGATCAATATGGGCGCCGTGGCCATCGCCACCCTGGCAGGCTCGACGTTGATAATTCGTGGACAGGAAGGCAGCCTGCTGGCGGATTTTCTACCTTTCCTGCGCGGATTCACGTTGTTTTTCTGGTCCATTGCCAGTTGGTGGATACCGTTACTGATTGGGCTGACCTTTTGGCGTCACGTTATTCATCGCCACAAGCTGAATTACGAGCCGCAACTCTGGAGCATGGTGTTTCCCCTGGCCATGTACACCACCGGCACCGCTCGCCTGGTCGATGCCCTCGGGACTGAGTTTCTGATGGTCATTCCGGCGATTACCCTCTGGCTGGCTCTGGTTGCGTGGGGAGTCACCAGCCTTGGTATGTGGAGGCACTTTGCGAGCGTTGCCCGCAAAGTGGGGCCGGGCTGACCAACTGTGTTGGGTACCTCAGTTATGCTTTGTGGCCTATAAAAC
>CBIHLH010000137.1:0-9535 GCA_966210405.1 uncultured Marinobacter sp.
CGGTAATACGGCGTTGCCCATGCTCAAAAGCGGCAAGTACGATTTTCTGGTGACCGACTGGAACATGCCGGGCATGTCTGGCTTTGACCTGCTGAAGGCCGTTCGTGCCGACGAAAACCTGAAAACCCTGCCGGTGTTGATGGTGACGGCGGAGGCCAAGCGGGACCAGATCGTGGCGGCGGCCCAGGCCGGTGTCAACGGTTATGTCGTCAAGCCGTTTACCGCCGCGGTTCTCAAGGAAAAGATCGAAAAGATCTTTGAACGAATCCAGTAACAGAGGTCGGATGGCTCTCATGAGCAACAGCAAAAAGAACCATCGGGGCCTTGGGCCGGAGATCACCGACCAACTTCAGCGCCAGGCGGCGGAACTGTCGGAGAGTGTCCAGGCCGGGGATTATCCCAAGGCCATGGCCCTGATCAATGAGCTCAGTGAGGTGCGGGACCAGAGCCTCTACCACGAAGTCGGACGACTCACCCGGAGTCTCCATGAGGCCATTCGTAACTTTCAGATAGATCCCCGTAACGCGGAACAGCAAGAGGCGCTGTCAAAAATGACCGATGCCTCGGACCGTCTGGAGTACGTCGTCCAGATGACCGGGCAGGCGGCCAACCGGACCATGGACCTGGTGGAGGAAACCATGCCGGTGGCCCAGGCGATGCGCGATGAGGCGGTGAGCCTGAGCGAGGAATGGAAACGCTTGCGTCGCCGTGAGATGCAGCCCGCGGAGTTCCGGGAGTTGTATGGCCGGATTGATGCCTTCTTTACCAGCATGGCCGCTGACAGCGATGCGATGTATCAGAAACTGTCCGAGATTCTGCTTGCCCAGGATTTCCAGGATCTGACGGGCCAGGTTATCCAGAAGGTGACAACCCTGGTTAAGGAAGTCGAGGAGCAGATGCTTAGCCTGGTGGTCATGGCCAGTCATGTTGACCAGTTGACCGGCACGGTGCATCAGATCGAGGAGAGGCAGGTCTCTTCCGAGCAGGGCGTCGGGCCCCAGATCAAGGCCGATGAACGCGCAGACGTGGTATCGGGACAGGACGATGTTGACGACCTGTTGTCCAGTCTCGGATTCTGAAAGGTGAGGGTAACGAATGGCCTTTGACGCTGACGAAGAAATCCTGCAGGACTTCCTGGTGGAAGCCGGGGAGATTCTTGAAAAACTGTCTGAGCAGTTGGTGGATCTTGAGCAGAACCCGGATGACAGTAACTTGCTCAATGCCATTTTCAGGGGCTTTCACACCGTCAAGGGCGGGGCCGGTTTTCTCCAGTTGGAGGCCCTGGTCAATTGTTGTCATTCGGCCGAGAACGTGTTCGACATCCTGCGCAATCGCAAGCGCAAAGTGGATTCCGAGCTCATGGATGTGGTGCTGGAAACACTGGACCATGTTAACGCCATGTTCGAGCAGGTTCGCAATCATGAGGAACTGACGCCGGCACCGGACGACCTGATCGCGGCCCTGGACACTTTTGCCCAACCACAGGGCGGCCGTCAGCCGGCTGCGGCGTCACCGGAACCCCGGGCTGGGAGTAACGAGCCTGTGGCTCAGGACGGTGGCGACATCACCGACGATGAGTTTGAGCAGCTGCTGGACGCCTTGAACGACGACCAGCCGGGCGCTGTGACGGGGGCCCCGGAGGCACCAGCGAGCTCTGGTGATGCCCAGGATGACGATATCACCGACGACGAATTTGAAGCCCTGCTGGACCAGCTCCATGGCAAGGGCCAGTTTGCGGGTGCCCAGGCAGGCACTGAGTCAGCAACCGAAGCCTCGTCTGCTGATGGTCAGGCGTCTGCGGACGCTGGCGCCAAATCGGGCGGAAGCGACGATCTGATCACCGATGACGAGTTCGAAAAACTGCTTGACGACCTGCACGGCAAGGGCGGCAGCCCGACCGTCGAGGGTCAGCCTGCGGCCGCCGGCAAGGCGTCGTCCACGCCCGCGCCGAAACCGGCATCCACGGCCAGCAATCAGCGCTCTGATAAAACAGCGGACAAGCCGGCCAGCGCGCCGGCAGCCGCTGTCCGCGACAGTGCACCGGTCGCGGAAACCACGGTGCGGGTAGACACCAAGCGCCTGGACGACATCATGAACATGGTCGGTGAACTGGTGCTGGTGCGCAATCGGTTACAGCGGTTGGGGCTGGCCAGTGAAGACGAGCACATGCACAAGGCTGTGTCGAATCTGGACGTGGTGACCACCGATCTGCAGGCGGCCGTTATGCAGACCCGTATGCAGCCGATCAAGAAAGTCTTCGGCCGGTTCCCCCGGGTGGTTCGCGACCTGGCCAGAAACCTCAAAAAAGAGGTGAATCTGGTCATGCACGGCGAGGAAACCGATCTCGACAAGAACCTGGTGGAGGCGCTGTCTGACCCCCTGGTTCACCTGGTCAGGAACTCCGTGGATCACGGCATCGAAGGGCCGGACGTTCGCGAGAAGGCTGGAAAACCGCGCCAGGGCACGGTCACGCTGTCTGCAGAGCAGGAAGGCGACCACATTCTGCTGTCCATCGAGGATGATGGCGCCGGCATGGACCCGGAAATGCTGCGCCGCAAGGCCGTGGAGAAGGGTATTTATGACCAGGACGCAGCGGACCGGCTCACCAACACTGAATGTTACAATCTGATTTTCGCGGCCGGGTTTTCCACCAAGGACCAGATATCCGATGTCTCCGGCCGGGGCGTTGGCATGGATGTGGTAAAAACCAAGATCGGCCAGCTCAACGGCCAGTTAAGCGTGGAGTCGGAGTTGGGGAAAGGATCGCGCATTGTTATCAAAGTGCCCCTGACCCTGGCGATCATGCCCACGCTGATGATCAAGCTCGGGGATCAGTCCTTTGCCCTGCCGCTGGTTAACGTGGTGGAGATCTTCCATCTGGATCTCACCAAAACCAATGTCGTTGACGGCCGCGAGTGCATCGTAGTGCGGGACCGGGTATTCCCGCTGTTCCATATCAAGCGCTGGCTGGTCCGGGGAACGGACGCCCATGAGGAGCCTGACAACGCCCATGTGGTGATCGTCGCCATGGGCACCCGGCAGGTCGGCTTCGTGGTGGACCAGTTGGTGGGCCAGGAAGAGGTGGTGATCAAACCCCTGGGGCGCGCGCTTCAGGGAACACCCGGCATGGCCGGAGCGACCATTACCGGCGACGGCCGGATCGCGCTCATTATTGATGTTCCCAGCCTGTTGCAGCGTTACAGTTGAGTCCGAAGTGGCGGGGCAGGGATGGCAGGTTCGCTAGGAGAAATGGATGACAATATCTGTCCTGGTCGTTGATGATTCAGGGTTCTTTCGCAAGCGGCTGACGGAAATTCTCACGGGGTCTGGCCAGATCCGGGTTGTCGGGGCAGCCACCAACGGCCGGGAAGGTGTCGAGCTGGCGGAGAAGCTGCGCCCGGACGTTATCACCATGGATTACGAGATGCCGGTGATGGATGGCATCTCGGCGGTCCGGGAAATCATGAAGAAGCACCCGACGCCGGTGCTGATGTTCTCTTCATTAACCTACGAAGGCGCCCGGGTAACCCTCGATGCCCTGGAGGCCGGCGCCGTCGATTTCCTGCCGAAAAACTTCGAGGAAATTGCCCGGGACAGCTCCCAGCTCCAGAAAATTCTCATTGACCGGATACTGGACGTCGCGCGTAGCCGGCCCGATAACCGCAGTGCGTCCGCACCCGCGGTCGCCCCGGCTGAGCCTGCCTCGACTCCCCGCCCGTCGTTACGGGACAGAGCGCCGGCCGGCCAGAGCGAGCGACCAGTACGGGAGGCGCGCAGAGTACCGGAGAAAACGGACTCGCCCGCGGAGCCAGCCAGCCAGCGGCGCCCGGCCCGGCGTGGGTCGGCCAAGCGCTACGCGGTGGTTGGCATTGGCACCTCCACGGGCGGCCCGGTGGCGTTGCAGCGGGTACTGACGGCGTTGCCCGCCAGCTTTCCGGCACCGATTGTGCTGGTACAGCACATGCCCGCCAGCTTCACCCCGGCCTTCGCCGAGCGGCTGAACAAGCTCTGTCGGATTGACGTTCGCCAGGCCGAGGACGGCGACGTGCTGCGGCCGGGATTGGCCCTGCTGGCGCCCGGTGGCAAGCAGATGATGATTGAGAATCGCGGCGGGCAGGCGCGGGTACGGATTTTGCCCGGTGACGAGCGGCTGAACTACAAACCTTGCGTGGATGTCACCTTTGGTTCCCTGGCCCGCAGTTTCCCCGGAAAAACCCTGGGCGTGATTCTCACAGGCATGGGCTCGGACGGTAAGGAAGGCTGCCGGATGATGAAGCAGAGTGGTTCGGATATCTGGTCCCAGGATGAGAAATCGTCGGTGATCTACGGCATGCCCATGGCGGTTGCCAAGGCGGGTCTCACGGATGAAGTTCTGGCACTGGATGAGGTCGGTCCGCGCCTGGTGGAAGGCGTGGCCTGATGGATCTCCTGAGCCTGCTCGGCATTGTTCTCGCCTTCGCCGCCATACTGGGCGGCAATCTGCTGGAGGGAGGCGCGCTCGGTTCCCTGTTCAATGGCCCGGCGGCGTTGATCGTGGTGGGCGGAACCCTGGCGGCGACCATCCTGCAGACCTCCTGGCCCACGCTCAAACGCGCCTTCACTCAGGTTCGCTGGGTGTTTGTACCGCCGTTTATCAGTCTCGAAGACGGCATCGGCAAAGTAATCGACTGGAGTGTCAAGGCCCGTAAACAGGGCTTGCTGGGGCTGGAAGGCCTGGCTGAGCGCGAGCCGGAATCCTTTGCCCGTAAGGGCCTGCAGCTTCTGGTGGACGGTGCCGAAACCGAGACCATCCGGGGCATCATGGAAGTGGAACTCGAGACCCGTGAACAGCGGGACCATGAGTCCGCCCGGGTGTTTGAGGCCATGGGAGGGTACTCACCCACCATCGGTATTATCGGTGCGGTGATGGGTCTGATCCAGGTGATGACCAATCTGGAAGACCCCCAAAGCCTCGGCAGCGGCATTGCCACGGCGTTTGTCGCGACCATTTATGGCGTCGCCCTGGCCAACCTGCTGTTTTTCCCGGTAGCCAACAAGATGCGGGCCATCGTGCGGGAGCGGACCCGATACGAGGACATGATGATTGATGGCATCATCGCCATCGCCGAGGGTGAGAACCCCAAATCCATTGAATTGCGGCTGCGGGGTTTCCTGCAGTAAGCACGGAACACGAGCTATGCGGCGCCGTAGACAACCCGAGCAGGACCTGCACAACAAGGAGCGGTGGCTGATCTCCTACGCGGATTTCATCACCCTGCTGTTTGCCTTTTTCGTGGTCATGTATTCGGTCTCGTCGGTGAACGAAGGCAAGTACAAGGTTCTGTCCGAAACCCTGACAGGCGTTTTCAATGCGCCCCAGCGGTCGTTCCAGCCAGTCGAGGTAGGCGACCAGCCGCAGCGTGCCCTGAACACGCCGGCGGATGAGGTCATCCCTCCGGCAGTGACCGAAGCTCCCCGAAATCCCGAGCTTGATGCCCAGGCCCGTACCGAGGCCCTCCGAGCGATGGCAGACCAGTTGACCATGGAGTTCGATGAACTGATCAGCCAGGGCGTGGTAACCCTGGAGACCAGCGACCGCTGGCTGGAGCTCAATCTGCCGAACAGCCTGCTGTTTGGCAGTGGTGATGCGGAACCCCACTACGATGCCTTTGAAGTGGTCGAAAAAATCGCCACCGTACTGCAGAACCGTGACAACGCCGTCAAGGTTGAAGGGTTTACCGATAACCAGCCGATCAGTACGCCCCGCTTCCCGTCGAACTGGGAATTATCGGCCGCCCGGGCAGCCGCGGTTGTGCTGATGCTCACCATGGAAGGCATTGAACCGGAGCGCCTGGCCGCTGTGGGTTATGGCCAGTATCAACCGGTCGCCCGGAATGATACGGAAGAGGGGCGCCGACGCAATCGGCGGGTGGTACTGCTGATCTCCCGGGACGCCAGTATTCGCGGCGCCATGCGGTAGTGCCCCGCCTGGCTGATTCGTGAATCCGCGAGGCGGGGCACTACCGGCAGATGCGTATGGCAGCGCTGGCACGGTTCCTGTATTAACTCCCGGTAATAGTGACCGTCGGCAAGGGTTTGCCGGTCAGCGGAACGTTTTCCCGGGTTCAAGTTGTTGGCGGACTGGCCGATAACCGGGTGGCAGCCAGCCCCGACAGGCGGCAATGACGATTTTGGAGAAAGACAGCGTGCGAATATGGGCCGTAGCCAATCAAAAAGGTGGGGTGGGGAAAACCACGACGGTGGTCGCGTTAGCCGGCTTGCTCGCTGAGCGCGGCAAGCGGGTGCTGGTGGTGGACCTGGACCCCCATGGCTCGCTGACCAGCTGGTTTGGCTACGATCCTGATACCATCGCGCACAGCGTGTTCGATCTGTTCCAGCATCAGGGTAAGGTGCCGGAAGGCCTGCCAGCGCAGTTGGTCATCGATACCGGTTGTCGGGGGATGTCGCTGTTGCCGGCCAGTACGGCCCTGGCGACGCTTGAGCGACGAATGATCGGTGTGGAAGGCATGGGCCTTATTATTTCCCGTGCCCTGGCCCAGCTCTGGGACGACTTCGACTATGTGATTCTGGACAACACACCGTCGCTCGGTGTGTTGATGGTGAATGCGCTGGCGGCGGCCCAGCACCTGGTTATTCCGGTGCAGACCGAGTTCCTGGCCATCAAGGGCCTGGAGCGAATGCTGCACACCCTGCAGATGATTATGCGTTCCCAGAAAAACGAGCTGCCGTACACCATCGTGCCAACCCTGTATGACCGCCGTACCCAGGCCTCGGTGAAAAGCCTCAATCTGCTGCGCAAGACTTATCGGGGCACCCTGTGGCAGTTTGCCATTCCGGTGGATACCAAATTCCGTGACGCCAGCCAGAGTGGGGTGGTTCCGTCGCAGCTGGATGCCGATACCCACGGCGTGCGCGCTTACAATCACCTGCTGGATGATCTGATGGCACGGATTGGCTCGGTGAAGGAGCGTCAGCATGCCTGACGAAAAATTGACGCAGCTGGCCGACCCGGCGAGTGCTATTGCCAGTTATCTTGACGAGCTGCTGCACACGGCCACGGACACCGCCCGACGCGAGGAACGGGTTCAGGAAGTGCCCTGGCAGAAACCGGTCGCGGTGCCCGATGAGGAGATACCGGCGCCCGTGGTCCGGGCGTCACCCACGCCCGTAGTTCCGGTTGCGAAGCCCGATGCCGAGATGCCGGTGGCGCCCGTGCCCAAGCCTGAGAGGTCCGGCCAGCCCTTCGAGTGTCTGATCTTTACCGTGGCAGGCCTGCAGCTGGCGGTTCCGCTGATTCTGCTTGGCGCCATTCACCGCATCGAGGAAGAAATCCGGCCTATTCCGGGCAGTCCCCGCTGGTATATGGGGCTTCGACCGGACCGTGACCACAACCTGCGGGTGGTGGACACGGCGGAATGGATCATGGCCGGGCGGGTCCCGGACAACGCCCGGGACAATTACCGGTTTGTGATTCGCCTGGACAACAGCGAATGGGGACTGGCCTGTGATGATGTCGCCCAGTCCTTTACCCTGAAGCCGGATGAGGTCCGTTGGCGCACCGCCCGCAGCAAGCGGCCGTGGCTGGCTGGAACGGTCATTGACCACATGTGTGCGTTGATTGATGTGCGCACCATGGCAGACTTGTTGGTGCGGGCCGAACGGGAACACCACCTGGACCTGAGTTAACGAAAAGAACGGTTACCGAATGATACCGTGCCGCGCTGGCACGGTTTGTGCCCTTAACTATAGTATTGGGCACTGATGATGATTTTTTGACGATCAGGTTGCCCGCCGGGCAGCCCAAGAGGAGATACAGCACTATGGCTTCCCCGAGCGGACAGAAAAATCAGTCCCAGGACGATCAGGTACTGCAGTACGTGACCTTCCGGCTGGATGATGAAACTTACGGCCTGAATGTCATGCAGATCCAGGAAGTGCTGAGATACACCGAAATTGCGCCGGTACCCGGTGCCCCGGATTATGTGCTCGGCATTATCAATCTGC
This sequence comes from uncultured Marinobacter sp., assembly GCA_966210405.1. GTDB lineage: Bacteria > Pseudomonadota > Gammaproteobacteria > Pseudomonadales > Oleiphilaceae > Marinobacter. The sequence goes on from CBIHLH010000137.1 coordinate 8,005, forward strand.
GCGGTAATGTGGTGACGGTTATCGATACCCGTCGGCGCTTCGGGCTGGCGGACTCGGAAGTCACCGACGCCACCCGGATCGTGGTGATGGAATCGGCCAACCAGGTTATGGGGATTCTGGTGGATTCCGTGGCCGAAGTGGTGTACCTGAAAGCCAGTGAAATTGAGACTGCACCGAACGTGGGTAACGAGGAAAGTGCCAAGTTTATCCAGGGCGTGTGCAATAAAGATGGCGAACTGATCATTCTGGTCGAGTTCGACAAGATGCTGTCAGACCACGAGTGGGCTGAAATCGCGGCACTGTGATCCGGCGTTCCCCGGCACGGTCGCAATGATGGACGCTCCCTCTGGTCGATAACGGGAGACGTCCGTCATGTTTACAGAAATTCCTTCCTATCTCCCCTGGGTGCTGGTGGTTGCGGCACTCTCATTAGTGCTGGTTCAGGGCGTATTGCTTGGGCGCCAGGTCCGGCGCTTGCAGGCGTCGCTCAGGAGCCGGTGCGATACCCTGGGGCGTGAACTCCATGCCACGTCCAGTGCCAGCATGGGCGTGGGCCAACGCCTGGTCGCCTGTGAACGGCAGTTGCACGAGCTTCGTTCAACCCTGGACGAGATGCGCCAGAACGACCCGTTGCGGATTTCTTATGACGAAGCGTCCCGGCTGGTGGATCTGGGGGCGGACATCGACGACCTGATGAACACCTGCGGCATTTCCCGGCCGGAAGCCGAGCTGGTTTCAGCGCTCAGGAAACGCCAGGCGGCCTGACCGCTCTGTCTTCAGGCATCGGGTGCCGGTTCTCCGGCGCCCGCGTCGTCCGGGGTACGGCCCCGGATGTGGAAGGCAAACGCCAGAATTTCGGCAATCACCCGGTACAGATGCTCCGGGATCTCTTCGTTCAGGGATAACCGGGCCAGCAGGCTGGCCAGCTCGGCATTCTCATACAGCGGCACGCCATGTTCCCGGGCAATGCGGACGATCTCGTCAGCCAGCTCGTGGGTGCCCGTGGCCGCAATCGTCGGCGCCTTTTCCCCATCGTACTTCAGGGCGACTGCGGCGCTGGTTGCGCTATGCTCGTGATGCTTCTCGGTCATGCCCGGGTATCCACCAGTCTGTGTTCGAGCCGGGTTGCCGGTTGTTGCGGGGTGCCCCGCCGGCAGTCGAGGTCGGTCACGTCCAGGCCAAGATCGGTCAGGCTGCGCCGCAACTGCGGCAACTCATCATGAACCCGTTTCAGGGTACTCTGTTTCTCTGCCCACACCCGGGCGCTCACGGATTGCTGGCGTAACGCCACATCAAAGTGCAGGGGGCCGGCCTCGTCCAGATCAATGGCTAGCGCCAGCCGCCACTCCCGGGTGGCCGACGGATGGCGATTCCCGGACTCGGATGAGCCATCCTCACGGTACTGCTCCAGGCGAAGCTGGGCGACCCGGGGCTCATTTTGCGGCGTCACCCAGGGCAATTCCAGAAGCATGGTCGAGGCGGGCGCGGCGGCATCACCGCCGGCCCCTGCCGTCAGTACCTGGCTGTGAAG
>CBIHLH010000138.1:0-9388 GCA_966210405.1 uncultured Marinobacter sp.
AATCAGATGATAAAGGGACTGAACTGGCTGTCAACCTTAATGACACTAAAGGTTAACAGCGAGGCCGGCGCCGGCCTCTGTGCTGGCTGCCTTTCTGCCAAGGCATTCAACGGCTTATGCGCACCCTGCCGGAGCGAGCTGCCGGTTAACCACTGGCACTGCCGGTGCTGCGCCCTGCCCCTGGCCTATCCCTCGGCAGCGCTGACCTGTGGCGACTGCCTGAAATTCCCGCCGCCGTATAACCGGTCAGTCATCCCCTGGCGTTACCAGTACCCGATCGATGGCATGATTGGCCGCTACAAGTACCATGGCCAGCGAACCTTCGCACGGCCGCTGCTGGCGGATTTCTGCAACCACCTGACCGCAGCGCTATCGACACCCGACGTCCCCACGCCTGACTTGCTGATTCCAGCCCCCATGCACCCGCGCCGGCGCTGGCAACGGGGTTTCAATCAGGCCCAGGACATTGCCGAAACCGTCGGACGCAGGCTCGACCTTCCCGTTGCCGCCACCCTGGTCCGGCGAACCCGGGCGACACAGGCCCAGCGTGAACTGAACCGGGAGGCCCGGCTGGCCAATCTGCGTGGGGTTTTCGAGGTGCGGGGTGAGGTGCCGGCTCGGGTGGCCCTGGTGGACGACGTGGTGACCACAGGGGCAACGGTGCGGGCACTGGCGGCCGTGTTACGGGATGCCGGGACACAGGACATTCAGGTGTGGGCGCTGGCGCGAACGCCCGGCTGAAGCGTTGGTGTACGAAGCACCGGTCAGGTCAACAGGCCCTTCACCCTTTCCGCAATAGCCAGGCACGACGTCAGCCCCGGCGATTCGATACCGAACAGGTTCACCAGGCCAGCCACGCCGTGGTCCTCCGGCCCGTCGATCCGGAAGTCGAAAAAGCCGCCGTCCGGACCGGTCAGCTTCGGGCGAATGCCAGCATAGGCTGGCTGCAGCCGAGCCGCGTCCAGGCCCGGCCACCATTGGCGGATACCGGCTGCAAAGGCATGCACCCGGTCAGAGTCCACGGTATAGTCTTCTTCACTGATCCATTCCACGTCCGGGCCAAACCGGGCCTGGCCGGCGAGATCCAGGGTCAGGTGAACACCGAGACCGCCCGGTTCGGGCACCGGGTAGACCAGTGTATGGAAGGGGTGGCGACCGCTGTAGCTGAAATAGACCCCACGGGCAAACCATTGCGAGGGCCGGCATTCATCGGGCAGACCCAGCCAGAGCCGGGACAGCGGCTCGGCGCCCAGGCCGGCGGCGTTCATGACGTTTCTCGCCTTCAGCGTACAGGGCATGTCGCCAGCCACAGACAGCCAGTGATTGCCACGGCCGGATTTCGCCCCGGTGACCGGTGAGCGAAGCACCAACTGGCCGCCCGCGTCCTCCAGCTCACCCAGCAGCGACAGCATCAGGCCGTGAGTATCGATGATCCCCGTTTCCGGAGACCAGAGACCGGCGCGGACGCGAATACCGGGGACCTCGCGGGCAACATCGTCACCCTCAACCAGCATCAACGCGACGCCATTGTCGGCGGCACTGGACTGTATATCCCGAAGCCTGGCGCCCTGCTCCTCCGTGGTGGCAATGATCCACTTGCCACACTTCCGATGGCCTACGTGACGGCTGCTGCAGTAATCGTACAGCCGTTGCCGGCCGTCCACGCACAGGCGCGCCTTGAGTGATTGGCGCGGATAATAGATGCCGGCGTGGATAACCTCACTGTTACGCGCAGAGATGCCTTCGCCAAAGCGGTCGCCAGCCTCGAGTACAATGACATCATGGCCGGAGCGCGCCAGGGTCCGGGCAATCGCCAGCCCGACCACACCTGCGCCGATAACCACGGTTTCCGCTTCCAGCGTGTCCTTACTCTCCATCCTTGCACTCTCTGTGCCGGTACTTTCTCTGCCGATATGCTCGCTCAATGCCTGCCCCTGAACTCACTGGTCGCCGTTGACAGCAACGTTACCGCAATCCCGGATGTGCCGGAAGCCCGGCGGGTCAGGTATACTTGAGCTTACACTTATCAGCCTGGCACCCGTTTATGACCAACGTTTCCACCCATCCGTACGACGACCTGACGCCAGACGTCATTCTCGACGCCCTGGAAGAGGTCGGTTTTGCGGTGAGCGGTCGCCTGTTTGCGCTGAACAGCTATGAAAACCGGGTGTATCAGATCGGCCTTGACGAAGGCGGCCCGGTGATCGCCAAGTTTTACCGCCCGGGCCGGTGGTCTGAAGCACAAATCCGCGAGGAGCATACCTTTACCCTGGAACTCCTGGAAGCCGACGTACCGGTGGTCGCGCCCATGACCATGCCTTCGGGTGACACCCTGGCACAGCACGGCGAATTCCTGTTTGCAGTCTTTCCGCAGCGCGGTGGCCAGGCACCGGATACCAGCGTGACCGATACCCTCTACCGGCTCGGTCAGTGGCTGGGCCAGATCCACAACCTCGGAGCCCGCTCAGCGTTCAGGCATCGCCCCGCATTTGACCTGCTGGCGGGCATTGAGGCGAGCAACCGGTTGCTGCTTGAAGGTAACTGGATTCCCGGGGACCTGCGCCCCGCCTGGGACAGCCTGATTCCCGACCTGATTCGCTACTGCGGTGCCCGCATCGACGACGCCGGGCCGGTCGATACCCTGAGGCTGCATGGCGACTGCCATGCCGGCAATATTCTGTGCCGGGATGAGCAGATGCTGTTTGTGGACATGGACGACTGCCGGACCGGCCCCGCCATTCAGGACATGTGGCTCTTGCTGAACGGGGACGACCACGAGCGGGGCGCCCAGTTGGGCGAACTGCTGGAAGGCTATGACATGTTCCGGGATTTCAACCGGCGGGAGAGACACCTGATCGAACCTCTGCGTTGCTATCGCCAGATTGCCCACTGCGCCTGGCTTGCCAAACGCTGGGATGACCCGGCATTTCCGAGGTTTTTCCCGTGGTTTGCGCAGCCCAGATTCTGGTCAGACCAGATCCTGTCACTGAGAGAACAGCTTGCCGCCCTGCAGGCGCCGTCCATTGCCCTTCCCGGGCAATACTGACATCGTTCAACCCCCATCCAAGAGGAAGACATGAGCCAGCAAGAGGCCCGTTACAGCATTCGCGCACTACTGCTAACCGCCCTGGTATCGGCCATAGCCACCGTGCTGGCGCTCGAGGTCAGTGGCCGGATCGATCACTCCGATAACAAGGACCACATACCCGTCGGCGACTTCCAGGCCATCCACGTTACCCCGGACGAAGCCTTCCGCATGTCCCCCAAGGCCTCGGAACTGCACGCAGTCTGCGAAAACGGCTATCTGGCCATCGCCGCCGACGTTGACCCGTCCTTCCGCGGCATCCTGGTGGATTATAAAAATCGGGGTGTGCGCTGCCGCCGGCCATCGCCGACGGCAGCATCGGTCCCGGAAACCCGCGAGGGGGCTCCGTCCGGCAATGACTAAACGGCAACCAACCCGCCCCCCGGAGCAACTGACGGACCGGCTGTTCGCCACCGAGCGACAGCCCGAAGACTTCCGGTTTGACGCCTCCGTGGCCCGGGTCTTTCCGGACATGATTCGCCGCTCGGTGCCGGGGTACACCACCATCATCCCGATGATCGAGGTTATTACCGAGCAATACGTACAGCCCGGCTCGAACTGTTACGATTTGGGCTGTTCCCTGGGTGCGTCAACGCTGGCCATGCGCCACGGTATCGCCCACGAGGATTGCGCCCTGATCGGCGTGGATAATTCCGCGGCCATGATTGAACGCTGCGAGCATTACATTGCCCTGGACGACCACCCACTGCCCGTCACCCTGCGCTGCGAAGACATCCGGATGACCGAACTGGACAATGCCTCGGTCACTACGCTGAACTTTACCCTGCAGTTCGTGGCCCCCGAGCAGCGCAATGCGCTACTGGCCCGTATTGCGGCGGCCACCCGCCCGGGCGGCGTACTGATCCTGTCGGAAAAACTGCGCTTTGAAGACAACGGCGAAGAAGCCATCCAGACGCGCCTGCACCATGAATTCAAGCGAGCCAACGGCTACTCGGATCTTGAAATCAGCCAGAAGCGCTCGGCCATCGAGCAGGTGCTGATTCCCGAAACCCTGGCCAGCCACCAGGCGCGCCTGCGTGAGGCCGGGTTCGATCAGGTACTGGTGTGGTACCAGTGCTTTAATTTTGTTTCCATGCTGGCCATCAAGGCGCCATAAACCACTCCGAGGCCCCCATGGCAAACTTTGACTGGACATCCCGATTCAGCCCGCTGCTGAGGTACCTGGAAGACACAGACCAGGACACGTGGGCCCGACGGCTCGAGCAACAGCTTGCTCAGCGCTTCGACCACCAGCCCCATGGCGACCTGGACCGATGGTTATCGGCCCTGGACAGCCTGCCGGAGCTGACCGATATCGACGCCAGCCTGGACCAGTCCGCAGTGACCCTGCGCTCCCCGGGAGGCCTGACCCCGGAGCAGCACAACTCCCTGGAGAAGGCGCTGCGGGGGCTGATGCCCTGGCGCAAGGGTCCCTTTGATTTCTTTGGCACCTACATCGACACCGAGTGGCGCTCCGATTGGAAGTGGGACCGGGTATCACCCTATCTGTCAGACCTGGCTGGGCGCCGCATTCTTGATGTCGGCTGCGGCTCCGGCTACCACTGCTGGCGGATGCTGGGGAAAGGCGCGGCGCGGGTCATCGGCATCGATCCTGGCCTGCTGTTCCTGTTCCAGTTCCTGAGCGTCAGACACTACCTGGGTAACGTGCCGGTGGACCTGTTGCCGGTGCGGATGGAAGACCTGCCAGACGACCTCGAATGCTTTGATACCACCTTCTCCATGGGTGTGCTCTATCACCGGCGCTCGCCACTGGATCACCTTCTGGAACTGAAAGGCACCCTGCGCCGGGGCGGAGAGCTGGTACTGGAAACGCTGGTGGTGGAAGGGCCGGAAGGGTATAGCCTGATGCCCGAAGACCGTTATGGCCAGATGCGCAATGTCTGGTTCCTGCCCAGCTGCGACACCCTGCTACGCTGGCTTGACCGTACCGGCTTCCGCCATGCGCGAGTCGTCGATGTGACCGACACCACCACGGCTGAGCAGCGCAGTACTGACTGGATGCGGTTCAATTCCCTGCAGGACTTTCTCAACCCGGACGACCCCGGTAAAACCATCGAAGGCTACCCCGGCCCCAGGCGGGCCACCGTCATCGCCGAAAAACCCTGACCCATAAAAAAACCGCCCGACTGCTTCCAGACCGGGCGGCTTTATTCAGAGACCGGAACTATTCACCAAACGGGTGGCGCAGGGTAATGGTCTCGACCCGGTCCGGGCCCGTTGAAATGATATCGATGGGCGCCTCAATCTGCTCCTCGAGGAAACGGATGTAGGCCTTGGCATTGTCTGGCAGTTGAGCCAGGCTGGTCAGGCCAACCGTGCTCTCCTGCCAGCCCGGCAACTCCGCGTACACCGGCTCGATATCCTTGTAGGTCGCGCAGCCAATGGGCGGCCGGGTGATCTCACCGTGCGGTGTCTTGTAGCCGACACACACCTTGACCGTCTCCATGCCATCCAGCACGTCCAGCTTGGTCAGACAGATGCCCGAAACACTGTTGATCTGAATGGCGTGACGCAGGGCCACGGCGTCAAACCAGCCACAGCGGCGGGAGCGACCGGTGGTTGTGCCCACTTCGTTCCCCTTCACGGCCAGGTGCTGCCCCATGTCATCAAACAGCTCGGTCGGGAAAGGCCCGGAACCGACCCGGGTGGTATACGCCTTGGTAATGCCCAGCACGTAATCCAGGTACAGCGGGCCAAAACCGGAACCCGTAGCAGTACCACCGGCGGTGGTGTTGGACGAGGTCACATACGGATAAGTGCCCAGGTCAATGTCCAGCAGGGAGCCCTGGGCCCCCTCAAACAGAATGTGCTCGCCGCGCTTCCGGTAATCGTGCAGCAGATCGGTGACATCGGCGGCCATGGGCAGGATTTCCTTGCCCATCTGTTTGAGCTCGTCCAGCGCTGCGTCAATGTCCTCGGCTTCTTCCTTGAAGTACTCCGTCAGTACGAAGTTGTGATAGGACATGATCTCCCGCAATTTCACTTCAAAATCCGCGAGGTCGCACAAATCGCCCAGGCGCAAGCCCCGCCGGGATACCTTGTCTTCATAGGCCGGCCCAATGCCCCGCCCGGTGGTGCCGATCTTGTCGACACCCCTGGCCCGTTCCCGGGCCTGATCGATGCGCACATGGGTACGCAGGATAAGCGGACAGGCCAGGCTGATCCGCAAACGGTCGCGGACCGCAACACCCGAGGCTTCCAGTTCCCGCACTTCCTTCAGCAAGGCTTCCGGTGACAACACCACCCCGTTACCGATCAGGCACTGGACGTTCTGACGCAGAATGCCGGACGGGATCAGATGCAGGGCCGTTTTTCGGCCTTCGATCACCAGGGTATGGCCGGCGTTATGGCCGCCCTGGAACCGGACCACGGCCGAGACCTTGTCGGTCAGCAGGTCAACGATCTTACCCTTGCCTTCATCACCCCACTGGGTGCCCAGCACAACAACGTTTTTACCCATGATTCTCTCTCAGTGCGGCCGCCCCGGAGGACGAACATTTCGCGAGTTTACAAGTGAAATTCAGCAACGCCCCGAGGGCATCAACCCAGCTTCTCGACAACCCACTGGCCGTTCTGCCTGACCAGCACCCGATCACAGCCCCGTTGCGCCGGATCGGCGCCCTCATCCTCGGGCAGGGCCCGGACCACGGTTTCCGTCAGTCGCAGGCCGGCACTCACGCCCTCCAGGGCAGGATCATCGGATGCCGGCGCCCAGATCGTTCCGGCGCTACGCTGGGGTCGCTCGCCCAGGGACACCAGTGCCCGGATATCCAGGCTGAATCCGGTGGCCGGACGGGCCCGGCCAAAATCACTGCCGATGGCGTCGTAGCGGCCACCCTTGGCGACCGCATCGCCATGGCCTGGCACATAGGCGGCAAACACCAGCCCGGTGTGGTAGTTGTAGCCACGCAGCTCACAGAAATCGAAACCAAACCGGATATCCGGGAACGCCCGGCTCAACATGTCGGCAACGCGCCCCAACTGATCCAGGGCAGCGTTCAGATTCTCCGACGCACCCTGCAGGATACGGCGGGCCTGGGCCAGGGCCTCCGGCCCGCCGCTGACCCGGGCCAGCTCCCGCAGGCGGCCACCGGCGGAATCCGGTGGGCACCGGCCGAGCAGATCATCCAGCTCCGGCACCGACTTCCTCGCCATGGCATCAAAGATCGCCGCTTCGGTTTCACGATCAACGTCGGCTTCGCCGATCAGGCTCTCGTAAATGGAAACGTGGGCCAGGTCCAGGTGGATCCGGGGCAGGCCTGCCACCCGGAGGGCCTCCAGCATAAGGCTGATCACTTCCATATCCGCCGATTCGGAGGCACTGCCAAACAGCTCGCAACCAGCCTGGATCGGTGTCCGGCCCGTCAGCATATGGCGAGGGCGGGTGTGCAATACATGCCCGGCATAACACAGGCGGGTAATACCCTCCTGGCCGAGGGTGTGGGCATCAATGCGGGCCGCCTGGGGGGTCATGTCGGCCCGAACCCCCATCATGCGCCCGGTCAACTGGTCGGTCAGCTTGAACGTCTGCAGTTCCAGATCGTGGCCGGTGCCCGTAAACAGGGATTCGAGGTATTCAATCAGCGGTGGGATGACCAGTTGATAACCCCAGCGCTGACAGGTATCCATTACATCCCGGCGCAGGGATTCGATCCGTCCGGCCAGGGGCGGCAGAATGTCCTCTACCCCGTCTGGCAGTAACCAGCGATCAGATACTGTCATGAGATTCCGTTGTCCGTTTTACCCGCTCCGGCCTGTTTGCCGTGGGCAGTGCACAGGATTTAAGGCGACGTTCGGGACAGGAAAACCCGAAACAAAACCGCCGGAATTTTACACGGTTGACCGGCACAAAAAAACCGGAATACCGAGGTATTCCGGTTTTTTCATCAATCGCGCCGTGGTTATTGCGCGCCCTGGGGATCCTTCAGGTACTTCATGAAATCACCCGAAGAGTCAATCACCATGAAGTCATCTTCGTTCGCGAAAGCATTCTGGTAGGCCGTCAGGCTCCGGTAAAAGCTGAAGAATTCCTTGTCACGATCATAAGCGTCAGCATAAATGCGGGCGGCCTCTCCGTCACCCTCACCGCGGATTTTTTCTGACTTGGAGAATGCCTCCGCCAGAATCACAGTGCTCCGCCGATCAGCATCCGCACGGATGCCTTCCGCAGCCTCACGGCCACTGGAACGAAACTCCTGTGCCAGCTTCTCGCGCTCGGTGGCCATGCGGCGGTAGACGTTCTGGCTGACATCCCGAGGCAGTTCAATCGCTTTGACGCGAATGTCCAACACCTTGATCCCAAACTCGGAAACCGACATCTTGTTGACGTTTTCCGTCAACTGATTCATCAGCTCATCCCGCTCGCCGGAAACTACCTCGTGCATGGTACGAACACCAAACTCATTACGCAGTCCGTTATCCACGCGGGAAGCCAAAAGGTTCTCTGCCCGGAGTTCGTCGCCTCCAGTGGCCCGGTAGAAGGTATCCACATCGGTAATTTGCCAGGCTATATACGACTCCACGTCCAGAGGCTTTTTTTCCACCGTCAGGTATTGGCGGGCCGGCATGTCCGTCGTCAAAACGCGAACATCGAACATCAACGCCTCGTCGATCACCGGCACTTTGAAGTGCAAACCCGCCTGGATATTGGATTCGATCAATTCACCAAAACGAAGCAGTACGCCACGATGGGTCTCCGGAACAATATACACGCTCGACGATACCACCAACAAAACAATGAGGGCACCAGCAAGACCAATAATGCTTTTCGGTCCCATGATTATCTCTCCGTTCTTGTGTTGGTCGACTGGCGGCTCCGCAATTCACGGAGTACCTCATCGGTCAGTGACTGGATATCGACCTGATCGGTCATGCTGCCCGCATCTCCGGCGCTCTCGCTCCTTCCGGCAGTGCTTGTAACGCTGCGGTTGGCGAGACGGTCGAGGGGCAGGTACATCATATTGTTGCCGGACTCGGTATCCACCAGCACTTTGCTGGTACTGGCCAGCACGTTTTCCATGGCCTGCAGGTACATACGTTCACGCGTTACCTCTGGTGAGTCGAGGTAAACCTTCAGCAAGTCCAGATAACGTGCCGTTTCACCATCCGCACGCTCAACCACCTGCCGCTTGTACGCCACCGCTTCCTCAATCATTCGTTGTGCCTGACCCCGCGCCTCGGGCACTACTTTATTCCGGTAGGTTTCCGCCTCTTCCTTGAACCGCTGCTCATCTTCTCGCGCCCGCTGAACTTCGCGGAAAGCATCCTGCACCGGCTCGGGAG
>CBIHLH010000139.1:0-9312 GCA_966210405.1 uncultured Marinobacter sp.
TCCTGCAGCATGGCCTCGGCCCAGCTCTCGTCCACCTGTTCGGCATCGTCCGGGTCGTCGTCGGATTGAAAGCCTGGTTCGTCCCGTTCGTCGAAGCTGCGGAAGCTGTCGCTGAGCTCATCGTCGGAAAACGTCAGTTTGGTGCCGGTATAGGGGCCTTCCGCCGCGTCTTCTTCAGGGTTATCGGCGAAAACAAAATCTTCCTCAATGCCATCACTGTCAAAAGTAGCGGGCTTGCTGGTGGCGGGCTGGGGTTTGCTGCTGGCCGGGAGCACCTGATGATCAATGGCGTTGAACACGTCCATGCAATTACCGCAACGCACCTTGCCCTTGGCGATACCAAGCTGTTCGTCGGTAACCCGGAAGCGGGTCTGGCATTTTGGGCATTGGGTCTGCAGGCTGCTCTGGGTCATGCGTCGTTCCTGAAAGCGACTAGGCTACGAGTGTCGGAGTTTAGTCGTTCACACGGCTTTCGTCATCTGTCGTTGCGTCGACCTGTGAGGCGTATCCACTCTTCCCGTTGCTCCGGTTCGTCCATGACAAACCAGGGCTCGTAGGCAGCCATTACCTCGCGGGCCTGGTTCGACAGGATGCCGGATAGCACCAGGTCGCCGCCAGGGCGGGTGAGTGTGGCAAGGTGGGGCGCCAGGCCGATCAGCGGCTGGGCCAGGATGTTGGCCAGCACCATGTCGGCTTTTCCAGCCGGTGCCTGCTCAGGCAGGTAAAGGTCCAGCCGGTTCTCCTCCACGCCATTGCGGCGGGCGTTCTCACGGCTGGCCTCCAGGGCCTGGGGGTCGGTATCAACGCCGGTGACATGATCTGCACCGAGCAACAGGGCGGCCAGGCCAAGAATGCCAGAGCCACAGCCGTAATCAATCACCTGTCTGCCCTGCACTTCCTGGCCGTCCAGCCATTCCAGGCACAAGGCGGTGGTGGGATGGGTGCCGGTGCCGAACGCCAGGCCCGGATCCAGCATCAGGTTGGCGGCGCCAGGGTCTGGCGCCTCATGCCAACTGGGCACAATCCACAGGCGCTCCCCGAATTTCAGCGGCTGGAAGTCGTCCATCCAGGCCCGCTCCCAGTCCTTGTCTTCCACCAGGGTAACGTTGATCTCCGGCAGGTCCTGTTGGGTGGCCTGGTGCCAGGCATCCCGGACACTGGCGCACAGTTGTTCGATGTCCCGGTCGGACTGGAACAGCCCGGTCACCGTGGTCTGGCTCCAGAGGGGCGTGGTGCCCGGGTCCGGTTCATACAGGGGCTGGTCCGCCGCGTCTTCCATGGAGACCGCCTCGGCGCCCATCTCCATAAGCAGATCCTCCAGCTGATCGGCGTTATCCGGATCAGCCGGGATCTGTAGTTGTATCCAGGGCATCGTCAATCCCGTATCAGTTTCTCAAGGTAGTGGATGGTGAAGTCTACCTGTTTAAAGCCACCATCGCGCACCAGTTTCCGATGCAGGGACTGATTGGTTTTGATGCCCTCGACCACCAGTTCATCCAGGGCGTTTTTCATGCGCCGGCGGGCAATTTCCCGGTCGTCACCCCAGGTGATCAGTTTGGCGATCAGGGAGTCGTAGTAGGGGGGCACCGTGTAGCCGCTGTACAGGTGGGAATCGACCCGCACACCGTTGCCGCCGGGTGCGTGGAAGTGCTTGACCTTGCCCGGGCTCGGTACGAAGGTTTTTGGGTCTTCCGCGTTGATCCGGCACTCGATGGCGTGGCCGGAAATGCGGATATCGTCCTGGGTATACTGCAGTGGCAGGCCGCTGGCGATACGCAGCTGTTCCCGGACGATGTCGACGCCGGTGACCATTTCGGAAACTGGGTGCTCAACCTGAACCCGGGTGTTCATTTCAATGAAATAGAATTCGCCGTCCTGGTACAGGAACTCAAAGGTACCGGCGCCGACGTAGCCAATTTCCTTACAGGCATCGGTGCAGGCCTTGAGAGTGCGCTCCCGGGATTCCGGATTGACGTTGGGCGCAGGCGCCTCCTCAATCACTTTCTGGTTCCGGCGCTGCATGGAGCAGTCACGGTCACCCAGGTGGATGCAGTTGCCGTGCATGTCGGCCAGCACCTGAACTTCCACGTGCCGTGGGGTTTCCAGGAATTTTTCGAGGTAGACCGTCGGATCACCAAAGGCGTTTTTCGCCTCGCTCTGGGTAATCTGAACACCCTTGAGCAGTGCCGCCTCCGAATGGACTACCTGCATGCCGCGTCCGCCACCGCCAGAGGCAGCCTTGATCATGACCGGGTAGCCGATTTCCCGGGCAATCCGGAGTGTCCGCTCTTCGTCGTCATCGAGCGGGCCGTCGGAGCCGGGCACGGTGGGAACACCGGCCTTGATCATGGCGTTGATGGCCGACACCTTGTTGCCCATCAGGCGAATGGTTTCCGCTTTCGGGCCGATAAACCGGAAGCCGCTTTTTTCGACCTGTTCCGCAAAATCAGCGTTCTCGGCCAGGAATCCGTAGCCGGGGTGAATCCCCACGGAATCGGTCACTTCAGCCGCGCTGATGATGGTCGGAATGTTCAGGTAGCTGTCGGTTGCCGTGTTGGGGCCGATACATACCGATTCGTCAGCCAGACGCACGTGCATCAGATCCCGGTCCACCTGGGAGTGTACCGCCACGGTTTTGATACCCAGCTCTTTGCAGGCACGCAGAATCCGGAGGGCAATTTCACCCCGGTTTGCGATCAGAACTTTTTCTAACATGGCCATGAGTAGCTATCACCGAGTTCAGGAAATGACGACCAGAGGTTGGTCAAACTCTACCGGCTGGCCGTTCTCGACCAGGATGTCCGTAATGGTGCCACTTTTGTCAGCCTCGATCTGGTTCATCATCTTCATGGCTTCAACAATGCAGATGACGTCGCCGACATTCACGTGCTGCCCCTTTTCGACAAACGCTTTGGCCGTCGGGGAGGGCGAGCGGTAGAAGGTGCCAACCATAGGCGATTTGACCGTGTGGCCCGCCGGTGCGGCCGGGGCCGATGGCTCTTCAGCCGCCGGAGCAGGCGCTGGCGCGGACTGCGGGGCTGGCGCCGGGTAGTGGCTGACGTACTGGGGGCCGGCCGCCGGTTCGCGCCGGCGGGAGATGCGAACGGAATCGTCCGCTTCGTGAATTTCCAGCTCCTCGACGTCAGAGGCCTCAAGCAGCTCGATCAGTTTCTTGATTTTGCGAATGTCCATAGTCAATCCAGTCCCGTTGTATCTGGTCTATCGGTGAATGCGTCGCAAGGCCGCCTGGAGGGCCAGATCGTAGCCCTGGCTGCCTAGCCCGCAGATAACGCCCTCGGCGATATCGGAGAAATAGGAGTGATGGCGGAACGATTCCCGCGCATGCACGTTGGAAAGATGCACTTCAATGAACGGAATCCCGGACGCCAGCATGGCATCCCGGAGGGCGACGCTGGTGTGGGTGAAGGCCGCCGGATTAAACAGGATAAAATCCACGCCCTCGGCACGGGCTTCGTGAATCCGCTCAATCAGTTCATACTCGGCGTTTGACTGAAGGTGCAGCAGGTGATGGCCGGTGTCGGCCGCCGTCTGGCGCAACCGGTCGTCAATGTCCGCCAGTGTCTCGTGGCCATACACCTCGGGCTCGCGGGTGCCGAGCATATTGAGGTTGGGGCCGTGGAGCACGAGAATTGTCGACATGGGTCGGTCTGCCTCAGTGTCTTTCTTTGCCAGATCGCCGAAAATAACGGCATGTTCCCTCAATGGTGCGTCCTTGTTTTCTTCAGATCAACACTTTTTGACAATCTTCCGTGTTGTCCATTGGTCTTAACAAGGCCGCCATGGACATCGGAACGGACACGCCCGAACAATGGGCCCTATTGTCGTGAACGGGGCCGTAAAGTTCTATACGACGTTGGTTTCATAGAGGACGGCAGCGTGTAAAACGCCCGGCGGGGCCGGGCACCGAGGATCAGCTTTCCGCCAGGCTGACGCAGTTACGGCCTTGTTCCTTGGCGGCGTAAAGGGCACGGTCGGCGCGTTCGCACAGGGCCGGGGACGATTCATCGTTCCAGACAGCAACGCCACAGCTGAACGTGACATTGAACTCCCGGTCGCCGGCAGGCTGTTGCAGTTCCGAAAAGCGCTCGCGGATTTCGTTCAGCACATTGCGGGCGTCGCTGGGGCGGGTGTCAGGCAGAATGATGGCGAACTCTTCGCCACCGTAGCGACCAATGTGGTCGGTCTTGCGCAGCCGCTGTTTCAGGAACATCGAGAGGCTGCGCAGCACCCGGTCGCCAATGGGGTGACCGAAGGTGTCGTTCACCTTCTTGAAATAGTCGATGTCGATCATGGCGAAACACAGCGACTGCCCCTTCTGCCGGGCCCGGACAATCTCCTGGTCCAGCAGGTGCAGGGTATGGGTATGGTTATACAGGCCAGTCAGGCTGTCCCGGATCATCAGTGCCAGCAGTGAGCGGGCCCGCCGGCCGCGGTTATGAATGGTGGCAATCAGGTGCTTGGGATCGATCGGCTTGGTCAGGAAGTCATCACCGCCAAGGCTCATGGCATGCAGCTGTTTGCTGACGTCCTCCTCCGCGGACAGGTAGATGATAGGGACGCTGTGGAAACGGTCCTGCTGCCGAATCACGCGGGCGATTTCCATGCCGGTGCAGCCTGGCATGTACATGTCCAGAATGATGATTTCCGGCGAGAACGTCTCCAGCGCGTGAATGATCTGCATGGGATCGGTAATGATGTGGGCGGTCATGCCGGCTTTCTTCAGTACGGTTTCCATGTACTTGGCCTGGGCCCGGGAATCATCCAGTACCAGTACCTTGTAGGGCTCCACGGTGTTGCCGTGGGTATAGGTTTCGATTTTTTCGATCAGTTGGCCAGGATCCACCGCCGGGTAGAAAAATTCCTCGCCGCCGCAGCGGGACGCCCGCAAGCGGGTTTCGATGGTGCCGTCCTCGTCGCTCATGAAAATGATCGGGATCGGGGTGTCGTGCCGCTCCTGCAAGTGCTCGATGGTGGCGATGCCGGTGCTGGCTCCGTCGCCAAAGTTGACGTCCATCAGGATGGTTTCGGGTTTGTGCAGGGCGCAGGCCTCGGTCAGTTCTTCGGCGGAATTGAACGCCGAGGCGCGGAAGCCAAAGAATTCGAGCTGACGAATCAGGCGCCCCGCTATTTCTTCATTGGCCAGGGCGATGTACACCGGCGTGCGGCGAAACTGGTGCGGGGCCTCCGAACTGGCCTGGTCGGTCCGGCGCAGGGTGCTGTGCGACAGGGCTTCGATGGCGTCCTGCAGTGCGCGCTCAAGCGTATCGTCGAGGGGGCTGCCGACGGGCCACTGCCCGGCAAGTTCCAGAATCTTCCGGCCGGCGTCGGCATGGCTGGCCATCTCGAATCGCTGGGCGTAACGCACAAGCTTGTCGGTGGCGGTGGTAAAATCATCCCGGTGCGCCGGCGACGATTTCCGATCAGAATGAATTTTCTGCCAGGTGTCCAGGACAACCCGTGCCTGGGTTGTTACACGGCGCGCGAAATGCTGCCTGAGTTTATCTTTCTGGCTTTCGTCGTTCATTGTGCTCCGGCCTGTCGTTTTCGTTGTGAATCGTCCTGCCCCGGCGCGGACGTTTTTTCAACCTTAGTTCTTTTGCAGAGTCTATAGTGTTTAATGTTGTCGGCGTAGGTTGCGCTGTGTAAATGTTTGTCAACTCTGCGGCGCAAGTCACAGTCTAATCGCTAATTGCCGGCGTGTTCTCAGCCGGCCTGGAGCGGCCCTCCATGGCATGGAACCAGCCCAGCATTCACCGTCGGGAGCAGGGCGCGGCAACGCTGCGGTCCCTGCTTCTGGTGTTTACCGGCACCCTGTTGGTGGCGGTGCTGGTGGCGGCGTTTGCCACCAGTTACGGGTATTTCCGGAGCTATGTTTCCGGACAGCTGGCGGGTCATGCCCGTGACGGCGCCACGGCTATTGGTCTGTCACTGTCCAACGCCATCGATGGCAGCGACCCGGTAGCCGCCGCGTCGCTGATTGACGCGGTTTTTGACAGTGGCCGGTACCTGTCGGTGAGTTACCGGAATCATCAGGGCGAGCAGATCGCAGGCCGGGCCCGGGCGCTCAGCGACGTGACCGTTCCGGCCTGGTTCCGCTCTGTCGCCGAGTTGCCTTTGCCCGTGGCCGAGGCCGAAGTGGTCCGGGGCTGGCGCCGGCTGGGAACGGTGCAGGTTATCAGTCATCCCGGTCGTGCCTATCAGGATCTCTGGCGTATCACCCTTGTTCTGATAGCCAGCTCCGTGGTGATTGGCGGTATTGGCCTGTTTGTGCTCTATCTTTTGCTGAGGCGCACCCTGCGCCCGCTCCATGATCTGGAGCAGCAGGCCCAGGCGTTGGGTCAACGGGATTTCCGGCGCCGGGTGCCGGTGCAGTCGACCCGTGAAATCAACCGCGTGACCGACGCCATGAACCAGATGGCCGATGACCTCGGGCACCTGTTCGAGGGCCAGGCCAAACTCATCCAGCACTTGCGTCGGGTCAGTAACGAAGATGCGGTGACCGGGCTGGCTAGCCGCACGGCCTTTGATCAGCGCCTGAAAGTTGAGGTGGAATCCGAGGAGAAAGCAGCACCGGGCGTGCTGATGCTGATTCAACTGGCGGGTTTTGCCGGCTTCAATCAGGCCTATGGACGCAGCGAAGGGGACCGCCTGCTGTTGCGCGTGGCTGGCGTGCTGTCGGAGTTCGTGGTGGCGCATGTGGGTGCGTTTGCTGGTCGCCGGGCTGGCGCCGAGTTCGCGCTGTTCCTGCCCGGTGTGCTCCCGGCGGATGCCAGCGTCTGGTGCCGGCAACTGGTGGAAAGTCTGGACGGCCTGTACGCCGACCTGGCCGCGCCCATGGACATCGCGGTTCATGGGGGGCTCGCCAGTACCCGGGAAGGGCATGGTGCCCGGGACCTGATGGTGGCGGCCGACGAAGCCCTGCGGGTGGCTCAGACCGGCGAGGTTTCCGGTTGTCACCAGGTGGCCCCGGACCGCAACGGCCATCACAGCCCGGACACCTGGCGTGTGATCATTCAGCGGGCCATTCGCGATGACACGCTGTCGTTGTGGCTGCAGCCGATGGTTCATGAAGACCGGCTGGTACCGGTTTACCATCAGGTGTTTTCCCGCATCGAGGCCCCCGATGGCCCCCTGAAAGCGGGGGTGTTCGTGCCCATGGCGGAGCGGTTCGGGCTGATTGCCGGCATCGACCGCCTGCTGGTGCAGCGGGTGCTGGCCATGCTGGCCGAGCATCCGGCGCAGCCCCTGGCTATGTCGCTGGGCAGTGCCTCGGTGGCCAGTGAGTCCTTCCGCAGAGAACTGCTGGACGAGCTTGCCCGGGCTGGGCCTGTGGTAAGGAATCTCTGGCTGGGAATATCCGAACACACCATTCAGCACCATCGCACCGCTGTGGGTTTACTGATGCGTTCTCTGGGGCGCCTGGGCGTGCCGGTGCTGGTGGACCGGTTTGGTGTCGGCAGGGTGCCGTTCAGCTATCTCCGGAATCTGAGATTCCAGGCTCTGCGTATTGATAACAGCTTTATCCACGATATCGACAGCCACGACGACAACCGGTTCTACCTGGAGTCGGTGCTCGCAATCGCCCACAGCCGGGGCGTGAAGGTGTTTGCCGCCGGGGTGGAAACGGCAGCGGAATACTCGGTACTCTGTGGCCTGGGTATCGACGGCGCCATGGGGTACCATCTGGGTCGGCCATTTGCCGCTGACAACCAACAGACAGGGGATTAGACGTCATATGCCAGGCAAAATCAGACAGTATTTCAGGGACAGGAAAGACGATGTGCGGGATTATGCCGGCAGCCGCGGTGTGATTGGCAAATTTATCCTGGTGTTACTGGTGGTGTACCTGCTGGTGTCGGTGATCCTCGGTATGTACTGGAGCAGTGAGCCCGACGCGTTCTCGGTGCGTGAACACACCCGCTCCGTCGCCAATGCCATGGAGCGTGAACCGGTTACCGGCTTTGCGACCACGGCGACCATGATCCGCATCGCTGAAACCCTGCTTGAAAAGCCAGGTGGCTACCTCTCCAACGACCTGTTTCCGCCGGGCCTGTGGCTGGACAACATGCCCAACTGGGAGTTCGGCGTACTGGTACAGCTCCGGGACCTGTCCCGGGCCATGCGCCGGGATATCGCCCGGTCCCAGAGCCAGTCCGCCGAGGACCCGGACCTGACCATTGCGGAACCGCAGTTCCATTTTGACAGCGGAAGCTGGGCGATACCGTCCACCGAAGCGGAATACCGCCGCGGTATTGAGGCCCTGAAACGCTACCTCAACCGATTGTCCAACCCGGAACAGGCCAACGCCCAGTTCTTTGCCCGGGCGGACAACCTCGGCAACTGGCTGGCGGATCTGGAAACCCGGCTTGGAAGCCTGTCCCGAACGCTGGGGGAAAGTGTTGGCAAGGCCTCGGTCTCCGACGCGGTGGCGAACGTGGATATGGACAATCCCCTGCAGGAAGAAACCGGGGCCATTGATGTGAAAACACCCTGGACCCAGATTGACGACGTATTCTACGAAGCCCGGGGAAGCTCCTGGGCCCTGTTGCACATTTTCCGTGCCATTGAAGTGGACTTCCGCAAGGTGCTGCGAGACAAGAATGCCATGGCCAGTGTCAAGCAGGTGATCATCGAGCTCGAGGGTGCACAGGGGCCCATGTGGAGCCCGGTCGTGCTGAACGGTAATGGCTTTGGTGTTCTGGCCAACCATTCACTGACCATGGCGGCCTACCTGTCGCGGGCCAGTGCCGCGATCAGTGACATGCGGGATCTGCTGTCCCGGGGTTGATGAGACTGGGGCTTCGACACAAAAAAAACCGGGCATGCGAGCCCGGTTTTTTTGTGCCTGGGGTCTTGTCAGCCTTTGTAGGCGTTGATCGAATCGACAATGGCCTGTTTGGCGGCAGCGGCGTTGTCCCAGCCCTGCACCTTGACCCACTTGCCCGGCTCCAGGGTCTTGTAGTTCTCAAAAAAGTGCTGGATCTGATCCCGCAGCAGTTGCGGCAGGTCGTCGATTTCCTGCACGTTCTTGTAGGAAGTGGTCAGTTTGTCGTGGGGAACCGCAACCAGCTTGGCATCGCCACCGGCTTCGTCTTCCATGTTCAGAACACCCACCGGGCGGCAGCGAATCACCGAACCGGCCTGCACCGGGTAGGGGGTAACCACCAGCACGTCCAGGGGGTCGCCGTCGTCGGCCAGGGTGTGCGGGATAAAGCCATAGTTGGCCGGGTAGAACATAGGGGTGGCCATGAAACGGTCGACGAGCAGGGCGCCCATGTCTTTGTCCAGTTC
>CBIHLH010000140.1:0-9259 GCA_966210405.1 uncultured Marinobacter sp.
CGTAACAAAAGCCGGCGGAATCCACCAGCACCAGGCGGCGAATACCAAAGTTGAAATTGCCTGGGCTCCCCTGGGAGTCACTCATCCAGAATCATCTCCTGTTCCATGAATTTGCCGGTCGATCGAAACGCCTCGGCCAGGGCCACAAAACCAAGCCCCTCCGCCAGCGATACCGCCCTTGTAAACCGCTCGGTGCTGTCCGGTATCTTGCAGAACCGGCCCAGCCACGGTTGCCAGTCGCGCGGCTGAACAAAGGTGGCTTTATCACCGAGCGAGGCTGCTATCGTCGAGAACATTTGCAGACCACCCGCATCATAATCGAATGCGCAGAATACGTCTTCGTAGCCGGTCAACCAGTCGAGAACCGCTCCCCGGGTAACCCGGTTGCCACCGCCCAATACCACATCGCAATTCGTCAGCCCCAGGCGTTTGCCCAGGGCCTCGCTGGCGAAATCCAGCATCTGTGCATATTGGTAGAAATTCCGCTCGTTCTCCACCACCAACACCGACCGGGCCTGGTGAAAGCCCATATCAACGGATTCCGTCCCGATAACGGCTACATCCGGCCGGCTGGATGCCAGCCCCTGATGGTACACCAGGAGAAAACTGACCTCGGTGCCGTGGCGGTGGGAGTTACCCTTTTTCGCGGCGTCTACCCGGCTTACCGGAACCTGCGCTATATTCTGCAGCTCCGCAAAAGCGCTTTCATCCAGGATCGTGACCACCCAACGGTTGGTTTGCACCTTTTCCGTCGCGAAGAACTCCCGATGGCGACGCCGAAACGGCTCCGGAAGTTTCTTCAGGAAAGCTTCGTAGTTAATGGGCTGGCCTTGGAGGATTTTCCGGAGGTAGTCGTTCAAGGGTGCACCATGGCTTCTCTGGGATTGGTTTTTCGATAGTGTGCCATCACCACATCCAGACTGTAATGCTTCCACTTACATTTGACCTCTCGACCGCCCTCCCACTGAACTTGTAAGAAATCTTTACAAGTTGCCCCCCCACCAACTCACTCTCTGACCAGACCCAAATCAGTCGGGCCTTTGAAAGTGGAAAGGAAAAATAAGCGCTAAACTCTGGTAAGCTCTTTTTTATAGCCGTAAAGCAGAACCGTAGACATGCAAACAAAAACACCAGAGCGCACTGAAATTGCAGAGCTTCGCGACCAGTTGGGGCGATTTCCTGATATCCGCTTCGCCGTTCTGTTCGGCTCCATGGCGCACGCTGCCGAACGCCCGGACAGCGACATCGACGTGGCCGTGCAGGCCGATAAGCGGCTAACCGCTGATGAACGCATTTCCATAACCGAGGCGCTTGCACTGGCCTTCAACCGGCCCGTCGACCTGATCGACCTGCGCACTGCCGGCCAACCGCTCCTGGACCAGATTGTCTCCAACGGCATTCAAGTGCTGGGCCCCAGACGTTACTGGGGTGAACTGATATTTCGTAACATCATGGAAAACGAAGATTTTGTACCCTACCAGAAACGCATACTTGAAGGGCGACGCCGGGCATGGATGAACAACTCGTAGCACAGAAACTGGAATCTCTCAGGCGCTGTATCCAGCGAGTGGAGTCCAGGTTACCAAAGAATCTTTCAGCGCTTCTGGAAGATGTGGATGCGCAGGATATCATCTCACTGAACCTGACACGGGCCGTGCAGATGTGCGTCGATATCGCCTCTCATTGGCTCGCCGAACATGCCGAGGCAACTTCACCGAAAACCATGGGGCAAACGTTCGAAGCATTGGCAACATCCGGCATCATCGATCATGGTCTCGCGGAGCGTATGAGAAAATCCGTCGGCTTCCGGAACGTGATGGTCCATAACTATGATGAGGTGAATTGGGAAATCGTTTTCTCCATCTGCAAGTTCCATTTGAACGACTTCAAGGAATTTGCGCGGGTTTTTTCTGATATGTTTGAGTGATTTGGGTCGGCAAGACTTACTTGCCCTCCCCAGTTAACATGTTCATGGTCGCCCGCCATCACCGGTGACAAAGCCGGAGCGAAGCGGAGGGTTTGGCATCCGGTGCATGGCATTGATGTGGTGGCGAACTCCGCTCCCTCTTACCAGCCTTCAAACTCGATGCCGTGTTCTTCCAAGAATTCCCCATGATCGCGATTGTAGCGCTCTGTTATCTCACGGTAGTGCTCTGGATGGGTTTCTATTTTTTTCCCTTGATACCGCCCAACTTCAATAGCATTCTCGCCCCGGTTCATAATCCACACCACAACGGTTCCGCCTGGTGCCAAACCCAGAACCAAAACATCACGCGGGCGTCTTTTGATCTTTCCATAGGCTTCAAAAGGAGCAATCTCTTTCATTCTTTCCTCAATCTCACCTGGATTTTCCAGTCGGATAAGAGCTTCATAGGATTGTTGCTCTGCGAAGGAGAACCAGCGAATTAAAAATACCTCTGGCATGGTTTGCCAGTCCGCCATCGCCCCAAACGGCTTGTTCCAGCAACAGGACACGATACCAATAGGTGCCCGCCACCCAATGTCTTCGGAAAGGGATTCAACGAAAAATTTATCCACCCAGACATCGTAGTGTTTCGGTGCCACCACACCGATACTTCGGTGGGTCCCATTGGGGCCATATTTTTGCCCCTCCGATTCCGTTGAATCCGAACACCCGACCAGTACCAGAATACAGAGACTGATCATCCAACGCTTAATACTCATAGTAGTCTCCATTATTCACTGACTTTTGTTGGGGTAAACAGCCCGACGACCACCCTTTGCGGGCCTGAAAGGGTATAACGGCCCAATTTCCAGATAATTGTCAGAATGATGGATGTACCGTTGCTTGAGCATGGCTTTGAATTCAGGTGACAATATCAGGTCTTGGCCATGCAAGACGTGAGCAGCAAGATTTCGGGCAACAGTCGTTAGTTCGTCGGGTAGCACAAACTGAGGGTTGTCTGTAGGGATTGGTTCAAATGGCACGCCTACATCAGCCGCAAGCTTGTGTATCAGGTACAGGGGAATTCTGGAGTATTCGCCCCGAACCTCCCGGTCAAGCCACAGGTGCAAAGCCACGTTGTTCCCACTCAGGCTCGGTTGAGTAGGCAGCATTGGCAGACGCTTTTGTTCGATCTCCAGGCTTGCCAGCGGATTGAGGGGGCCAATCCAACCTTCAGACTTGATCAGGGCTCGCTCCTGCAACATGCGTGAAAACTCAAAGCTGGCCTCGGGATTCCGTCGGTCTTTACCCGTAATCACTTTCGGAGGACAAACTTCAATTCGCTCATGAAACCGGTCTGGATACCCTCCGCCAATGTCCGAGTGAGCGCCAGGCAAAACCCATTCGCTAAAATTCCCGGGCAAATTGCCCGATTCACTTCGCAGGCTGTTCAACGAGAAATTGTGCCGACGCTCATCCCGGGCAACAAACTGAACGGCCCGCTGAACATGCTCCGGTTTTACGTTGACGTTAATCCGCCCGGTTTCAGCATCGTGAGCGGAAAAATCCAGATTTCCCACATCGGCAACACCGGCAACGGTATCGAACAGCCCCAGAAACCGAACCGTCACTTTTTTAGGCCATGGGATGCCTTCCCGCTCGAACGCTCTGACCAACGCCCCTTTGTATTCTCCGTGCAAAGAGCCCGTGGTGTCATAAACCTCTCGGCTGACAAAATGCCGTGCTGTTGCCGCGCCCCTGCTAAAACCAAATACATCCAGAACCAGCTCATTTATTGGCTCGTAAACAGACCGGGTAAGTTGCAATACAAGGTCAGCGGCCCCTTCCTCAATTTTTCTGAGGATGCCTTGCTCCCCAAGTCCCAATCCCATACTCAGGCCATCATCCGGCTCACCGAACTTGGTCCCCACTCCTGAAATATAAACGGAGAGCCGGTGAGTGGGAGAACCGTCTTGCTCCACGGTGTCCTTGAAGTACAGCGTTTCCAGCTTCGACACATTGGTTTCAGCATCGAGATAACTGCCTTCCATAACTTGCGATAGTTCTCTGCTGCATTCATCTTCCGATATGGCTCCGGCGGCATTGGCTGTCAGGCATTTATCAAGCTCCTGCTGGTAAGCGCGGGTGTTGCCGCGATTATTACCAGTACCGTCAAAAAAGAGTCCGGCTTCGACCCGCACTTTAGGGCGGTCTTCTTCAGCAGGTGAATCGTCCTCTGACTTCCTGGGTAGACCCTCATCGATTAGCGCACCTTTCTGGGCGGCACGGCGCACAAATTCGTGTGGGTCTTTGTCCAGCAACTCTTTGGCGCCTGGAGTAAGCTGGCCTTTGTCATCCAGCGCACCGGCCATGGCAAAATCCACAACCGGCGCAGTATTAGTGGCAACACCCAAGATCACTCGTGGATTGCCACTGACTATGGAACCGCCGTGACTGGTGGGGCTGCCCAGGTAGGCGACGGGCATACCATCGGCCAGCGCCAACGGATAGCCTTGGGTAATAACAGCACCGCAGCCGGTGACATCACCTACCCGGGCAATGGGCTTACCTTCAACAAGAATGCTGGAGCCGTTTGGCATGATGGGGGAAGAGCCGTGCCCTTTGATCGGGCAAACGTGCGTATCGCCTACGCAGGCGGCAATGAGATTGCTCATGGTCAGAGTTCCTTTCTGTGGCAGGCAGCTTCCTGGCTACCCGTGATCAAACATCGTTCAAAGTCCCTGAGTTTAGCAAGGTTGGCACCACATAACAGGGGTTCATGTACCGGGAGCTTGCCATACATTGCCCTTTACTATTCTTGGAGCAAACACTATGCGAACCAGTGCCAAAGCCGCTTCCAGTTCCTGGGCGTTTTCTTCGAAGCGCTGGCGATTGATGGTCCAGCCCTGGGTCAGGTGCTCCCGTAGAATACGGGTGGCCCACTGGCGAAAGCGCGTAGCCTGGCTGGAGTTGACACGATAGCCCACGGATATAATCGCATCCAGGTTGAAATACTCAACCTGATAGGTTTTGCCGTCTGCGGCAGTTGTTGCATTTTTTGCAACAACTGCCTCCCGAGCCAGCTCCGAGTCGCGAAAAATATTCTTCAGGTGACGCGAGATTACCGATTTATCCCGGTCGAAAACATCGGCAAGCTGTTGCAGGCTCAGCCAGACAGTTTCCTGATCGGCATCCAGCCGAACCTCGACCGCCTGATCGGCACTTTCATAGATGACAATGGGGGTGCCGCTTTCTGCACTCATGCTATTTCTCCATCCTTGAAAACTCACTATCAGGCCCTGCTATACGACTAGTGGCCTCGACTATAAAACCGCCCGTCAATTCCTTTCCTGGAAATTTTGTTAAGCTCTACTTTAAAGCTCTATCGCAGATTCGCAATGATGCAAACAAAACGACTAGATAACGGCAGCGGCTTTCGCCTGAGGATGCAGGATTGGGTTCTGTTCTGATGAACCACAAACCGGTGATGACCACAAATACGTTCTCCCTGAACCTACAACGACCCTTCAATCTGCGCCTGACGGTGGAAAGCCACGGTTGGTGCCAGCTTGCGCCCTGGCACTGGGACGGTGAGCGTCTTGAGCGAACCGTAAGAATAGGCACCAACGCGGAATGGGCCCGCGTTCACCAGCCCTCTGAAGATCAGCTTCTTATCGAAACCTCGTCATCAAGCACCGACGCAGTTTCAGAACGCGTCGCCCGCTGGCTACAGCTGGACTGGGATCCCTCCGAGTTTCTTGCCCTTTGCGAAAGGAACGATCCGGACATTGCCCACTTCATCCGGTCCGGTGGCGGGCGATTCCTGCGCGGTGACACCTTCTTTGAGGATCTCATTAAAACGGTTTGCACCATCAACACGACCTGGAAACAGACCAAATCCATGGTCGCCTCTCTGGTTGCTCTGGGCGACGGCCTGTTCCCTGAGCCCGGAGAACTCCAGACGATCGGGCCCAGGCGATTGGCCGAAGAGTGCAAGCTGGGGTTCAGAGCCAGAACCGTCGACACGGTGACCGATCAATTACTGCAGGATCAAGCCATCCAAACCGATGGTTCAGCCCTTAGTGACATCATTGACTACGACTACCTGATTTCGCTGAAGGGCATCGGGCCCTATGCCGCAGCACACACCATGATGCTTATGAGAGATTTTGAGACGCTGCCGGTCGACTCCGAAGTCAGCGCCTATCTCCGGCAGCAAGGGTTCGACCCGAAGGAGGCTCAAAACGCATTTCAACACTGGGGCGAGTATCGGTTTCTCGGCTATAAGCTGAAACGCATTGTCGATGAAGAAAACTGGATTGGGGAATGATGCAATGACCAAACTCGCCCTGGTAACCGGCGCCAGCGCCGGCATTGGCCGTGAAGCCTGCGCCCTCTTCGCCCGGAAAGGCTATAGGGTGATCGCCCTCTCACGACAACCAAGTGGCGTTGAGTCCGCCGCTCTGGAGCTGGCGCTGGATCTTGAGTCCTTTGAGCAGATCGAAGGCCTTGCCGGCACGCTGGAGACGGAAATTGCGGCAGCCGAGCGGGTGATTCTGGTCAACAACTCCGGTTACGGGCAATTCGGCGCGCTTCGCGACCTGTCCGAATCCATGTGGCAAAAGCAATTCAGTACCCACGTATTCGGCCCCATCAAGCTTGCCGCCGTCTGCCTGAGGCTCTGCGAACAACACGGGGTACCCTTGCGAGTCATCGCGGTCAGTTCCGTTCTCTCCATCGTGCCCCAGCAAATGAAGGGCGCCTACTGTGCCGCCAAGTCCGCGATGAACACGGCCCATGAAAGCTTCTGGTTTGATGAACAAAGCAGCAAAATCCTGGAAAGTGTCTCGCTGGTGCTTCCCGGGCCCGTGACGACCCGTTTTAGAGAGCATGCCCTTGCCGCTTTGCGGCCCGTGATTAGCCGGGCGAGCGCGGTGCATCGGGAAAAGTACAAAGCAATGGAAGCAGCACTCGCGCCAGGCGCCAGAATCAAGCCGTTTACAGCCAGTGCGTCGGACGTTGCCAAAAAGATTTACCGGGCTGCAGAAACGGCACGTCCCAAGCCTCGATATCTGGTCACACCGCAGACTTACATTGCCGCCTTTATCACTCGGTTTATGCCCCATTCAATCCAACGGAAAATATTGGGCTAGGCTCAAGTGGTCTCGCCTAAGGTAAACAGGACAAGCCCATCTAATTTACAGGCCCAACCATTCAGCAAGCTGAAGATTCGTTTTCAATCTCAATCGCTGCTGGAGCATCCCTTCAAAAACGTCTTCCACGCACCGTTCTTGCCCCAGCAATGGCAGCGAGGCCTCGGCCTCTGAGAAGAACTGCTCCTCACGAGACGTGCCTACTATGGCTTGTTCCCACCAGTTCACTACTCGAGGGTGCGCCTCTTTGAGCAACAAGTCCCCGGGCAGCTTTTCGGACTTGGAAGCATTTGCCGTATGAGTTGCTGGCATCAGATTCCAGAGATCGTTGTTGTTCCAACGCGACCAGGGAAAACAGTGGTCGACGTCAAACCGCTTTGTTTTGAGACTCTGTGCTGTCCATACACACTCGACTTTGCCGGTCTGCAGCTGCTGTTGAACCAGTTGACGGACAGCCGACGTATCGCGCCGACCTTCAACCCACTGTAAACCACGATGATAGACATCCATGGAATAGCGAAGATCCCAGCTACCCATCAAATCAATCCATTCATTAACAATCGCAGGTTCAATCCAGCAGGCATAGCGACTGAACGTATCCCAGAGAAACGAAGGAACGCGGAAGGTACCAAACCTCGAAAGCGTTGCTTTGTCCAAACGCACCGATGCCTTCTTGATGGTCATCCTGGCCGAACCGCCCTCGAAGATCGGACGGTTACTGCCAGGCCAGGTCGTGAAATGTGCGGGGTTCTTGAGAATGGTCGAGCAAGCATCCCGGACAGCGCGCAGGACTACCGGAGCAACATCCGCCGACAGCGACATACCCACTCTGAAATCCTGAGGCGTGAAACTCTGCAGCTTGAAGAAATCCTCCGTGGCAAAGCCATAGCCACGACTACCTGGCGCTTGCCTCAGTTGATGCCGGAGAACCAGAGGGTGATAAAGCATAATCCAGAACAGCCCGACTGCACCAAGCGGAATATCCACCCAGTCATCGGTACGCTTAAGCGCCAGGCCGGGCGCACCGTCAGCAATCCGGACAAGGGTTCGCAGCAAACCAAGCTTGTAAGTCGAGGACTTATTATCATTAACGATGATGTGGCGGACTGTCGGCAGCGCTCCTGTGCCATCGTCCGCCAACCGAAAAGCCAGAGTCTCCCAGGAAACTTCGCTCCTCTGGAGCTCATCCTTCTTGCGCCCGACCGGCACCGGGAGCGGGATCAGTGCCCGGCGTTTGGCAAAACCCTCCAGCTCTTCCCTACTGACATCGTAAAAAAGTCGTTCGCCATCACCAGGCCCATGCCGAAGCGTAATCACCAGCATTCCATCGGGCGCCAAAAGCTCAGTCAAGATTCGAAAAGCACGTTCACGATCGGAGGGTGGAATATGCATCCAGACAGCGGAAACAAGAATCAGATCGAAGCGATAGCTCAGCTTCCGGATCTTACCTAGATCGGGCAATTGATCGTCTATCCAGTGAATGCTTTGATTGCGAGTAGCGCCCTGCCCCAACTGTCGTAAGCCCGCTGCAGGCTCTACCGCGACAACATCCCAGCCCTGCGCTGCAATCCCGACCGCTGCCTGCGCCGACATCCAGAGCAAGGCCTGATTTATCGCCAAGGAAGGAAAGCCAGTCTTGATGAACCTGCTCGAAGGTAAGCGACTGGTACTGGTCATAGAAAGCTTTAGCCTTCTGGCTGTATACGTCGGTCACGAGTATCTATTCCACCACGGGATAAAGGCATCAACTCAAAGCGCTCATGAATTGTGGAGTAGCTTATCAAGGAAAGCGCACTCGGATGAAACTCTGGCATGAATCCGCTCATGAAGATATTTACCACCGAACGAGGCGCTAAAACTCCAACGGTTTCCGGAAGATCTTCCTTTATTGCTGCTGAATAGCCTTCGAAATTCCATCTTCGAACCTCGCCATCGAATATGGCATACGTTTCGTTGCCAGCTTGAAACATACTTCCGTGAGGTAAACCCGCTAAGGAATGAGGCCAAGTGACTTTTTGACCACCGTCTATCCGCTCAGCATGAAGAACGCTATCCATTTGAGGAGCACGAATAACAGAATCTCCGTCCTGATTGTTGGCACGAATCCAAGCATCACGAAATTCGTTATACCGAGGGCGACAGCACTCTGAACCGCCCCGGGTTTTGAGGAGGCTCCAGCATCTGAGAGAATGGAGCCATG
>CBIHLH010000141.1:0-9233 GCA_966210405.1 uncultured Marinobacter sp.
ACCTCCGACCGCCTGGTTCGTAGCCAGGTACTCTATCCAGCTGAGCTACAGCCGCTTAAACTCTCTTGTCCTCACCAAATGGCCGCTGGCCTGATGGGAGGATTATTCGGGCCTGCGGCCCTCGCCCCCTTCGGGGGCCGCCGTCGCTTTGCTCCGGCGCTCCTCAGCACACTTTGTGCGCTTCGCTCGAACCACTTTCAGTTCAAATCCCGTCTGACTGTGAGTTCGTCGCAATTTTCGGGTGCACGAAAGAGTGTTCTTAATATGTGGCGCGGCTGGGAGGATTCGAACCTCCGACCGCCTGGTTCGTAGCCAGGTACTCTATCCAGCTGAGCTACAGCCGCGCAATGATCACTTGCTGTGGTTGACTGCTACATCAACCTGTCTCACTTTCCCGGTAAAGGAAATGGCGGAGAGGGAGGGATTCGAACCCTCGGTACGATTGCTCGTACGGTTCCTTAGCAGGGAACTGGTTTCAGCCACTCACCCACCTCTCCTTGAGAACGGGGCGTATACTACCATAATTTTTCTGTTTTCATAGGGTTGACACGAGTTTTTTGCCACCCGGCCAAACCCACCAGAAAAAAGCCGCCCGGGTTTCCCTCGGACGGCTTTTTTTCTCTCAGCGGTTGCCGGCTTCCGGCTCTTCCGAGTCTTTTTCCGACTGAATCCGCTGGTAAATTTCCTCGCGGTGTACCGCAACTTCCTTCGGGGCGTTCACGCCAATGCGTACCTGATTGCCCTTTACCCCCAGGACGGTGACGGTAATATCGTCTCCGACCATCAGCGTTTCGCCCACGCGGCGAGTCAAAATCAACATATCCCTTACTCCCTTATACAGAGCTGCCTGTTCCGACAATTGGTTTGTTATGTACTTCCTGCTTTTATAGTGAGATCACGACCTGAGCTAAAGACGCACATTCCCTTATACGGTTCCGTGTTCTCATAGGCTCAATTAATGATTCCCTTATTGGCATCGCCCCGCAGACCGACCTTGTATCTGCGTTATCAGGCTTCTTCTACCCCGGGCTTATCCAGTTCAAATGCGCTATGCAGCGCACGAACGGCAAGCTCAAGATATTTCTCATCGATCACCACGGAGATTTTGATTTCAGACGTGGAGATCATCTGTATATTAATACCCTCGTTGGACAGCGCTGCAAACATTTTCGTCGCTACGCCCGCGTGGGAGCGCATGCCAACCCCCACAATGCTGACCTTGGCGATCTTGCTGTCGCCGGTGACTTCACCGGTGCTCAGCTCATTGGCGACACTCTGCAGTACATCCTTGGCGCGCTTGAAATCATTGCGGTGCACGGTAAAGGTGAAGGCCGTCTTGTTGTCCTCACCCACGTTCTGAACGATCATGTCCACCTCAATGTTGGCGTCACTGACCGGCTTAAGAATGCGAAGTGCACTGCCCGGGGTGTCAGGCACACCAGAGATGGTCAGTTTGGCTTCATCGCGGTTAAAGGCAATGCCGGAGACAACCGGTTGTTCCATGGCGTTCTCATCCTCAAATGTAATCAGGGTACCCTCACCTTCCTGGAAGCTGGAAAGCACCCGTAACGGCACGTTGTATTTACCTGCAAATTCGACCGCACGAATCTGGAGTACTTTTGACCCCAGGCTCGCCATCTCGAGCATTTCCTCGAACGTGATCCGCGCCAACCGGCGCGCCGTATCGACCACTCTGGGGTCGGTGGTATAAACACCGTCCACGTCGGTATAAATCTGACACTCATCGGCCTTCAGCGCAGCGGCCAGGGCAACGGCGGTGGTATCCGAACCGCCCCGCCCCAGGGTGGTGATGTTGCCGCACTCGTCAATACCCTGGAACCCCGCCACGACAACCACACGGCCGGCATCCAGGTCTTCCCGCATGCGCTGCTCGTCGATCTGTTTGATCCGGGCCTTGGTGTGGCTGCTGTCAGTCAGGATGCGCACCTGAGCGCCGGTGTAGGAGCGAGCTTCGCAACCCAGCTTCTGTAATGCCATGGCAAGCAGTGCGATGGTCACCTGCTCGCCGGTCGACACCAGCACGTCCATCTCTCGGGGCGTGGGCTCGTCCATTATATTATTGGCCAGAGCAATCAGCCGGTTGGTTTCGCCGCTCATGGCCGAGACGACCACCACCACGTCATGACCTTCCCTGCGGAACCTGCACACTTTCTCTGCCACCGCTTCGATACGCTCGGTTGTGCCGACCGACGTACCACCGAACTTCTGAACCAACAGAGCCATCTTCTTTCCAAATTCCAGAATGGGACTCACAGCGGGATCACGCACCGCCAATCCAACAAAGCGGGCGAGATTATAACCCTCTGCCCGCACCTGAAAACAGTTGCCTATGCGAGTTTTTCTGCAACCCAGGCCGGAACACCGGCCAGAGCTTCGGCCAGCTTTGACGGATCGCTGCCGCCGCCCTGGGCCATATCCGGCCGGCCACCGCCCTTGCCATCGACTTGTGCCGCCAGGTGTTTCATCAGGTCACCGGCCTTGATTTTTCCGGTAGCCGACTTGGACACGCCCGCCACCAGGGTCACCTTGCCGTCTTCGACACTGGCCAGGACAACCACGCCGTCCCCAAGCTTGTTTTTCAACTGGTCGGCGGTTTCCATCAACGCCTTCCGGTCGGCGCCGTCGAGTTCCGAGGCCACCACCTTCAGGCCCGCAACCTCCACGGCGGAGGCGGCCAGATCGGTACCGGCAGAACTCGCCAGCCTGGCTTTCAGGGCATCCACCTCTTTCTCGAGCTGGCGATTCCGGTCAATGGTTTGCTGAACCTTTTCAACGACTGTGTCGCGGGTGGCCTTCACCAGTCGGGCGGTCTCCCGCAGGGTATGCTCTGTGCCGTCCACCCACGCCAGGGCGCCAAAGCCGGTTACGGCCTCGATGCGGCGAACACCGGATGAAATGCCGCTCTCGGAGGTAATCCGGAACAGCCCGATATCACCGGTGCGACTGACATGCGTACCCCCGCAGAGCTCAACGGAGTAGTTATCGGACCCCATACTCAGCACCCGCACTACATCACCGTATTTCTCGCCGAACAGCGCCACAGCACCCTTCTCCTGGGCTTTCTCCATGTCGGTGATTTCGGTCCGCACGAGGGTGTTGTCAAGAATCTGCTCGTTGACCTGGTGCTCGATGTCCTTGAGTTGCGCCGGCGTCACCGCTTCGAAATGGGAGAAATCAAAGCGCAACTTGTCCGGATCCACCAGCGACCCCTTCTGACTCACGTGCTCACCCAGCACGTTACGCAGAGCCGCGTGGAGCAGGTGGGTCGCGGAATGATTGCGCTTGGTGCGCTCCCGCCGGGCGTGATCGATCCGGGCATCCACCTCCAGCCCCGGGAACAGCTCGCCCTCAATCAGGGTGCCCAGGTGCAGGTGGTTTTCGCCTTCCTTCCGGGTATCGGTTACCTGAAAACGGCCACCGCTCCAGGTCAGCAGGCCGGTATCACCCACCTGGCCACCAGATTCCGCGTAAAACGGTGTGCGCTTGAGCACGACAACGGCTTCGTCACCGGCTTCCGCGGCCTTTTCCTCACCCCCGACGATCACCGCACGGATCGTTTCATGGCCATCGATGTGTTCATAACCGGTAAACTCCGTCCGCCCTTCGATCTGCAGGCCCGCGGCGTTGTAATCGATACCGAACTTGCTGGCGGCCCGGGCCCGGTCACGCTGGGCTTCCATGGCCTGCTCGTAACCCTCGTAATCCAGGGTCAGCCCCCGCTCGCGGGCGATATCGTTGGTCAGATCCACCGGGAACCCGTAGGTGTCATACAGGGTGAAGATGGTATGTCCGGGAATTTCGGAGCCTTTCAGCTCGGCAATATCCTGCTCCAGCAACCGCAGACCCTTATCCAGAGTCTTGGCAAACTGCTCCTCTTCCTGCAGAAGCACCTTTTCAATCTGCTTCCGGCTGCTCACCAGTTGCGGGTAAGCATCTCCCATCAGCTCAACCAGGGCTCCGGTAAGCTTATGGAAGAACGGCTGGCTGGCCCCCAGCTTGTTGCCATGGCGTGCCGCCCGCCGAATGATGCGGCGAAGCACAAAACCACGCCCTTCATTGGACGGCATCACACCATCGCTGATCAGGAAGGCGCAGGACCGGATATGGTCCGCCACGACCCGGAGCGAAGCTTCCGTGGTCGCCACGCCACCAAGAATATCGGACGCGGCTTTCAGCAGATCCTGGAACAGATCGATTTCATAGTTGCTGTGTACTCCCTGCAACACGGCGGTGATACGCTCCAGCCCCATGCCGGTGTCGACCGAGGGCTTGGGCAGATTCAGCATCTCGCCATCAGCGGTGCGGTTATACTGCATGAAGACCACGTTCCAGATCTCGATGTACCGGTCGCCATCCTCTTCCGGACTTCCGGGAGGGCCGCCGGCGACATCCGGGCCGTGGTCATAGAAAATTTCCGTACACGGGCCGCAGGGGCCGGTATCGCCCATTTGCCAGAAATTGTCCGATGCGTACCGGCCACCCTTGTTGTCGCCAATGCGTACGATCCGGTCTGCCGGCACACCGATTTCCCGGTTCCAGATCTCGTAGGCCTCGTCGTCGTCGGCGTACACCGTCACCCAGAGCTTTTCCGCGGGCAGATTCAGCCACTGCTCACCGGTCAGGAACGTCCAGGCGTAGTTAATGGCTTCGCGCTTGAAATAGTCGCCAAAACTGAAGTTACCGAGCATCTCAAAGAACGTGTGGTGGCGCGCGGTGTAACCCACGTTTTCCAGATCGTTATGTTTGCCGCCGGCGCGCACGCATTTCTGGGATGTCGTGGCCCGGTTGTAATCCCGCGCTTCCCGACCGAGAAAGACATCTTTGAACTGATTCATCCCGGCATTGGTAAACAGCAGCGTCGGGTCATCCGCAGGAACCAGGGAACTGCTTGAAACGATGGTATGGCCTTGCTGCCTGAAATAGTCGAGGAATGCCTGTCGCAATTCTGCGGTTTTCATAGCCCTTTGATACCTTTCCAGAAACCCGCCGTAGGAAACGGCCGGTCCGCGGTTGAATACGAATACTTACATGCGTGTGCAAATCCGCTACTCTAGCACACGCCGAGAACAGGAAAAACGTGAAACATCACAGGAGAACCCATGCCCCGACGCTTTCACGACGCCGAGGAACTGCTGCCACCAGCCACCGCATTCAAGCGCGCCCTGGCGATTATCTATGACGGCCTGATCAGCATCGCGGTACTGCTCGTGGCCACCTGGATCTATACAATAATTGCCGGCTGGATCACCGGCTGGGACCAATACGAACAAATGGCCGAAGCCGGTCAGCTTTCCGGCGATCCCGGGCTCACCTTTACCCTGTTTCTCGTGCTCTACCTGTTCTTCGGGTATTTCTGGACCCGAATTGGCCAAACGCTGGGCATGCAGGTGTGGCGGATCCGCATTGAAAACCTGGATGGCACCCCGGTTAGCTGGAGCCAGGCATTACGCCGCTACGTTACCGCCGCCGCCGTCATCTTCCTGACCCTGCTGGCCAGCCATTATCTCGGTGAGGCCACGCTGTTCGTGACCGTTCCGGCGCTCATTGCCCTGTTTTTCCCGATCAATGGCCTGTCGGTCACCGACCGGCTGTCCGACAGCGTCGTGGTCGCGGTACCAAAAGCGCTCAACACGCCCTGACGGATTAAGGTTAACCGGCCCGCTTCATCAGTACAGCACCCACCACGGCATTGATCGCAATCGGAATGAGAATGGCCAGCAGCGGATTGAAGCCGTACACCAGGCTCATTGGACCCAACAGGTCTTGCATGTACTTGAACAGCAAACCCACGAGCAACCCGGTAAACACCCGGAAGCCCATAGTGACGGAACGCAGCGGTCCGAAAATAAAGGAGATCGCCACCAGCACCATCACGGCGGTTCCCAGTGGCATCAGTGCCTTCTTCCAGAACGCCAGCCAGTAGGGCGAGGCGTTCAGATCCTGCTTGCCCAGATAGTTGGCATAGGTGTACAGACCGGTCATGGACAGGTTTTCCGGCTTCACAATCAGTACGCTCAGCACACCCGGCGAAAGCCCGGTCTCCCAGCGCCGGGTCCGGTGGGTTTCCAGGCGGGTTTCCCGTTCTTCGATGTGGGTTGTGCGAACGTTTTCCAGCAACCAGTAATCCCCCTGGTAGATCGCACGCTCGGCAAAGCTGGCCGAGGTTAACTGACGCTGATCATCGAACCGGAACAGCGAGACACCATGCAGAACTCCGTTCGGCTGAACAGCATTCAGGTGCATGAACACATCCCCTTCCCGGTGCCAGACGCCGGAGGCCGAAGCCACATTGGTGCCGGCCCCGAGGGCCACCGCTTTGGTGCTCTGGGCAACACGCTCTGCCGGGGGGGCGACATACTCACCAATCGCAACGCCCAGCACCACGACCACCAGCGCCGGCTTCATGGCAGACCAGACAATCCGCTTCAGCGACACCCCGGCGGCCCGGATCACCGTCAGTTCCGACGAGCTGGCCATGGATCCAAGCCCCACCAGACACCCCATGAAGGCGCCAAGGGGCAAATAATCATAAATACGGCGCGGTAGCGTCAGGAACACGTACCAGAGTGCCTGCAGGGTCTGGTAATCATTGCGGGTGTCATCCAGCTCCGCGATGAAGGCAAAGATGATATCCAGGGACAGCACCACCACCATAACCAGCAACATGGCGCCACCCACGGTGCGCATCACATAGCCATCAATACGACGCATTGGTGCTCTCCATGCCTGCCCTGCCTGCCAGGGCTCGCGTCAACCGGCGCCGATGCAGCCAGGCCGGGCCAAACTGCAGCCACAGGCCCAACACCAGGAACAGCCCGTGCACCCACAGCATGCCGATCCATTCCGGCACCTTCCGGTCCGCCAGGGCGTCGCGGGCAACAATCAACAGGCCGAGATAGGTGATGTACACCAGCATCGCCGGCAGCAAATGGAAAAACCGCCCCTGCCGTGGGTTGACGCGACTCAGGCTCACCGCCAGCAGAGTGACAATGGGCACGATCAGCGGAAGCGAGAAGCGCCAGTGCAACAGGGCCCGATCCTCGGGGTTGTCCGACCGCATCAGCGCCAGGGTACTGACACCCTCCTCCAGCTCCCGACTCCCGGCCTCGCCCCCTTCAATCTTCAGGCCGTAGGCATCGAACCGGGTGATGCTGTAATCCAATTGCCCGGGAACCCCGGCAAACCGCCCGCCTTCCTCCAGAACCAGGAACCGGCTCCCGGTTTCCTGATCAATCAGTTGGGAGCCTGCGTCTGCCGTAATGATGGTCAGACCCTTGCCGCCGGGGGTAAATTCAGCGATAAATACACCCTGCAGTTGCCGCTTGTCGTCACTGAGCCCCTCGGTGTAAGTCACCCGCTCCCCGGAGGTGAAATCCTGGAACCGGCCCGGCGCCAGCATTTCAAATTCCGTGGCCTTGCGCTGCTCATTGAAAATGTTCTCAACCTGCTTCATGCCCCAGGGCGACACATACAGGCTCATGGCGCCAACCATCAGCATCACCGGCAGACTGCCGAGCAACGTCTTCCACAACAGGGCTTTATCACTCACCCCGCAAGCGAGCAGAACCGTCATCTCGCTTTCCAGGTACATGCGCCCGTAGGCCAGCAGAATGCCGATAAACAGCCCCAGGGGAAGAATGAGCTCGAGAAAACCCGGGAACCGGTAGGCCATAATCTCAAACAGCACGCCCGCTGCAATCTCACCCTCCGCGGCACTCCCCAGGTACTTGAGGAAACGGCCACTCATGAACACCAGCAACAGAATGCCCGACACGGCAACCATGCTGATCATGACCTGGCGGATAAGGTAGCGGAAAATAATGCTCAA
Source organism: uncultured Marinobacter sp. (assembly GCA_966210405.1). Lineage (GTDB taxonomy): Bacteria > Pseudomonadota > Gammaproteobacteria > Pseudomonadales > Oleiphilaceae > Marinobacter. The sequence goes on from CBIHLH010000141.1 coordinate 7,850, forward strand.
ATCGGTCTCTCTGGCCGTATCCGGTGAAACGTGGAGGATGCTGGGAACTGCGCGTATTCTATGTAACCTTGATGCTGAATGACAGAGTAGCGGTATTACACCAACATGAAGGGCCGAACATTCATGTGAACGCCGCCAGGTGCTTGATAATTTTCACGTCAGCCCCAATGCTAGACAGGATGCAGTACATCACAATCAAGAACGATTCCCGCCGTCGGCGGACGTCGCCCGGATAAACAACAGGAGTTGCCATGAATTTCAGCCTGAGCAATAAAGCCATCGCCAGCATCAAAGCAGACTGCCTCGTTGTCGGCCTGCCTGAAAAAGGCACCTGGCCGCAATCCACCAACCAGGCAGATGAGGCACTCGGCGGGCTGATCAGGAAACTCCAGAAAGCCGGCGATCTCACCGGCAAGAACGCCACCACGGCTGCCATTCCGTTGACGGACCAGCCCTGGAACCGCCTGCTGGTGGTTGGCACCGGCACCGATACCGATCGAACGCCGGCGAATTACCGCAAGGCCCTGATCGCCATGATGACCGCCTTCAAGGATGGCCCCTCCAAAAGCGTCGCCGTGGCACTGGCAGATACCCCGGTAACCGGCGAAGATGCCATCAGCTCCGAGGCCGCCCGTCTCAGCCTGATCGGCCGCACCCTGGAAGATCAGCTCTATACCTTCAGCGACTTCAAGAGTGAAAAGCCGGCTGCCCGCAAACTGAATAAAGTCGTTGTGGTGGCCTCCAGTGCCGCCAGGGACCTGAAGGATGCGTTTAATCTCGGCCTCGCCACCGGTCGCGGCATGAACCTCACCCGCGACCTGGGCAACACCCCGCCCAACATCTGCCATCCGGAATGGCTGGCGCAGCAAGCCAAGAAGATGGCCAAGGACTACGACTGCATCAAGACCGACGTCCTTGACGAAAAGCAGATGGAAAAGATGGGCATGAATACCATCCTCGCCGTCGGCAAGGGCAGCACCCAGCCCCCCAGGCTGATCGTGATGGAATACCGGGGCGGCAAGGCCAAGGACAAACCCCATGTTCTGGTGGGTAAAGGTATCACCTTCGACACCGGCGGCATCAGCCTCAAGCCCGGCGAAGGCATGGACGAAATGAAGTACGACATGGGCGGTTCCGCCAGCGTCTTCGGCGCCATGAAAGTGCTGGCCGAAACCCAGCCCAAAATCAACGTGGTAGCCGTGATCGCCGCCGCCGAGAACATGCCGGACGGCGGCGCCTCACGCCCGGGCGACATCGTCACCACCCTCTCCGGCATGACCGTGGAAATCCTCAACACCGACGCCGAAGGCCGCCTGGTGCTGTGCGATGCCCTCACCTACGTGAAAAAATTCGACCCGGCCGCCGTGATCGACCTGGCCACCCT
>CBIHLH010000142.1:0-9219 GCA_966210405.1 uncultured Marinobacter sp.
GAGAGGAACGCCGCGTTGGCGTGGAGATCGAGTTATCCGGCCTGGGCTACGATGAACTGGTGAGGGTTATGGCGCGCCTCCTCGGAGGCACCGCGACGGTCGACTCCCGCTACGTGACCCGGCTGGACACGTCGATGGGGGAATTCACCATCGAACTGGATTCCGATCCGATCAAGGACCTGGATCTGGCCGATGAGCGCTTGCCGCGCTCCATACGGGAGCTGGGCGGGCAGGCCATGGGCGTTATCGATGCCGCCGCCGAACGCGTCGTTCCCCTTGAGATCATCAGCCCGCCCCTGCCGTTCACGCAGATGGACGAGATTGACTCACTGATGCAAGAGCTGCGCCGGGCCGGGGCCCTCGGGAGCCGGGAGGCGATCTATTTTGCCTTCGGCCTGCAGCTGAACCCGGAGTTGCCGGATCTTGAGCCCGCTACGCTGGTTCGCTATTTCCAGGCGTTTGCCTGCCTGTACGACTGGCTGAAGGCGCGTCACCAGATCGATGTCAGCCGCAAGTTCACCACCTATATCGAACCCTGGAGCAACCGCTATACCGACCGTCTGATGGCCGACGACTATAACCCCGGCCAGTCCCGGTTAATGGAGGATTATCTGGAGTTCAACCCGACCCGTAACCGGGCACTGGATCTGCTCCCGCTGTTCGCCCACCTCGATCAGGCGCTGCTTGAACGCCATGTGCGTGATCCCAGAATCAAGAGCCGGCCGACCCTGCACTACCGGCTCCCGGATTGCGATATTGATAATCCGGACTGGCACTTTTCCACGGTGTGGAATGACTGGGTGGTGCTGGAGCAACTGGCCAGTAACGCCACCGACCTGGCGGAGCTGCGCGCCATGTTCCGGGAACGGCGCAAGATCAGCCTGCACAATCTGACCCACAGCTGGCAGGAAACCACCGCAAACTGGCTGCGCAGCAAGGGTTATGTCTGATCTGAGCGAAGCGGAGGAACGGCCGGGCCTGACCATCGGCATCAGTGGCCCCGCCCGCAAGAGCCTGGCACATCGGCTGATCGGCCTGGGCCTGCGGCTGCACGGTGCCCGGACCCATTACATCCGACCCGGGGCCCGGACTGATGTCTCACTGCTCGACGGCCTGGTGCTCTCCGGCGGCACCCACGTGCACCCGGAACGGTATGGCCAGTACCCCGAGGTGACTGCCCGTTACGATCCGGCGCGCGACGCCACCGATCAGCACCTGCTCCAGCAGGCGGAACGCGTCGGCATACCCGTACTCGGCATCTGCCGGGGAGCGCAGTTCATCAACGTGTTCCACGGCGGCTCGCTGTGCCAGAACGTCACCCCCTTGCGGGTCAATACCCGACATCGCCCCCTGTTGCTGCCAATGCAGAGGGTCCGGCTGGTGAAAACCGGTCGGCTTGCTGATCTGATGCACTCGCCCGTGATCGGCGCCAACCGCATCCACAGCCAGACCATCAAGCGCCTGGGGCGAGACCTGCAGGTAACGGCGGTGGACAACGACCTGTTCGTGCAGGCCATAGAGGGCACCGGAAACCAGTGGCTGATGGGGGTGCAGTGGCACCCTGAATATCTGCTGTACCATCGCGGGCACCGGCACATCTTTCGCCAGTTTGTCCTGTCTGCGCAGCAATTCAAACTGGCCCGGCTGGAACCCGTTCAAATCCAGCCCGGCCTGACACCCACCCGGTCTCCACAGGAGGAAAATCCATGATCGGACGGATCTGTAAGCCTTACACACTCCTTGTCTTACCGCTGCTTTTGCCGGTGATCGCCCTGGCAGGCGAAGTCACCCTGACCGGCGAGGGCAGCGTACGCTACGAACCCGACAGCGCCCGTCTGGAATTCACTGCCAGGGCCGAACACGACCTGCCTCAGAAAGCCACGGCCCAGGTCGCGTCACTGATGGCGCAATGGCGGGACGGCATCAGTGAGTACCGCTCGAAATTGCAGGAATATTCAGACGCGCAGGTGAACCTGTATACCCGGACATTGCCTGCGGAAGACCGGAGCGAAGAGCCCCGCACCCGCGCGGTCGCCTCGCAAACCGTCAGTTTCAGCATCAGCGATCTCAGCCTGCTGAACCCCATCCTCCAGGAAGCCCAGTCCGTGGGCATGGATTATAATCTGGGGCCCCATCAGTTCTTCCATTCCGACGAAACCGGCATGGAGCGCCAGGCCCTGGCGCGGGCCATCGCCGATGCCAGGGCCCGTTGCAAATTCGTCGCCAGCCAACTGAACCAGGCCTGTGGTGATGTGGTAACCATCCAGGTCAACGGCGGCTATCGCCCCGTGCCGATGATGGCGGAAGCCAAAATGGCATCGGATACCGTGTCCAGCGTTGGTGAGCGGGAAATCCAGGCCTCGGTGAGCGCCACGTTTGAGCTGGAGTAGTCGGTTTTCCGGGGGTCAGAAATCCCGGGTATAGAAAATATCGAGGGAAGCCGCCAGACCACTGGCGGCTTCCAGGTAGAAGTACTTGCCCAGATCATAGCGTATCGCCACGGTGGTGATCGGCTCGAATATACCGACCCCGTACCGAATGCTCAGATCTTCGGTCAGGTAGCCACTGGCCACCACCGAGGTCTGGTCGCCAGTGCCCTCCGCTTCCAGGGTAAGCTGCCGGATACCAAACTCCTCTCCGAGTTGCCCGGTCAGCTTGCTGGCCTGGGTCAGGCCCAGTGACAGGGCGGCCCGGCTCATCTGCCCTTCATCCCCCCGACTCTGGGGCGCACGCCCCAGGATGAGATAGGACAGCGCATCGGTTTGCGGCATGTCCGGGTTGGAAAACACTTCCGTTTTCGGCGACTGTACCGGGCCACTCAGACGGATACCGGCGACCACCGTACCTACCTCCCGCACTGCCTCAATATCCAGGTACGGCTGGGTCAGATTGCCCACGAACAGCAGCCGGGCCCGCCGGAGTTCCAGTTCCTGACCATAGGCTTCGTAGGTGCCGTTGACCAGTTTCAGGGTGCCACGGGTATCCATATTGTTGCCAATCCGCAGGGTCCCTTCGAGGTTGCCGGTCACCCCGAAGGCTTTGAAACTGACCTTGTCTTCGCCCACGACCACCGTCACGTCCATATTAAGCGTCCGGATCATCGGCTGCTCTTTCTCAACGCCAACGACGACTTCGTCCTCAGACACCGATACGGCCTGCGCCGGCAGGGTTTTGATTTCGATGCTGCCTCTGGGAACGCCCAAGCGCCCGGTGACACTCAGGGCACCATCGCCAAACGCCACGGTAAGATCCGGCGCCAGTTCGAGCTGGGCATAGGGCTCAAAGCTGAACGGTACGCGCTCCCCTTGCAACGTGATCTCGCCGGAGGGTGCGCCCTGCCATTCCAGCTCACCACCCAGGGTCATCTCGCTGCGGGCATTGCTGCGAATACGCCCACTGATTTCCGCGGAGTAGCCGTTCAGATCCAGGCTGACCACTATGTTTTCCAGGGGCACCGGCAGGCGAGGGTCCACCAGCCGGCCGTCGGTAAGAGCAATCTCGCCGTTCACCGCGGGGCGCATCAACGGGCCGGAAATCCGGCCCTGGCCGTTAACCTGCCCGGCCACTTCCTTCAGACCGGTAAACAGCCCCGCCACCGCAATGTCCAGCCCGTCCAGGTTGAAGGAGCCGTCGACCATGCGCTCCGGGGTGGTCGGATCGAGGGACAGGTTCACCGTCAGTGCCCCCAGTTCCGGGCCCTCAAGGCGCACATCCACCTGCGCCCGGTTCGGTTTCAGGCCGAGTTCGGTGGTGAAGGTGTGATAACCGAGTGACTCCCATTCGCCGTCCACCAGCACCTCGAATTCGCCCTGGCCGGCATCCAGGGCAATCCGGCCATCCGGCCCGGCGTCGGTCATGGATACGTCAATTTCACCATTCAGCCGGGCGTTCCAGCGCAGGGTTTCCGGCAGCACCGGCGCCAGTAAACCGGCGGGTACATTGTTGATGCGATAGGCAATGACCGGCCGGGGCAGCAGCGTCTGGCCCCCGGCACAGAGCGAGCTTTGCTGCCAGCGCCAGCAATGGGCCCCGACCGTCAGCCGGCCATCGCGGCCATAGGCCAGGGAGGCGGGCTCCGCCAGTTGCCAGCGCTGGTTCCGGGAAGGCACCTGTACCTCACCACTCGCCAGCCGGCCCTGCCACGACTGCCAGGCCTCGCCGGCGGCACCCTCGAACAGCAACTGCACCTCCGCTTCTTCGTGAACCGCGTCCACCGTGATCCGGTGATCACCCCGGGTCCCCCTGGCGGCGACGTCCAGCGATTCAATCTCCTGTTCACCAAATGCCAGCCCGCTGGCGGTGAGAGTGCTGTCCAGCACCCCGCCGGACTGTACTGTCGCGTCCAGTGCCAACTGGTCGACCGACAGACCGTCCCGCCAGCTCAACCCATCGGCACTGGCCGTGAGGGTTCCCTGGGGATCAGCCGGGGTGCCCGCCAGATCAAGCGTCGCCTGCGCCGAGCCACCCAGGCCCGCCAGGAAATTTTCCGGGGCTGGCAGAGCCAGCTCGAAGCCCCCTTTCAGAACCTCGCCCCAGGCTCCGCTACCGGTCAGCCGGTTATCACCGACCGCCAGCTCCAGCCCGGACAAACGCCAGCTACCGGTGGCGGTATCAAGCGTTCCACGCGCCAGGGCGGGATGGTCCCGCCACTGGCCGGACAAATCCCATTGCGCTTTCATGTCGGGTACCGGGCCCGCGCCCAACTGGCCCTCGGTGGTGACATTGCCACTAAGGCTCGCTTCGAGGGCCGGTACCCAGTACCCGGGGTTGAACCCCTTGAGGTTCAGCGCGGCCTGCCAGGACAGGGGGCCCTGGAATTCAAGCTGACCACCACCGGAGAGCGAACCGGCACCGGTCACCACGGCCAGATCAGACAGCGTCGCCTGGGTCATATCACCCTCAACGGCCGTGGACAGCTCGGCGTTCCCCTGGGGGCCGTCGACCGTTGCCTGCAGTTGCGCCTGGTAACCGCCCTCGCGCCAACTGGCCTGGCCTTCCAGGCTAGTCAGCGTTACCGGCGGCTGTGCCAGTCCCGGCACCAGGGTATACCAGGGAAACTGCCTCAGCCGGACATCGGCACTGGCTTCCAGGCCACCCTGCCAGCGGACTTTCCCGGCCACAGCAACGGTTCCGGAGTCGACGCTGTTCTTCGCCGGAGTGGCGGTGGAGGGGGTGACGGAAGGGGTGGCAGAAGGGTTGGCAGATAGGGTCAGACGGATATTCCGGGCTTCGGCCGTCGTGACCAGCCCCTCCAGAGCCAGCGACACCGGCCCGACGGTCCCTGGCAGGGTCGCCCCGCCCCGGGTCTGGAAGCCGTTCTTCAGACTGCCCCGGGCTTCCACGAACCAATCCTTGAGTGTCAGCGTCGCTGGCAAACCGGCCACCGCCTGGAAGGCCTCGGAGTCCACTCTCAGCCGGGCCGGCAACACCGGATCCAGAGGCGACAGCCGCCCATCGAGACGGGCCTCCAGATAGCCACGACTCCGGCCGTTCACCATCAAATCACGCACACTGCCGGAGAGTGTTGCGTCGATGGTCCAGGCGTCCCCGCGGGGCGGTGGCAGGCTGGCGCGAACGTTCAGGTCGACGGGCCAGTCCCGCCGGGTTTCCACCCGCCCCGACGCTGTTACGGTATAGTCGTCGAGCCGGTAAAAGGCCCGATCGATCGTCCAGGCCGCGCCGGAACCACCGCCGTCGAGCTCGAACCGGTCCCAGATCCGGCTGCCGTTGTAGATAAACGGCCCGAGACGGACACTGGCCAGCCGGATGGCCAGGGGCAGATTCACGGTTGGCAGGCTCACTTGCTGGCTGGCGTTATCCGGCGGTTGAGCGGGCTGGACGGTGACCTTTATCCGTTCGGCATGCAGCACGTCCAGGCACAGCTGTTTCCGGAACAGACAGGACGGTGACCAGTCCACCAGGGGAGCCTCGAGGACAAGATCCACCCCATAACCGTTCCACTCCAGCCGGTCGGCCTGCCAGGCACCCAGCAATGAGCCCCGGTCGTTGGTCACCGTCAGGCCCGGAATCTGGTCGATCACCCAGGCGGTACCGGTATCCGAGCGCAGGGCAAGCAGCAGGGCCGCCACCAGAAGCAGTGGCACCAGCACAAGCAGCCCCAGGACCAGCAGCAACCAGGTACGCAACCGTCGACGGGGCGGCCGGCCCGGCCCGGGTTGTGTTGCATGATCCGCGTGTTCGGTCACAGTTCAGGCCCCATGGAAAAATGGATCCGCCAGCCACCGCCGAATTCCGGGTCCAGCCCCTTGGCCACATCCAGGCGCAGGGGGCCAACCGGGCTGACCCAGCGAATGCCAACCCCGGCCCCGGTGGCCAGCGGGTCGAACAGATCGTTCACAGCGTTGCCGTGGTCCACGAAGACAGCGGCGCGCCAGTTGTCGACAAACTCGTACTGGTATTCCGCACTGCCCACCATAACGTAGCGTCCCCCCACCGGCACGCCATTGTCGTTTTCCGGCGACAGGGTTTCATAGCCATAGCCCCGGACGCTCTGATCACCCCCGGCAAAGAAACGCAGGGACGGCGGTACATCCTCGAAACGGTTGGTGGCTACCCCACCGATGTGGAACCGGGCCAGAAACCGGTGATTGCCCGCCAGGGTATACAGCCCCTTGGCAAACGCATTCACATGCAGGATATCCGCATCGGAAAGCACCGCCCGATGGGAGCCGGTCACATCCAGCTGCAGCCGGTAACCCCGGGATGGATCCAGGGGCGAGTCGGCGTGACGCTTGGAGTAGCCGATACCAGGCAACAACAACGAACTGGTTCCTTTTTCGTCGTCCCCGATATTGAATCGCTCACCTTCCCAGCGAATCGATAATACCTGCAGCCAGCCGTCGTCAAGCTGGTGCTGCCACTGCTGGCCCAGCACCAGTTGCTCGGACTCCACGTTTTCAATGTCTTCCCGCTGGTAGCCGGCGGTCAGCCGGATCAGGTCCGTCATCGGAGGATCCAGGGGCAGCTCGTACCAGGTCGTCAGGTTTTGCCGGGGTTTCGACAGCTCGGTTTCCACGCCACGCCTGTGACCCATGGGATTGATCCAGTGTTCCCGCCAGGTGCCCCGCAGGCGCGGGCCGACGTCGGTGGAAAAACCCACACCCGCGGCAACCGAGCGGCGATCTCGCCGGGTGAGGTCGATCCGCACGGGGATCACGCCGTCTTCGGCGCTGGCGGGGGAGGCATCAATGTCCACTCCCGAGAAATAGCCACTGCTGGACAAATCACTGTTAAGCCGTGCAATTTCATCGGCATGGTACGGAGTGCCGGGCTCGAAGGTCACAAAATCCCGGAGCAATCCGATCTCAAACCAGTGCCCGTCTTCAAAGGTCACCGCGCCCAGTTGATAGCGTTTGCCGCTGTCGTAAACCAGAGTAATCTCAGCGGTCAGGGCCTCGGGATCGACTCGCAGGGTCCGGGTCACAAATTCACCGTCGAAATAGCCCCGGCGCCGGGCCCGAGTCTGGATGACATCACGCAGATTGGCGTAGTCACCGTGATTCAGTACATCCCCCACGGCCGGGTGTTCGGGCAGGTTGTTCGTGAACTTCTCGTCCGATGAGGCAGCACCACGAATGTCCACCTTCCGGGACGTCACCCGCACCGGCGGACCCGGTTGAATGTCGAGAATCAGCTCCGCCAGATCGTCGGCATCACCTTCTTCCACCCGCCAGTCGATAACCGGGCGATAGTAACCCAGGGCCCGGAGCGCCCGTTCCGCCTGGCTTACCGCCGTCGACGCGTATCGGCGCAGGTTATCGGCACTTCGCCCCTCAACATCGCCGATGAAGGCCTCGGCATTGGCTTTGAGTTGCGGGTGATCACCCTCGACATTTACCGATACCTGTTGCGCCAGGGCCGGGAAAGCAAACAGCAGGGCAATAAGGCACAAGCACCGGAACCGGAACCGGAACCGGCAAATCGTCACAAAATAATCGATGGGTGGCATCCGACTCGTTCAGTATTGGTGGTAACAACCATGCGTTTCTGTCTCAGCCTGAGAGTTTACCGGCAAGCGGTCCTGTAAATCCACGATTCACCCGCCAGTCGTCGAGGGCGCTGAAATACGCTATTCTGCCAGGGACTTACAAACAGCCCGGACGGATACCACTGACCCATGCTCCAGATCAATCGGGAAAACCTGAAATCCAGCCATCAGCTTATCTGGCTCATCATTGACTTCCTGATGCTGGGCCTGCTGATCATCAACATGGCCTTCATCATCTGGGATTCCATCTACAACTTCGTGGCGGTCCAGAACCTGTTGAAGGAACACCTTCCAGCCGTGCAGAGTGTGTACCACCCGATCCACGAAAACTTCCTCTTCTACGACCTGATTTTCGTCAGTATCTTTCTGACCGAGTTTTTCCTGCGCTGGGGCTACGCCATCAAAGCGAGAGTCTATGACCGCTGGTATTTCTATCCGTTCCTCCACTGGTATGACCTGATCGGCTGTATTCCCGTCGGCAGCCTGCGTTTCCTGCGGATTCTGCGGGTGATCTCCATCATCTACCGCCTGCACCAGTACAAGATCATCGATGTCACCAACACCCGGACCTATCGCTTCGTCAGTTTCTACTACGAAGCCTTCATGGAAGAGCTGTCCGACCGAATCGTACTGAAGGTGCTCAGCGGCATTCAGGCGGAAGTGAAACGGGGCTCGCCGCTGTTCGAAAAAATCCAGCAGGACATCCTCTATCCCCGTCGCGCCATGCTGTCGGACTGGATTTCGCAACGGGTGGCCGAAGCGGCGCAGGAGGGCTATGTGCCCAACCGGGGCGCGCTACGAAGCTACCTGGAAAACCGGGTTGACCACGCGCTGAAACAGAACCTGGAGCTCTCCCGCCTGAAGTACCTGCCAGTGGTGGGCCCGACCATCCAGGAAACCCTGGAAGAAGCCGTTGGCGACATTGTGGCCAACGTGATTCACCAGATCCTGGAGGATCTGGCATCAGCGTCGAATCACGCATTTATCGAAGACATCGTCAACGTGTTCCTGCCAGCCCCGGGTGAGCTGCCGGAGGAAGAGGAAGCCCGCAACGACGCCCTGATTGAGCTGATTACCGACATTATCGAAGCCGTCAAGGGCCAGGTACGGGTGAAACACTGGCGCGCCGAGCTGCCCTGAACCCACCAGCTGACCCGAAAACAACAACGAGACCCGAGATGGATGCACTGTATTATCTGCCCGCCCACGAA
>CBIHLH010000143.1:0-9163 GCA_966210405.1 uncultured Marinobacter sp.
ATCAAGAAAACCATTACAGCTCTGATCTAAGTGTCGAATTTACCGGATTTTTCGGGCGCGGCGCCCTGAAAGGCGAATTCATTCGACGACAGCCTGCGTAATCGGCAGGCTATTCATCAAAATCACTGAAAGCAGAGCGATGGAATCCCGCGGCTTCTTCCGCCTCTTTCACGCCCATTTCCCGAATCTCTGGAACGTCGCCGCCCGCCAGCGTCTCGAGCACTGCGTGCACCCCTCTGGAGAGCGATGTCAGGTTATAACCGCCTTCCAGAACCAGGGCCAGCCGCCCGTCACAATGTTTTTCGGCGATGTCCTGAACGATACGGGTGATCGCCCTGAAGCCATCGTAGGTCAGGTTCAGAGCCATATCGTTACGGTGAGGATCAAACCCGGCCGAGACCAGCACAAGGTCTGGCTCAAAGTAATCGGCTGCCGGCACCAGAATCTCGCGGAAAACTTTTTCGAAGGCCACGTCGCCGGCCGTTTCCGGCAGCGGAACGTTGATGGTATAGCCCTCGCCCAGACCATCGCCAACCTCCTCAATATGACCCGAACCAGGGTAGAAAGGCGCCGCGCAATGGGTGTCAAAGAAGAGCACATCCGGATCTGCCCAGAAGATATCCTGGGTACCGTTGCCGTGGTGGGCATCCCAGTCGATGATCAGGATCCTTTCACAGCCGAGCTTGGCCTGAGCGTGGGCCGCGGCGATAGCAACGTTGTTTAGTAGGCAAAAACCACGAGCCCGCACAGGCTCGGCGTGGTGGCCGGGTGGTCGCACAAGGGCGAACGCGCTTTGACATTCCCCCTTCACAACACTTTCCACGGCTGCAATGGCGTTGCCGGCCGCCGCAGTGGCGGCATTGATGCTCTCCGGCGAGACCGCCGTCGTATCCTTGTCGAGCCAGGCACGCTTACCTGCCAGTGAAAAAATATGGTCCAGATAAGAGGTGATGTGCACTCTCGCCAGTTGTTCATAGGTAGCAGCGGATGCTCCGCTACGAAACTGAACGCCTTTTATCGGGTGCTCATCCAGGTAGGCCTTGATGGCAGTCAGCCGGCCAGGGTGTTCTGGATAACTCCATTTGAAGTCCAGCCCCTGGAGAATCGACCTCACGCGCTTTTCCACCCGGCTGGGCATGAAAGGCAGATCCACCTCCGGGTTGTGTCCGAGCATCACTTCGTCATAAAACACGTTTACACTGCGATCGCCGATCATGGCCTGTTTCCTTTTCCTATCTTTGTGATTCCGTCAGCACCTGCTTGACCACTGAGGTGAACGCCGCTGCACGAACGCCGGTGGTCTTGAACCCGAGCTTGGTCCACGCGGCCTTGGCTTCTTTGTTCGATGCGGCGTACTCGAGGATCAGCTCCGATGCATGATGCTGTTCCGCAAAAGCCACCAGATCCCGAAGCAGCGCTTTGAAAATGCCAAGATTCCGGAATTCCGGTTCCACCCAGACGTCGTCAATAATGCCCGACTTGAACTCTTCTGAACCAGACTGCTCCCAGATGCCCTGGCTTCGCCAGATATAGACATAGCCCATCCCCACAAGGCCCGCGTCGGTACTTTCCGCCACAATCAGTCGTCTATTCGGATCATCCAGTGAGGAGCGCAGCGTCTTGAGGAGGCGCTTATGCTCGCTCTCTTTCAGATCGTGTGGCGGAGCTCCGGATACATGCAGCGCCAGCCTGGCAAGAAAGCCTACCATTTCCGGAAGGTCCTTTTCCTGAGCCTCCCGGATGGCAAAGCCGTATCTGTCTGCTTTTTTTCTCCCCATACAGGACTCCCGGAAATCCGTTACACAGCGCAGGCCGAAGACTCACCTGCGTCAGGTTTTGCCTTTTGCGCTTCAGTTCATCGCCTTCCAAGCAGCTTAGCCGCATTCGAAGATAGCAACAAAACCCTGCCCCGAGCGCACCTTGGCATACACGCCGCATAAAAGGTAATGTCGATACCATCCATGCCGGAATCCTCTGCAGCCTGGCATTGCCGTGGCAGCAGGGACAGCCAACTGAGGAAACATCGCGGGAGCAAACACACATGACAGCCTTCGTAATTGGCCAGATCACCGTAAAAGACCCGGGCAAATGGGCGGAATACCGAAGCCGGGTTCCCGAAACACTGGCGCCCTGGGGCGCCGAGCTGGTGCTTCGAGGGACGCGGGCGACGGTGCTGAGCGGGCAACACCCTCACACCGATACCGTCGTCATTCGCTTCCCGGATTCGGAATCCGTGGCTGGATGGCATAATTCACCCGCCTACCAGGCACTGGTGCCGCTGCGCTCGGAGGCGGCCGACGTGGATCTGATCCGGTATGAAACCGATGCGTAGCGACGGTGTGACGCGGCTATCAACCTGAGACGATCCAGTGAAATCAGCAAGGCTCCATGGGATGATAGCGGGAGAAGCCAGCCGGGCCGTTGGTTCAGGCTGACGGCATCATTCGTTTAATGATCGGAGAACGCTATGGCAGGTGGATGGTCAAAGGATGGCGCCGTTCAGGACCAAATTGACGCAAGCGTTGACGATGCGGTGCAACGCGCCCGCAGCCAATTAGTGAGCGGTGAGAGCGCCGCCTATTGTGAAGAGTGCGACCGAGCTATTCCGGAAGCGCGCCGCAAGGCGATTCCCGGGGTTCGGCTCTGTGTTGCGTGCCAGTCTGCGCTCGAGAAGCGGGAAACCGCTTCGGGCGGCATCAATCGCCGTGGCAGCAAGGACAGCCAACTGAGGTAAAAAGGAGAATTCAGCCATGGACCCAAAAGACATCGTTGCGCAATTCATCGCCGACATCCAGGCCCAGCGCTTTGATGAGGCAAAGGACTGGTTGGTTGCCTGCGGATTTGAGTATGTGGGGCCGAATATGCGCTTCCTCGATCGGGCTGACATGCTGGCTTACCAATTCGGTATGGCAGCCATCCAGAAGGATCTGATCGTCCGCCAACTCAGTGCCGACGGTGAGCACGTGTTCGCGATCCTGGATTACCAAACCCATTTTGAACCGATCGGGGATGTACGGCTGGCCGTCTGGTTTCGTGTCCGGAACGATAAAATCCAGACGGTTGAAGCCTTTTATAATGCAGCCGTGGTTGAAAACATGCTGGGAGGCAACCTGCCTTCAGCCACTTCCCGGTAATGTCCGATATGGGTCTTCCCCTCTTTGGACTGAAATCCGGGACGGAACTATTTTCTTGGGTTTTATAGCTTTATGACAATTCCTGTTAAAAATGTAACCAGCCCCGAGATTTCCTGCTCGAACTGCCAGGCCTGTTGCTGCCGTTTAGAGGTCATGATTATTTCAGACACCGGTGTCCCTGACCGGCACATTGCTGTTGATAAATGGGGCGGTGAAACCATGTTGCGCCTGGAGGATGGCTGGTGCTCCGCGTTGGACCGACAAACGTTCATGTGCACCATCTATGAAAATCGCCCCTGGATCTGTCGGGAATTTGAAATGGGCTCCTATGAGTGCCGCGAGGAACGAAAAAACATATTGTGAGTCCCCGGCAAAGCCGGGGCAGCAGATGGAATAACGGTGCGCGGGCAACCCCTTAGCGCCGGTGCCACCGTTTTCCCAGGCCTCGTAACATCGCCCGCACAAACTCTTGCCGGGCCCGGCGCTGGTCTCGTTTTACCTGCTCAAGGTTAATGCCTCCCAGCCCATCCCGGTATCTGGGTGGTATGTTTTCTTCGAGCGAATCGTCCGCGCTCCGGTCTGGCGCCTCATGATTACCCCGGCGCGCCAGTGGGTTGCCGCCGTGAAAGTATTTCATCTCTTCTGACATCAACATGATCCTGACCTCCCCTGCGCCACGTCTGTTAGCGAGGCGCCCTGGTTTTCCGATGAGTTCAGGTACATGCTAAGCTTGTTTTTATCTGCAAACTATTCCCTGAATGTGAGAACAGACTTTGCAAAAACGAACAGAAGGAAAATCCGGAAAAGGCCCTGCCACTGCGCAGAAAATCCGAGGCAACCTCGCGTGGAACGACTTTGAGCTCGTGCTTGCGATTGCGACGACGGGCTCTCTGTCTGGTGCATCACGGGCGCTGGGCGTGAGCCACGCCACGGTTTTCCGGCGGCTGGGTGATGTTGAGCAGCGCCTGGGGGTGACACTTTTTGAACGGAGCCGAACCGGTTACCGGCCTACGCTTGCAGGGGAGGAGCTGGCAGACACGGCGCGGATTATGGACGAGGCAGCCCTGGCCGCCGAACGTAAAGTGGCCGGTCGCGACCTGGAGCCCAGTGGGGAGATCTGGACCACCACAACGGATTCGCTGCTGATGGGACTGCTGGCGCCGCTGTTCACGGAGTTCCGGCAGAAATACCCGGGCATCGTGCTGGACGTTGCGGTCTCCAACCAGTTGTTCAACCTTACACGCCGGGAGGCAGACGTCGCGATTCGTCCGTCCAATCGCCCCCCGGAGAATCTGGTTGGCCGGCCCCTGACCAAGATTGGCCAGGCCGTGTACGGGCACCGGAGCCTCGGCCTGCCCCCGGGGGCGCCCATTGAGACACTGGTCAGCCAACCCTGGATCGGAGCCGGGCCACGGCTACAGGATTCCGCGCTGGACCAGTGGATGGACACCAACGCGCTGAAGCCATCCTGTGTCTACCGCGTTGATACACTGGTCAGCATTCTCAGCGCCATTCGCTCCGGCATGGGGCTGGCCGTGCTGCCCTGTTATCTGGCGGACGATGATCCGGATATTATCCAGCTCACCGACCCCATCCCCGAGCTGGAATACGGCCTGTGGTTTCTGATGCACCCGGATCTGCGGGGGGTGGTCAGGATTCATGCCCTGATGGATTTTCTGACGGACGCCATCCGGGCTCAGAAAAAGCGACTGGCCGGGCAGTTTTTATAGTACAAATGACATCCATTGTGATGAAGGAAACAGGAGAACGCTGTGTTTGAGTGGATCGCAAGTCCGGAAGCGTGGGTTGCCCTGGCAACTCTGGTGGCCCTGGAAATCGTTCTGGGCATTGATAACATTATCTTTATCTCCATTCTGGTAGGCCGTTTGCCCGAACACCAGCGCAACAAGGCCCGGCAGATCGGCCTGGGGCTGGCCATGGGTGCGCGGCTGGTTCTGCTGTTCAGCATTGTCTGGGTAATGGGCCTTGTGGAGCCCTGGTTCAGTGTGTTTGGCCATGAAATATCCGGTCGCGACGTCATTCTGATTGTTGGCGGTTTGTTCCTACTGGCCAAATCCACCCATGAGATTCACAGTAGCCTGGAAATTGTTCACGATGACGGTGGAGAGCCCAAATTCGCCAGCTTTGGCATGGTGCTGGTCCAGATTGCAATTCTTGATATCGTATTTTCGCTGGACTCGGTAATCACTGCTGTGGGCCTGGTGGGCCACCTGTCCATTATGGTCATCGCGATTCTGGTGTCGGTTGGTGTGATGCTGCTCGCCGCCAAACCCATCAGTGAGTTTGTGGATGCCAACCCGACCATCAAGATGCTGGCGCTTTCGTTCCTGATACTGATTGGCTTCACATTGATGGCCGAGGGCTTTGATGTGCACGTGCCGAAGGGCTACATCTATTTTGCAATGGCGTTCTCGGTGGCTGTCGAGCTTTTGAACATCCATATGCGCAAGAAGAAATCGGCTACGCCAGTTGCGTTGAGTCATCGGATTCATGATGAAAACCAGCCCTGAGAGATTATCCCCGGACAACGAATCGGAAGGAGAGATAACACGATGCAATGCGCTCTGGTTTACGACTTCGACGGCACTCTCGCCCGGGGCAACTGCGCCGAACATGGCCTGATGCCGGCCCTGGGCCTGAGCGACAAAAATGACTTCTGGCCCGAGGTCCATCAAAAGAATCTGGATCGGGATGGCGACGAAATCCTCACCTACCTCGGCGAGCTGGCCAAGCGCGCCCGGGACGAGGGCAAGCAGGAAGAGCTGACCCCGGAGCGGCTCCGGACGCACGGCCAGTCCATACCGCTGTTCCCCGGTGTGGAGGACTGGTTCGATGCCATCAATCGCTTCGCCAGCGACCAGGGCATTGCGCTGAGCCATTACATCGTCTCCAGTGGGCTGGAGGAGATGATTCGCGGAACGCCAGTGGCCAAGCACTTCAAACAGATTTTCGGGTGCCGCTACCATTACGATGGCGATACCGGGCACGCCAAATGGCCCGCCGTGGCCATCGACTACACCACAAAAACCCAGTACCTGTTCCGCATCAACAAGGGCATTGAGAACAGCTGGGACAACGTAAAGATCAATGAGTACATCGAACCCGGAGATCGCCCCTTCCCGTTTGATCACGTGATCTATTTTGGTGACGGAGACACGGATATTCCAGCCATGAAGATGGTAAAGGCTCAGGGCGGCTGCAGTATCGCGGTCTTCGACGGTGACAAATGGGGTGAGCAGAGCACACAGGAAAAAATCGAGAAGCTGATTTCGGAAGAACGGGCGAACTATGTGGTACCGGGTGATTACTCCACGGGGAGCCAGTTGGATGTTACTGTCCGGGGCACTCTCCGATTGTATAAGCGAAAGCATGGCTGACATTCAGGACACCATCCGTTCCGAGGACGTGTTATGACGTTTTCCCGACTCTATGAACAGGCCGTTCTCCAGAAAGGCGGCGAATCCGAAGTGCGCGCCCGCTTGCCCCGGTTGTCGGAACCGGGCGAACTGGCGTCACTGAGTGATGACCGCTACCTGTCGGAAATCACCCGCTGCGTGTTCAAGGCGGGGTTTGTCTGGAAGGTGATTGATAACAAATGGCCGGGGTTTGAAGCGGCATTTGACGGCTTTGTACCCCTGTACTGGCAGCAGGTGTCACCGGAGGTGCTGGAGCGGCTATCCGGCGATGAGCGGATTGTGCGCAACACCCAGAAAATACTGACGGTGCCGGAGAACGCCCGGATGATTGTGGAGGCGTCCCGGGCGCACGGTGGGTTCGGTGAGTTTCTGGCGGGGTGGCCCAGCAGTGACCAGGCTGGCCTGCTATTGTGGCTGAAGCAGAACGGGGCCCGGCTGGGCGGCAATACTGCCCAGTACTTTCTGCGCTGGGTCGGCTGGGACGGGTTTATTCTCTCCCGGGATGTGATTGCGGCCCTGCAGCGGGAAGAGGTGCTGGACGCCTCACCCGGCAGCAAGAAAGGCCTGATGCAGGCCCAGCAGGCGTTCAACCGCTGGCATGAGGAAACCGGCCTGCCCTACAGTCATCTGTCGAGAATTCTGTCGTTTACCGTGGATTAACCCGCGAACCATCAGGGGTGACTCAGTGAAAAAACTCGTCCTGATTCTCTGTGTGGCCCTGGTGCTGGCGCTCGTGTCCACCGCCAGCTCCAGGCCCATGCCCATTGAGGAGCGGCTGATCAGGATTCAGGCGGAGGATACCCTGCGCGACTTCCCCGGAATCGAAAACGAACCCCTGGAAGTGCAGGCCGCCCTGCTGGACATGGCGGACAACGAGCTGCTCCTGCTCAAGGCCCGGGCTTCGTATCTCCGGTACCCGGAAATGACCCGTAAGATTTTCCCCCTGTACGGGCCGGAGGAAGCGTTCCGGGACATCCTTCTGCGCTATGGCGAGAATATCCTGCCGCCTGTCTATTACTTCCTGGGCCGGCCCATCGGCTCGATTGAACTGATGGATACCCTGGCCAGCAAGTACCAGAAGGCGAAAGAGTATTTTAGTGGTGACGAGGCGAAAGACCCTGCCGCGACGCAGGGCAACGCGGAATCCACCGACCTGCTTCCGGTGGAGCGTGGCTGGTACGCCGTGCGCTTCATTCAGGAAGAGGGGCACGATTTCCTGGGTCAATTTGTGGTCAGCGGGCAGGAAGAGGTGACCTGGGTACGGACCGAACGGGTGCTGGAAGGCATCAACCAGTTTTTCGCCAGCGGAATCCGCACCCTGGAAATCAAGCACCGCACCGGTGAGGACATATCGGCGGAGGACATCGGCTGGGCCTCGGTGGATGTGCTGGTCTTTGCCAGCGCGCTGAAGGTACTGCGGGTGGGACGCACAATGGCGGTGTCTACCCGGGGCGCCGCCAGAAGCACCCGCTCCGCCGCCCTCGCCACACGCCTCGCCAACGGCGGACGGATGCTGCTGAACAGCGCCCGATACGCAAAATGGCCCGCCGTGATGGGCGTTGGCTACCTGGTGGTCACCCACCCCGGTATCATCAGCGACTTTCTTGCCGAGGTGTCTGACATACTGGGCTACCCGGTCTGGCTGGTGCAGTTTCTGGGCTGGTTGTTGATCCTTCTGCCGGTGCTGTACATCGGCAGCTGGATTTTCCGGCTCATCGTGCGGCCCACAATTGCAGTGCTGAATGGGCTGGCAGCCGGATTGTCCCGGCTGAACCGGCGAGGCGTTTTTTGACATTATCGCCGGCGCGATTTTTATTCCGGGCACCCTGTTCCCCCGGAGGAAAAGGCCCTGCGAGAGTTGTTCGGGGATGCCTTCCGGGATTATGAGCAGCGGGTTCGTCGCTGGCTCTAACCGCTCTGCTTTCTACATGGAGGTAATTTCGATGAAAGCTCTGTTATTGAAGGGACCCGGAAGATTGGATCAGGAAAATTTCACGCTCCCAAAGCCCGGTCCGAATGAAGCGGTTATAGAGGTAGAAATCACAGGGCTTGGTGGCAGCGAGACCGCTGCACTTCAAAATCCCGGGTTTCGCTCGCTTCCCAGCATAATGGGGCATGGTATATGTGGTGTGAACAAAGAGGGGCAGAGAGTGGCAATTTTTCCACTGTCAGGTTGTCAGAGTTGCTCCTATTGCTCGGATAGCCAGCCACAACTGTGCAACGACTGGAAGTTGATTGGCGTCCAACGCTATGGTGGATTAGCCGAACAGGTAATTGTTCCTGAAGACGCGGTATTTGAATTGCCTCCTTCGCTAAGCTGGGAGCAGGCGTCGTTTATCGAGCCTTTTGCAAATGCCGCAAATGCCTGGGAACGAGCTCAGCCTAAACCAACGGACTCAGTACTCATCGTCGGGGCCGGTTCCGTTGGTCTCGGTCTTACAGCAATGGCATGGGATCAGGGAAACAGAACCGTATTTGTTACAGACTTATCCACTTCACGACAAGCCGCGGCGTCGGAACTCGGCGCCTGCAGAGCGGCTCTCTCTTTCGAGGGTGAGTTTGACGTGGTATTCGACACGGTTGGCTCAGAGG
>CBIHLH010000144.1:0-9161 GCA_966210405.1 uncultured Marinobacter sp.
GGGCTGGGGCCAGTTGGGCCAAGTTGGGGTCTGACCCCAAGGGGTCAGACCCCTTTTTTACAGACCCCAATTTCACAAAGGCAACCGCCGAACCTTCTCCGCACTCTTGGCCGGCCTCACATAATCCTCGTTGCCATTACACCAGACCAGGTCCGCCACTCCACCATTCGGTGCGAACCCGGTGGGTGCTCTCTTCAGGATTTCCACCATCTCATGGCAATCAAAATCATGGCTGGCCTTCATCAGCCGGTTCAGTATCTGCTCCACTTCCTCCCAAGGCAGGAAAACCTCACGGGCCATCATGATTCGGGGGTGGGCGGTGCCCTGGGGGTCGTCGCCAATCAATAACTCTTCAAACAGCTTCTCACCCGGCCGCAACCCGGAGAATACGATTTCAACATCCCCATCCGGTCGCTCGTCGGTTTTTTCCAACAGGCCCATCAGGTGCACCATCTTGCGGGCCAGGTCGGCAATTTTCACCGGCTCGCCCATATCGAGCACAAACACCTCACCACCCTGCCCCATGCTGCCAGCTTGCAATACCAACTGGCTGGCCTCCGGAATGGTCATGAAATAACGGATAATGTCCGGATGGGTTACCGTCACCGGCCCACCATCGCGGATCTGATCCCGGAACAATGGAACCACGGAGCCCGAAGACCCCAGCACATTGCCAAAACGCACCATGGAGAAGATGGTATCGGACTGCCTCTGGGCCAGCCCCTGCAATACCAGCTCCGCCATTCGCTTACTGGCCCCCATCACATTGGTCGGGCGCACCGCCTTGTCTGTAGAAATCAGAACGAAGCGCTTAACACCGCAGGCAATGGCGGCCTCTGCAACATGAAAGGTGCCAAAAATATTGTTCTGCACGCCTTCAATAACGTTATGCTCCACCAGCGGCACATGCTTGTAAGCGGCTGCGTGGTATACCGTCTCAATTCCAAAGCTGCGCATAACGGCTTCGCAGCGCCGGCGATGGGTCACGCTCCCGAGCAAGGGATGAACCTCTACCTCCAGCCCTTCAACGCGATTGATGGCCTGAAGCTCCCGCTCAATGGCATACAGGGAAAATTCAGCCTGCTCAAATAGTACCAACCGGGCGGGCCGGTGCCGGATAATCTGCCGGCACAGCTCGGAACCAATAGAACCACCCGCACCGGTGACCAGGATCGCCTTACCATACAACCCGGCAGCCACCTGGGCGTTATCCGGCTGAACCGGGTCCCGGCCCAGCAGATCCTCAATGTCCAGATCCCGGATGTCGTTAATCCGCGCCTGCCCGGCCACCAGTTCCGACAGGGTGGGTACCGTTTGTACCGGAATCGCCAAGGGTTCCAGCTTCTTGAGCAGCCGTTTACGATCAATGCCCGAGTTGGCGTCCAGAGCCAGCAACAGCCGTTTGACCCGATGCTCTTTCACCGCTCGTTCAATGTGGCTGATGTCGTAAACCGGAATGCCATTAATCAACGCCCGGTGATTGCCTTTGCGAAGCGTAATAAACGCGGCGGGATGATATTCAGTGCCGTGGTCCAGCGCATTCGCCAGCTGCATGCCCGTTTCGCCAGACCCGACAATCGCCACGAACTCCTTATTACGGTAACGAGGGCGGTTTACCAGCATACGCACCGACATCCGCGTACCGCTGACAAAAATAAACGCCAGGGCACCGTAAATGATCGGAACAGACCGGGGCACAAGAACCTCAAGCCAGTACCCCAACATAATCAGAGTAAACGCCGAGATCACCACGCCGGTGATAACCGTGATAAACGCCCGGTCACTCAGGTATCGAACCACGGCTCGATAAAGGCCCAGACGCACAAACACAACGATGGTGAACACCACCGTCAGCGCCGAGACAACCAACTGTTCGCGACTCGGCACCCAGAACTGCTGGTCCAACCTCAACGAGAAGGCTGCCCAGAGGGCAAAGAAAAGTGCCAGAACATCGGCGGCAACCGACACCACCCGCTTATGAAAACGCGACAGATTCAGGAATTTTTCGAACATGGTTGTCCTTTACCGGTTTTGAATACAGGGATAACAGGCTATTCCAGCTTAACTATACCTCGTACACGCAGCCCCGAATTTTGCGTGTGAACTCTTCATCCTTGAGCATAGGTCAGTCATTCCCTTTTAAAGATTATTTTTTGGACACGGAATCCACGGAAGGAAAAAACCAAAAGATTTTTAGTTACAATGCACCCGGTCCCCGGTCCCCTTCCCGGCAACCGTCATAAAAATATACTTGAAGTAAGCCCCGACCGTCAGGTTCTCCAACATCTTCTGATCCGTCTCCGCCAACCGCTGTTCGCGTCGGAAGCCAGTACCATCAAAGGTCTTTTCAAGATAAACCTTAGATCATTGAAGCAGTTAAAGTAGTACATCAAGGTGGACAGGCGTATTTGACTGAATATTTTTCTTAGCCCTAGTTCCAATGACTTTTTTAATATGTTTCGGAGCTAAGCCATAGCCAGGGCGAACACTGCGCACATCGTCGGCCGTGATCAACTCTCCCTCTTTGATATCTCGCACGAAATATAGCGAGCGCCGAAACTGAGCGTTACCCTGCTCACTGGATTTGCGGCCGTAATCCACGGTGCCGAGGGACTTCCAGGCCGTCTTGCTGTCCCGGCAAAGATTCGCCAGGTCCGCCGGCTCCAGGGAGAAACTGTCATCCGGCCCACCCCCATTACGATCCAGAGTGAAATGCTTCTCTATCAGTGACGCCCCCAGAACCACACTGGCAATGGCCGTGGTGTTGTCCAGGGTATGGTCGGAAAGACCGGTCACGAGCCCGAACCTTTCCTGCATTTCCACAACGGTCCGAAGATTGTAGTCCTCGGCCGGAGCCGGATAACCACTTACACAATGCAAAATCGCCAGTTGGCTGCACCCTGCGCTCTGTGCCGCATCAATGGCTTCCCGGATTTCGTCGGCATCCGCCATACCGGTGGAAATAATCATCGGTTTGCCGGTACGGGCCACGTACTGAATAAGCGGCAAATCCACGGCTTCAAACGAGGCAATTTTATAGGCCGGAGCACCAAGCTCCTCCAGTAAATCCACCGCCGTGGTATCAAAGGGTGAACTGAAAATGGTGATGCCCAGTTTCCGGGCATGCTCGAACAGGGGCTTGTGCCACTCCCAGGGCATATGAGCTTCTTCGTAAAGCTCATACAGGGTGCGACCGTCCCACAGACCGCCTTTGATCCTGAACTCATCCGCATCGGAATCAAGGGTGATGGTGTCTGGCCGGTACGTTTGCAGCTTGACCGCATCCGCCCCCGCCTTCACAGCCTCCTCGATTATCCGCATGGCCGTTTCCAGATGTCCGTTATGGTTGGCGGACAACTCCGCAATAATGTACGGAGGCTGCGAGCCCGAAATTTCACGCCCGTTGATCTCAATCTTTGGATGACTCATACCAAAACCTTTGTATTACCCATTCCCGTTTCTCCATTCCGTGGCCAGAATCCCGAAACAGATCACATCCTGATAAACACGGCCGTCGTAATGCTGCTCACGAAGCACCCCTTCCCGCCGGAAGCCCAGTTTCTCATGGAAGCGGATGGAGCGCTCATTAAAGCCCAGGGCCTGGCCGCAGACCTTATGAAAATTCAGCTGCGTAAATGCATAGTCCAGCGCCGCCTCGCCAAGCGCCATGCCCGTGCCCCGGGGGGCCTCCGGGGCCAGGTAAAAACCCCAGTCGGCCACCCGGGGGCACTGGGTCATATGGATGTTCATAAACCCCTGGGGCGTTCCTGCGGCCTCGTAAATCAGCAGGTTTACGCCAGGCTGGCTGTTTACCCGCTCAAACCAGCGCCGGTGCTCCTCCGGGGTAATCTCGTGGCTGGTGTACATGAACCGGCGAACTTCGGGGTCGTTCCGCCAGGCAAGAACCCGCTCCAGGTCGGCCTCCATCATGGGCCTAAGCGCGCTATCAGTCACTGATCACCTCCACGCATCGCCGCCACCACACGTGCAGCACCCAGCCCGTCACAAATGGCCGCCGCGCGCCGGGCCATGATGCAAAGCGTTGCAGCATTGGAAACCTGCTTCACCGCCGCTTCCAAACGTTTCCGAACACCCGAAGGTTCCCCCAGGTTCACGGCCGCACCCGCCTTATGCAATGCGTCGGCACCGGCTCTCTGGTTATCGGCCATTACCACCATCAGCGTCGGCAAACCCAGGCAGCACCGCTCCCAGGCGGTCCCTCCCGCTGCGCCAATCGCCAGGTCCGAACGCGCCATTAACTCTGCCATCTCATCCGTGTTCACATACAACTCTGCTGGCAAACTGAGGCGCTCAAGACGCTCAGCCACAGTACTTCTGTGGGGGGAAGCCGCGCCCAGCACAACCAACAGGCGGCAGCCATCCAGGCCATCCATGTCGCCAAGCGTTTCGACGACGTCCAGGGTTACATTGTCCTTGTCCACCCCGCCCAGGCTGACCAGAATCGTTTCAAGCCGGCCATGAGCCCGGCGGGCGAGGCTCTGTTCGCGCGCACGGGCGAATTCTCCGCGCAACAGAGCGTAACCGGGGCCTGTCAGCCGCTTCGCTCCAATGGGCACCAGCCCATCGTAATCGGCATCAGCCCGCCCCAAGTTCTGATCAAGCAGCAGATCACAGGCATGCTCTCTATCCGCCAGATCATCAATGACCATCACCCTGCCCGCATGCCCGGAAAGACGGGCCTCCCACTGTGCCTCCAGTGCGTAGTGATCCACCACAAGCCAGTCAGGCGAAAGATCAGCCAGTGCTGCTATTGAGTCGGAGGCATCGGCCTGCCAATCCGTTCCCAGCCAGCCGGTGTGAGCCGGCCCAGGCAAAACCACTGACGATGATAACGGCGCGTTGGCAGGCAGCATCGAAACCCCATGCCCTCGTTCCAACACCAGCGATTCGAGGCTGCCCGACTGCTCACGCATGATGAAATGGCACCGGGCTCCAGACGCCACCAGCGCATCCGCCAAGGTCAGACAGCGCATAACATGCCCGGACCCGATCACCCGGGAGGCATCCACACGAAACGCGACAGTGAGCCTAGCCACCCTGTTCCGCCCGGGCCCTTATTGCCTCAAACAAATACTCAGCGGACTCCCAGTCTTCTGGCGTATCAATATCCTGCACGCGATGCCTTGGGATTGGCACCCCAACGGAGTCGGGGCCGAAAATCACCGGCCCCGACCGCCAGGCTTCGGCCGTCCCCCAGTAAAACTGCCCGGCATCGTGCCATGCCTCTTCCAGGTCCTGGGACCGGGTGGCAAACTGATCGGGATCAAACATTTCCACCCGGCTACCGGGCAGGAGCCGGAGCGCCCTCTGGATCGGAAAGGCAAAACTGGTGACCGAAAACGCAAACGCGCTGTTTTCGCGGTGCAGGGTTGCCAGCCCAACCCTCAGATCCGCCGCCTGCACGAACGGCGCCGTTGCGTATAGGCAGCAGGCCGAATCCACCTGATGCCCGGCGTTAAGGAACCACTCAACGGCATGCCGGATCACCGGAATAGTTCCGGTATAGTCGTCAGACAGGTTCTCCGGTCTCAGGAACGGCACCGAGGCGCCATAGGCCCTGGCCACCTCCGCAATGTCTTCATCGTCTGTGGATACCACCACCTCCTGGAAACAACCGCTCTCGAGCGCCGCTTCGACAGACCAGGCAATCATCGGCTTGCCACAAAACTCGCGGATGTTCTTGCGCGGAATCCGTTTACTGCCGCCCCGGGCCGGAATAATGGCAAGATTCATAATCCGAGCGCATCCTTCACCGCAGCCACCACCGTATCCTGTTGGTCATCCGTGAGCCCTTGAAACATCGGCAGGCTGATGGCCTCCCCGTAATACCGCATGGCCTCCGGAAAATCGCCCGGCTCAAACCCGACCTGCGCATACCAGGGTTGGATGTGTACCGGAATATAATGCAGATTCACGCCAATGCCCTGGGCCCTCAAAGCTTCAAACACCGCTTTGTGGGTGCGCGTGATCTCACCGGTTTTCAACCGGATCACGTACAAGTGCAGGCCAGAATAACCGTCAGGATGCTGCCAGGGCGTTACCAGCGGCAAGCCCGCCAACAACTCATCGTAGCGCCTGGCCAGCTCATGGCGCCGGCTCACGAAATCGTCCAGACGATCCATCTGACTAACGCCCAGCGCGGCTTGCAGCTCCGTCATCCGGTAGTTAAACCCGAGATCCACCTGCTGGTAATACCAGGGGCCGTCCGGCTCGTGCGTCATCCGCTCAGGGTCCCGGGTTATACCGTGGCTGCGGAGCCTATCCATCCGCGCCGCCAACTCCGGGTTATTGGTCACCGCCATGCCGCCTTCCGCCGTGGTCACAATCTTCACCGGATGAAAACTGAACACGGTGATATCGCTGAAGCGGTCGTTCCCGATGAATTCACCCTGGTACTTGCCGCCGATGGCGTGGGAGGCGTCCTCGATCACCCGAAAGCCATAGCGCTCAGACAGCGCCCCTATCCGCGCCATATCGCAGGGCTGCCCACACAGGTGCACGGCCACCACCACTTTCGGTAACCGCCCTTCCGCTTCCGCTCGCCGCAGCTTCTCTTCCAGCGCGTTCGGGCAGAGGTTGTAGGTGCGCGGATCAATATCAACAAAATCCACCCGGGCCCCGCAGTAGAGCCCGCAGTTGGCCGATGCCACAAAGGTAACCGGCGATGTCCACAGCCAGTCGCCCTTTCCGAGACCAAGGGCGAGGCAGGCAATGTGCAAAGCCGACGTCGCGCTGTTCACCGCCACACCAAAACCGGCGCCCACATGGCCAGCCACTTTTTGCTCGAACGCGGGCACCGCCGGCCCCTGGGTCAGAAAATCGGACTTCAGAACCTCAACAACCGCGTCGATATCCTGCTGGGAAATGTTTTGCCGACCATAGGGAATCATGCTTCAGATACTCCCGATGTGATCGTGGTTGGCCTCAATCCAGGCCTGGAGCTCCTCATCGGTCATCCATTCCGTGTTGTTGTCACTGGAATAGATAAACCCTTCCTCAACCTTTTTACCGTCCTTGATGCGGTTGGCATCCGAGCTCCAGTCATGAATCGCCGGCAGGATCTTGAAGTGCTCCGGGTACTCATAGGTGTAGTAGGAATCTTCCGCACCGATCATCTGCTCATGCAGTTTCTCTCCGGGGCGGATACCCACCACCTCCTGGCGGGCTTCCGGCGCCACCACCCGGGCCAGATCCGTCACTTTCATGGAAGGGATCTTCTTCACGTAGATTTCGCCGCCTTCCATGTCCTCAAAGGCATGCCACACCAGCTCCACACCCTGCTCCAGAGAAATCATGAAACGGGTCATCCGGTCATCGGTGATCGGCAGAACGCCCTTGTCCCGAATCGACATAAAAAACGGAATAACGGAGCCACGGGAGCCCATTACGTTGCCGTAGCGCACCACCGCAAAGCGGGTATCGTGGCTACCAGCGTACGAATTGCCGGAAACAAACACCTTGTCGGAGGCCAGCTTGGTGGCTCCGTAGAGGTTGATCGGGCTGCTGGCCTTATCGGTGGAAAGCGCCACCACCCGCTTCACGCCCTTATCAATACAGGCATCGATCAGATTCATCGCGCCGATAATATTGGTTTTAATACACTCGAACGGATTGTATTCCGCCGTCGGGACAATCTTGGTCGCCGCAGCATGGACCACGTAGTCCACGCCATCCAGCGCCCGATACAAACGCTCCTTGTCCCGCACATCGCCAATGAAGAAACGTATCCGGGGATCGGCGTCAAACTTCTTCGCCATTTCCCACTGCTTCATTTCGTCCCGGGAAAAGATAATCACGCGGCGCGGGCTATATTTCCCAAGCAACATCGGCACGAACGTGTGGCCGAACGAGCCAGTGCCACCGGTAATCAGAATAGACTTGTCGTTAAACATTGACTTCAAACATCCTTAAGTCGATTCGAATAAACTGGCCCAATCGACTGACGCATAAGACAGCCGCACCGGCTGCTTCGAAAGGCCCCTGGCGCCCGCCAGCCCCACTAATAGCCACCGGAACGGCACAGTATGGTGCGAAAATGCCAGAACCGCGCCAATTGCAACAAACACCAGAAGGCCAAGCATATTAGACAGGATAATCGTCTTGTCCAAAGGCATCGAATACAAACTATAATGCGACACCATACCGGCCCAAACAATCCCATCGCCAACAGGCTGGCCAGTCGATGGTCACGGTGCTTTCACCTGGCTAAATATAGTGAATCACACCCTTAGAACGTCCAAATCAACGGAATCAACGCAATCGAGGTAACCCCCACCAAAATACTCAACGGCAGACCAATCTTTACATAATCCGTGAACTGATACCGCCCGGGGCCGTACACCATAAGGTTGGTCTGGTACCCCAGAGGCGTAATAAAAGAAGCCGAAGCCGCAAACATCACCGCAACCGCAAAGGGAATGAAGTGAACCCCCAGTTGCTCCGAAAGCGCCAGCGCAATGGGAAACATCAGCACCGCAGCGGCGTTGTTGGTGATCACCTCGGTAAACACAGCCGTGAGCAGGTAAATCAACGCCAGTGCGGCCCAGGGGGTAAGCTCGCCCAAACCCAGCAGACCACCGGCCACCCATTCAGCCGCACCGGTGCTGGTCATGGCATTGCCAAGTGCAAAGGAGGCGGCAATCACCACCAGCACCGGCAAATCGACGCTGCGCCGTGCCCGGCTGGCGGTAATACACCCAGACACGATCATCGCCCCGGCGGCCAGAAACGCCGCTTCCATGATCTGCAACAGCCCGGAGGCGCTGGCCAGCACCATCAGCGCCAGAATACCCATGGCCCGGGGCGCCCGGCGAAAATCGGGGGGCGTGGAATCGTTCAGCGCGCTGACCAGCAAAAAGTCCCGGCGGAACCGATACTGCTCCACAAACTGATGACTGGCCTCCAGCAGCAGCGTATCGCCCATCCGGAAGGTAATATCCCCCAGCTTGCCAGGCACCCGCCTGCCCTCCCGGGACAGAGACAGAATCACCGCGCTGAAGCGTGTGCGGAAACGGCTGTCACGAATGGTTTTGCCCAGCGCCGGGAATTCCGGCCCCAGCACCACTTCCACCAGGCAACGCTGGTGATTGGCTACCTCCAGCTTATGCACACTGCCGTTCGCGGGCTTGAGGCCCTGAATC
>CBIHLH010000145.1:0-9061 GCA_966210405.1 uncultured Marinobacter sp.
AGCGCTCGGCGTGAAGATGGAGCGCAACTTCGTGAAGGTGTCGCCGATGATGGACATGTTGTCGCTGTTCATCACGCCGTGGCAGAAGCCGACTGCCTGCCAGTCGGCAATCAGTCGGGCGGTCCGTTCCGTCACTTCCTCAAACCAGCGGGTATGGCGTTCGTGCTCCGGCAGCTCAATCAGATGCGGGAAGTGCAGGGCGATAACGTGCTTCAGCAGGGTTGCTACCGTCTCCGGCCCCTCATGGTGGGCGGCAAATTCGAAGTGCCCGAACCGGATATGGCTCTGGGCCACCCGCACCAGTGCCGCGGCGGTTTCAATGGATTCACGGCGAATCGGGTCTTTGGCACTCACCATAAACAGCGCCCGGGTGGTGGGGATGCCCAGGCCATGCATGGCTTCACTGCACAGGTACTCGCGGATGGTGGACCGCAGCACCGCCCGGCCATCACCGAAGCGGGAGTAGGGCGTCGTACCGGCACCCTTGAGGTGCCAGTCCCAGCGGCGGCCGTCCGGGCCAACGGTTTCCCACAGCAACAGTCCACGGCCATCCCCCAGGTCCGGATTGTAGACCCCGAACTGGTGGCCGGTGTACTTCATGGCAACCGGGTCCATGCCCTCGAGCAGTTCCGTACCGGCGCCAATGGCCGTCCAGTCGGATTCTGAAAGGGTGTGGAACCCCATGCTTGCGGCCAGTTCGTGGTTGAAGCAGACCATTTTTGCGTCGCTCAGCGGGGCTGGCTGAACGCGCGTAAAAAAGCTGTCCGGCAGTTCCAGGTAGCGATGTTCCACCGCAAAACCATTGTCACTCATAAAATGCCTATACTCCCATCTGGTACATAGTCTGCTGGGTACCTTTTGCTGAATGTTTTATCAACACCCAACGCCGGGATGAAGCACGTGTCCGAGACCGAACTGACGCACACCATCGATGCCCTGATCAAACAGGAACAATTGCCCCTGTCTTACGTTGAGACGGTCAGGAAGACCATCCTGCCGCTGGCCGACCATATCCTTGAATGCCGGGCCAGGCTCGGCCGGCCCGTGATCATTGGCATTCATGGTGCCCAGGGTACCGGCAAATCCACACTGACCCTGTTCCTGCGGGACATTCTCAGCCGGCACCGGCACTGCCCGACGGCAAGCTTCTCCCTCGATGACCTCTACCTTACCAGAGCTGAGCGCCAGTCACTTGCCCATACCGTGCACCCGCTTTTCCAGACCCGTGGTGTGCCGGGCACCCACGATGTGGCGCTCGGCCTGCAGGTGATTGACCGGCTCGTCCATGCCGGCCACGGCGATCACACGGCTATTCCGGCCTTTGACAAGGCTATGGATGATCGCATTCCCCGGTCGCATTGGCCGGTGTTCCAGGGACCGGCGGAGGTGGTGCTGTTTGAGGGGTGGTGCGTCGGCGCCCGCCCGGAGCGGGATGAGGCGGCCTTACAGGCACCGGTAAACCGGCTCGAAGCGGAAGAGGATCCCGGCGGGCACTGGCGTCGGTACGTTAACGATTGTCTCGATGCGGGTTACCGGTCGCTGTTTGATCAACTCGACAGTCTGGTCATGCTGAAAGCGCCCGCCATGGCCAGCGTCCTTGAGTGGCGCAGGCTACAGGAGCATAAACTGGCGGAACGGCAAAAAATTGCACCAGAACAGGGCGAAGGCGGGGCCGGCGCCCACCCATTGCGCATCATGAGCGACGCCGAGGTGGCTCGCTTTATCCAGCACTACGAACGTGTTACCCGCACCTGCCTGGCAGAAATGCCGGGCAGGGCCAATGTCCTGATTGAGGTGGCGGAGGATCACACCCTCGGACTGCCCCGGTTCCGGACGCCCTGACGGAGATCCGGTGCGTGACTATTGTGCAATCCTTCGTGCAACGGTCGAAAAACATGGGGTATCCTGAGCGGATACTGGAACCACCGGGATGTCAGACATGATGAAAGCAATCAGGGTAACGGGCAGTGCACTCAGTTGGGAGGACTCGGAGGGTCCGGGCGAGTTGCCTGCCGGTCACGTGGAAATCGACGTTGTCTGGACCGCGGTAAACCGCGCTGACTTGATGCAACGGGCGGGCGTCTATCCGCCGCCCCCGGGCGCTTCCGAGATTCTTGGGCTGGAAGTCAGCGGACGCATTGCCGCGGTGGGCGCTGGTGTCCGGGGTTTTGAGCCCGGGGAGGAGGTTTGCGCCCTTCTGACCGGCGGCGGCTATGCCACCCGGGTCATCGTACCGGCGGTTCAGGTGCTGCCGGTCCCCAAGGGATTCACCCTCGAAAAGGCGGCTGCGGTTCCCGAGGTGTTCGCTACCGCTTGGCTGAACCTCTATCAGGAGGCGGCGATCAAGCCCGGGGAGCGGGTGCTGCTTCACGCGGGTGGGAGTGGGCTGGGTACCGCCGTTATTCAGTTGGCTACGGCGTTTGGCAACCCGGTGTTTGCCACCGCCGGCGATGCCACCAAGCTGGAAATCTGCCGCAATCTGGGAGCCAGTGGAGTCTGGAATCGCAAGGATGGCTCGTTTGTGGATGCGGTGAAAGCCTGGGGTGGTGTCGATATGGTGCTGGATCCGGTGGGTGGCAGTTACATCGCCGAGGATCAGAAGGTACTCAATGTGGACGGCAGGATTGTGCTGATCGGTCTGCTGGGTGGCCGGTCGGCTCAGGTCGATCTTGGTCTGATGCTGGTTAAAAGGCATCGCCTGATCGGCTCCACCCTGCGCTCCCGCACGGTGGCAGACAAGGGCCGGGTGATGCAGGAGCTGCATCGGCATGTCTGGCCACTGCTGGCGGCCGGCCAGATCGAGCCCCTGATTGACAGTACCTGGCCTATTGACCAGGCCGATGAAGCCATGGCCTATGTGGCCGAGAACAAGAACACCGGGAAGGTGCTGCTGAACGTCGCGAGCTGACCTTCCCGGTGGGCAGGGAGCCTAGTCCGCGATATGGACCAGTTGCTTGCCGAAGTTCTTGCCCTTGAGCATGCCCTTGAACGCCTCAACGGCATTCTCCAGGCCCTCGGCAACCGTCTCCCGGTAGTTCAGGTTACCGGAGGCAACCCGGGAGGCGAGGATGTCGGTGATTTCCTGGTGTCTGTCCTGCCATTCAGTCACCAGGAAAAAGCGGTGCTCCGGTACCGGATCCAGCGCCTTGAGCACATGGAACGGAGTCTCCACACTTGCCATATCCGTTGCATTGTAGGCGGAAACATAACCACAGATGGGCACCCGGGCGCCGGCGTTCAGCAGCGGGGCCACGGCGCGAGTGACGGCGCCTCCCACGTTTTCGAAATAGATGTCGATGCCGTCCGGGCAGGCGGCCTTGAGGTCTGCCTCCAGATTGCCTGCCTTGTAATCCACGCAGGCGTCAAAACCGAGTTCGTCAACCACGTAGCGGCATTTATCGGGACCGCCGGCAGCACCCACTACCCGGCATCCCTCTGACTTCGCGGTCTGGCCGACTACCGTGCCTACGGGCCCGGATGCCGCGGAAACAACCACGGTTTCGCCGGCTCTGGGCTTGCCCACGTACATCAGGCCGCAGTAGCCGGTGCGCCCTGGCATACCGGCCACGCCCAGATAGGCCTGCAGAGGCACGTTGGGCCTTTCCTGAATCCTGTAAACCATCGGGGCATCGGCCGGGAAGGTCACGTATTCCTGCCAGCCGGAATAGCAGGTGACCAGATCCCCCACCTTCAGCGCATCGGAGCGGGACTCCACCACCCGCGCCACACTCTCGCCCACGATCGGCTCGTCTATGCCGATGGGGTCCATATAGCCCTTGGCATCGTTCATCCGCGGGCGCATGTAGGGGTCCAGGGACAGCCAAAGGATCTGGGCAACCACTTCGCCTTCGTTCGGAGGGCGGACCGGTCGGTCTTCCAGGGCCAGGTCACCTTGCTGAATTTCGCCTTGTGGACGCTGTTTGAGTACAACAGCCCGGTTTCTGTATTCGCTCACACGCTTTCTCCGGTTGCATAATGAAACCAGATTAGGGTGAACGAGAATGTGGCTCCGGTCAACCGTTCCCCTGAGTCCGGGGGCGCTATGGCCAGTTGTCGGGCACCACAAACAAACGGTCGGATTCGTGCCAGAGATCGCGGGTTGAATCCTTCCTGAGCAAGGCGAATAGCCGGGGAGCGGCAAAGCGTTCGACGGTGTCCAGGGCCGCGATGACCTCGCCGGTTTGAGGCGGCTCACGCTGGCACCAGGAGCCAATCCAGTTGGGCTTGTTCAATACCACCCAGCCTGCCATGTCTGGCAGGCTTACCTGTGAAAGATAGCGCCATCGGCCGCGCAGATGGCCGGCGGGAACATGCTCAGGAGCGGCGAGCGTTTGATGGTCTGGATAGAACAGGTACCCGGGCATGAATATCCGTGGCGTCAGCGGCCCGGTAATACCGGCCTCGGCCAGCAGGGTGCGGGCTTCGGGAAGCTGGGCACGGTGGCTTTGCTGGTGCAGCATGCGGTCGGTTTTGAGATCCAGCCGGTCCCTTGCGTTGGGGCCGTACCACAACGGCCTTCCATCCGGCCGGGAAACCCCGAGGTAATATTTGATGGCAATTTCATGGTGTTCTATCCGGTCCCTGATGTGGTTATGCACCACAAAATCCAGTTCGCCGATGGTTCGTCCGTTCGACTGTATCTGGCGGTTCTGTAGCAGAATGTCCCAGCCGAGCAGGTCCGCCAGAAGCACCTGGTAAAGGCGCTCAACATAGAACCCGAGTCGGCGTTGGGGTGGCTCGCGCAACAGTGCAGGGGCGCTGTCGGGGTCACGATCCCAGGCCTGAAGCGTGGCCGTGTAGTCCGTGGGCAGGCAGCGACCGGGTTCGAAGGTGATGGGCGAGCCCAGGAGCTGCGGCGCCTGGCACAACCACGCCAGATGCCGGATGGCCGGCGTGCGGAAAGAATGCCTGATGTCAGAGTGAGTGAATTCATCCATTTGCCCAGAATACCGTAAACTGTTCACAGGTAACCAAATAAGCGGACAAGCCCGGTCGCGAATCCCATTTGGTACGACTATTTGGTGTGACTGGGCGGAGGCCCGAATTCCATGCATTGCGTGATCCTGTCCGGTGGCTCCGGTACTCGCCTGTGGCCTCTTTCCAGGGAAGCCCATCCAAAGCAGTTCCATGCGCTGGCTTCCGGCGAGTCCATGCTGGCAGAGACGGTTATCCGGGCACTGGCGCTGGACGGCCCGCCCCGGCTGCTGGCGGTCACCAGCGAGGCGCATCGGTTTTTCGTGGCGTCGGTCCTGCAGGCAGCCTCTGGCAGCCAGTCCGCTGGCATTATTCTGGAGCCCGTCGGGCGGAACACGGCACCGGCCATTGCGCTGGCGGCACTTGCGGTGGCGGCGGAACAATCGGATGAGCTGATGCTGGTGATGCCGTCTGATCATGTCATACAGGATGTGGAGGCCTTTCGCTCCGCGGTTGAAGCCGGGGTGAACGCGGCCCGTGCGGGCAAACTGGTGACGTTTGGCGTAACCCCGGATAGCCCGCACACCGGGTACGGGTATATCGAGTCGGTGGGCGATGGCCGGCCCTGGCAACCCGTCACGCGTTTTGTGGAAAAGCCGGACCTCGCAACCGCCCGGTCGTATCTGGAGTCCGGTCGTTACTACTGGAACAGCGGTCTGTTCCTGTTCCGGGCAGACCGCTATCTGGAAGAGCTGGGCCGTTTCCGCGCCGACATTCTCGATGCCTGCCGCGAGGCCTTTGGAAAACGCGAAGCCGATCTGGATTTTCTGCGAGTCGGTGCCGCCGGGTTTGCCCGATGCCCTTCGGAGTCCGTCGACTACGCCGTCATGGAGCACACAACCGACGCGGTCATGGTGCCTCTTGATGCCGGCTGGTCCGATGTTGGCGGCTGGTCGGCCCTATGGAACATTCACGGCAAGGATGGCGACAATAATGTCCTCCGGGGCGATGTGCTGACCGAAGACGTTTCCGGTTCCTACATCCATTCCGAAGGCCGGCTGGTGGCGGTTCTTGGTGTCTCGGACCAGATTATCGTCGAAACCGGCGACGCGATTCTGGTCGCCGGCCGGCATCGCGTGGACGAGGTGCGTACGCTGGTGGATCAATTGAAGGCCGGTCATCGGGAGGAAGTCCGGTTCCACAAAAAAGTGCATCGCCCCTGGGGCACCTATGAGCGCATTGCCGCCGGCGACCGGTTTCAGGTCAAGCGTATTACGGTCAGCCCGGGGGCGTCGCTCTCCCTCCAGAAACATCACCACCGGGCCGAGCACTGGGTCGTGGTGCGTGGCACCGCAGAGGTTACCCGGGGTGACGATTGTGTGACCCTGACGGAGGACCAATCCACCTATATTCCACTCGGGGTCAGGCACCGGTTGCACAACCCTGGTGTTATCCCGCTGGAGCTGATTGAGGTGCAGACCGGCAGTTATCTCGGTGAGGACGACATCATT
Organism: uncultured Marinobacter sp.; assembly: GCA_966210405.1. Taxonomy (GTDB): domain Bacteria; phylum Pseudomonadota; class Gammaproteobacteria; order Pseudomonadales; family Oleiphilaceae; genus Marinobacter. The sequence goes on from CBIHLH010000145.1 coordinate 6,426, forward strand.
CGATTTGAAGATCGATACAAACGCCCCTAGAATCCCGGTCTGCCCGAGCGCGTTTCGCTCCGCGGAAAACCCAAAGCATCAGGACGATGCGACCACAACAGGGAGAAGTTGAATGGACGATTGGCTAGGATGCCTGAACCCTCAGTGCCAGACGGCCCTGGTACGCGCCCGTGACAGTGTGAACCGACGAGGTGGCACGGTGATCACGGTGGAAGATTATCTGCTTGCCTTACTGGATGAAGCTCCGTCGATCACACGCTACCTGAAGGGGTGCGGCGTGGATCTGGACGAACTGGTCCGGACCATTCAGTGCGAGCAGCCCATTGTGACCGAAGTCGGCGGCGAAGGCCTGTTGTCGTCCCAACTGGTTTACTGGCTGGCGACGGCCCGGGAAGCGTTTGACTCGCCGTGGCTGGATTGGCCACATCTGTTCAGCGCCCTGGCAACCCGCACTGATCGGCTGGAAGGCAAGGCCTATGTTGCGGTCCTGGAACTGGTATCGCGGTGGCCGGATGTCACGGAAGAGCCGCTCCCGCCGGGAATCGAGCACCATACCCGGGCACCCATTGTGATCACCGACCCGGAATGGGTTGAGCTGGCCGAAGACGTTGGCATCAGCCTCTCGGCCTGTCGTCGGGCGCTGGCCTGGGTCCGGGGCCCGCGTGGGTCTGGAAAGTCCTGCTGGCTGCAGTCCATGTTGTCATCGCTGGAGCTGGATGTTGTTGAGGTCGACCTGCGCCGAGAGTCGGACGTATTGGCCAGCGACCTGCCGGTTATTCCCGCCGGCTCAGAGGAGGGCCAGTGTGCGGGTAGCAGCCGGCGCTGGCCATTACTTGTACTCGATAATGTGAGCCCTGGCGACCTGTTGGCGTTGATGGATTCCCCGACCAGCCTGGCTCCGGAGCTGGTGCTTCACTGGCAAGGGCCGATGCTGTTGCTCGGGCCCGACGACCCGGAGGGCCCGGCCATCCAGGCCTTGCAACATCGATTGGGGCGTCACCTGGATACCTTTGAGATGCCGCCCTCGAGCCACGCACAGAAAATGGCCATCCTGACGGCACACCAGGCGGCGATTGAAAAACAATGGAATGTTCAGCTTCCGCCGTCGGTGATCCGTTATGTCGCCTCCCGACGGAGTCGTTGCGTGAGTACGCCGGGTGGCATGCTGGAGTGGGTAGAGCGGGCGTCGGCGCGCTTGAGCCTGTTTGCCCGCCGGGGGCCGGTGCAGGCCGTAGCACTCGGCGGCCAAACGGAGACGCTGCGCCGGCAGGCGCTGGTCGCCATGGCGCGCCAGGAGCCGGTTGGCGAACTTGAGCAGGCCCTGCATGACCTTGAGCTGCAGAGGGCCTCGGCGGAAGTTGCCTGGCATGAGCGCAAGGCGGCAGGCCGGTTGCGCCGGCTGACTATCGAGGATTTGCGCGAGGAGCTGGAACGCTGGGTTGCAGCGCGCCCCGGGCCGGTTCACTATGTGCGGCATTGTGATCAACAGCATGGAGATTCAACGGGTGCAGGATCTGGAAATCTACATTCGTGACCTGGCCGGAGGGGCGGTTTCGCGGTGGCTGGAAAACCACGTGGATAATTTGGCGCTGGACGACAGCGAGGTGTCCGCACGGGTTCGTGGAACCGCCCTGTTCGAGGGCGCCCGCCTGACCATCACGCTCTACCCCGGCGCGTTCGGCAAGCGGTTTACCTGCCTGCTTCTGGAGGGCGGGGATCTGCCTTGGCGTAGTGATCTCGACTGTGCCCGAAGCGCGTGGCGGTCCATGGATACCGAGATTCGCTGCAGCCCGGGTGAGTGGAAAGAGGGCGAGCCGGTTGAGGAGGACAAGTGGTGGCGCCTGGATGACCGAGGCGAACAGAAAGTCGCCTGGAACTGAAAAAGGCAGCCCGGAGGCTGCCTTTTTGCACGGCTGGCAAGTCGAACTCAGTCGCTGAGGATAGAGACGTTGTCGGCCTGGAGGCCCTTGTCCGCCTCAACCACGCTGAAGCGAACCAGTTGGCCCTGGCGAAGTACGCGGCGGCCACGGCCACGGATGGCCCGGAAGTGAACGAACACCTCATCGCCACTGTCCCGGACAATAAACCCGAAGCCTTTCTTGACGTTAAACCACTTGACGGTGCCCTCTTCGTCACCTTCCGGGGTGCTGTCGTCGTAGCCGTCGTCATCGTCATCGTAGGCCGGCTGCTGGGCCCGGGGGCTTGGGCGAGACGCTGTGCGCCGTTGTCCGGCTGGTTGCTTTGCCGAAAAGGCCACGGCCAGGAAACCGGCGAGGCCGAACACCACCACGGCAATAATGTAGGCCGCAATGCCCTGAGCGCTGCCGAGAATAAACGGGATATTGGTGGCCAATTCACTGCTGCCGGATTTGGACAGGATCTGGAACAGTTCCGGGGTAAAAGACACCAGCAGGAAGCCGAGAATGAAGGGTGCGGGAATGGCGATCAGAAGAGCAATAAGGATCGCTTTGGCTGGATTACGCATTGACTGAGATTTCTCCATACTTGTAACGCTAACGATAAAAAACCGGATATCGGGTAAAATCGCACACCCGGCCGATGAAAACCGCCAGTTTCCCGGAAAAACAGGAGTGCTGGCGGGCAAAAGCGGCATGATACCAGATTATCCCGAGTGC
>CBIHLH010000146.1:0-9048 GCA_966210405.1 uncultured Marinobacter sp.
AACCGGAGCCGGAAAGCGCCGTTACGGTCAAACTGGCCCGCAAACAGGCGCTGATGGGGCGCCGAGAAGTTCACCGAACCGGCCAGTTTGACTTCGGAAATCGGGTGCAGGTTCTCGCCATCATCACCGTGGTACAGCAGTACGCCACCCACATCCTCAACCGCCCGAACCACGTAGGATTCGCCGTCGAAGGTCTCGATCTGTTCGCCAATCTGGTAAATGATCCTGGACAGGGGCGCGTTATCGATGGCGTAGGTGCGTTCCTCATCGGCGGCCGGAAACCCCAGGGTGACCCGCCGGCCAGACAGGTCCGTAACGATGCCCAGGCCGAGGGCGGTATCGCTGTGACTGACCCAGCGTTGACCAATAACAAATTCCGATGTATCCAAGAAACCTCCAGAGCAATTATTGACGGGTTGCGCCGTTTTCACGCACCCAGTAGGCGGTGGCACCACACACCGCTGCCGGCACCACGAACAGGTTCAGCACCGGCACCATGGCCGCCAGCGCCACGGGCAGGCCAAAGCCCATGGCCGACAGCCGGGTATTGCCCAGCAACCGGCGCAGGGCCGGAAAACTGACCTTGTGGTTATCGGCCGGGTAATCCACGTACTGCAGCGCCATCATCCAACTGTTGAACAGGAACCAGAGCACCGCCGCGACCAGATTCACCACCGGAATCAGGCCAATCGCGAACAGACCGATGGCCCTGGGCAGGTAGTAGGTGATTTTCTGGACTTCGCGCCAGAGCGCACGGGGGATATCCTTGATGATCGATGCCCAGCCGTCTTCCGTAGTAACCTCCTGGCCGGTCAGGTGTTTTTCCGTCAGCTCGGAAAGGTAGCCATAAAACGGGGAGCCGATCAGGTTGGCGATGATCACGAAGCCGTAGGCCAGCATCAGGAGAATGACGGCGCCATAGAGAATCCAGAACAGCCAGTCCAGCGCCTGCAACCAGGCCCAGTCCGGCAGCCAGGCCATGGCCGCGGCCACCAGACCGGCGAACAGTTCACCGAGGAAAAAAGCGAGCAGGCCAAACAGCAGGATGTTGATGAACAGTGGGATGATCACGAACAGGCGCAGCCCGGGCTGACGAATCAGGCGGAATCCCTCCCCCAGATAGCCGAGTCCACGAAAAAAGTTACCCTTGAGCATCGCTGGCCGGACCTCCGCTTCAATGACAATGACGGGGCGCAAAGCATATCATGTTGAACACGTTCCCACAGCCCGCCAACACTCAGGAACACCGCGGATGACAGTATTAAAACGGAAACTGACCACGCTGCTGCGAACCCGGGGGCTCTGGCGCCTGGCGCTGCTGATTTCCGTGATCGTTATCGGGTTTCTGGCCACCACCAATACCGACTATCCGATCCCGTCGTCACCCAGTGACAAAATCAACCATCTTCTGGCCTTTATCGAGCTGACTCTCCTCACCCGGCTGGCCTGGCCCGAGCTCCGGGCTCTGTGGTTTGCCCCGACCCTGCTGGGTTTTGGTTTTGCCATCGAGCTGGTCCAGGCCAGTCTGCCCTACCGGGATTTTTCCCTGGCCGACCTGGCCGCGGACGGCGCCGGCATTGCCATTGGCCTGCTGCCGTGGCCGGGTGTCAAAAATGCCGGCAAATCGAATTTGCGAAATTCGCCCGAATCCTTGTAGGAAATCTCTCACAAAAGCGTGAGACCTTGTGGTGAGATTGCGTACGCGAGCATCCGGGAACGCCCTCCCCATGGTTCCAACTTACTGATAAAACTGCATTATTTTAGCCATCCCCAAAACCTTAGGCCCAATACCGTGCAAGGTTCACATGTTTGTCAAAGTCCGATTGGTATATTGTTCTCGTCAGGGATTGACAGGGATCTGGACGACGCAACGGAGGCACCCCGGCAAGGATTGCAGGGAGAGGCATGGACACATGGACGCCTCGCTTAAGGGATAACTATTCGGATAGCCGGCTCGGATGCCGGCACCAGGGAGCGGCCCAGGGATTTTGCAACACGGCTGTTGCTGCATGCGCAGGGATGCGCCGACCTGTTCCGAGAAAGGGTGACCTCAGGGTCGCCCTTTTTTTTTGCCTGCGATTGCCACGCACCGGGCCGGAGAACCGGCCACCACAAGCAGAAAAACAGCAAACCCGCTATACTGCCGCCTCATTTTGATCTCCGGTTACACGCTGACATGGCAAGCAGACCCGATACCGACGACTACCTGTCCCTGTTCCTCAACGATGTCCCGTTACTGGATGTCCGGGCACCAGTGGAATACAGCAAGGGCAGTTTTCCCTGCGCGGAAAACGCCCCGCTGATGAACGATGACGAACGTCACCGGGTTGGCATCTGCTACAAGGAAAAAGGTCAGGACAAGGCCATTGAACTGGGCCACCAGCTGGTCTCCGGCGATATCCGGGCTCAGCGCACCGAGGCCTGGAAGCGGTTCGCCGCCCGCCACCCGGATGGCTATCTGTTCTGTTTTCGTGGCGGCCTGCGCTCACGGCTCACCCAACAGTGGATCCGGGACGCCGGCATCAACTACCCACTGGTCAAAGGCGGTTACAAGGCCCTGCGCCGGTTTCTGATCGACAGCCTTGAGCAGCGAATCGAATCCGGCCAGTTCCGTATTGTCAGCGGTCGGACCGGTACCGGAAAAACCCGGGTACTGCAGCAATTGCCCAACCCGGTGGATCTGGAAGGACTGGCCAACCACCGGGGCTCCAGCTTCGGGCGGCAGGTAACACCCCAGCCGGCCCAGATCGATTTCGAGAATCGTCTGGCCGTTGCCATGCTCAAGGCCCACCACCGGGTCGGCGGGCCGATCTACCTGGAAGACGAAAGCCGCCTGGTGGGCCGCTGCGCGCTGCCCGAGCGGCTCCGCGAACGAATGGCCGAAGCACCGCTGCTGGTTCTTGAACAGCCCATGGACGAACGGATCGCCATTATCCGGCAGGATTATGTCGAAGGCATGGCCGCCGACTACGCCCGTCGCGACGGCGCCGACGCTGGCTGGCTCAACTTCCGGGACTACCTGCTCAGCGCCCTCGACCGGATCCGCAAGCGGCTGGGTGGAGAACGCCACCAGCAGTTACGCCTGCTGATGGAGCAGGCCCTGGCAAGCCAGCATGCAAACGGCGAACTGTCCGGCCACGAGGCCTGGATCCGGTCGCTGCTCGAGGACTACTACGACCCCATGTACGATTATCAGCTCAGCCAGAAGCAGGGTCGGATACTTGTCCGGGGAGGCCCCGAGACCCTTCTCGACTGGGCCAAATCAGACCGGGCTGCGTAGAGACCCTGTGCCACGGGATCCGGCCTGTCATGTACCCGTGACAACATAGTCTGCTATATAAGGAATAGCCGAAGCCGGTCGCGTTCAGAATGGACTGATTCGCCTGTCACTCACTGATCGAAAGCTATAAAACAAGGAGCTCCCCAATGGAAGACCTATTCGGCGCGGAAGGCCGTGCTGCAGAACTGATGGACCAGGCCATTGCCCTGATCATGACCTACGCCCCGAAAGTGGTACTGGCCATCATCACCCTGGTGGTTGGTCTCTGGCTGATCAACCGGTTTGTCGGCGTGCTCGACAACAAACTGGGCAAGAAAGACCCAACGCTCAACAAATTCCTCTGTGGCCTGATCGGCGCAATCCTCAAGATTCTGCTGTTCATCTCCGTCGCCTCCATGGTCGGTATTGCCACCACCTCGTTCATTGCCATTATTGGTGCCGCCGGCCTGGCGATCGGGCTCGCACTTCAGGGCAGCCTGGGCAACTTTGCCGGCGGGGTCCTGATCCTGATCTTCAAGCCGTTCAAGGTGGGCGACACCATTGAAGCCCAGGGATACCTCGGTGCGGTCGCGGAAATCTCCATTCTCTATACCATCGTGAACACCTTCGACAACCGTCGCATCGTGATCCCCAACGGCAGCCTGTCCAACGCCACCCTGGTCAACGTCAGCTACTACGACACCCGGCGCTGCGACATGACCTTCGGCATTGCCTACGGCGACGACATCGACAAGGCCCGGGCCGTGATCAAACAGTTGCTGAACGAGGATGAGCGAGTGCTGCCCGAGCCGGAACCGAGAATTTCCGTGGGCTCCCTGGGCGACAACTCCGTCAACATCATTGTCCGGCCCTGGACCAAAACCGACGACCTCTGGCCGGTGTACTGGGACATGCACGAGCGCGTGAAAAAGGCATTCGACAAGGAGGGCATCACCATTCCCTTCCCGCAGCGCGATGTTCATCTCTATAAACACGAGTGAACCGGTTCGCACGGATACATCCGGTTACTCGCAAACTGCGTAACCTCAACTAAGCTGACCATTAATGGCGGGGTTTCCGGACCCCGCCAGGCCGTCGGGGTCAGACACCGCCGCAACGCCTGACTCCGGAACGCTGTCATTGCTGGTAGGAGGTTGTCACTATGCCGGTACAGCAGTTGAAGGAATTCCTCGACGAGGCAGATGTTGAATACATGTGCCTCTCCCATCCCCCGGCGTATACCGCCCAGGAACTGGCCCACCACGTAAAAATTGCCGGCGACCGTGTCGTCAAAACCGTGATCATCGAACTGGACGGCAAAATGGCCATGCTGGTGATGCCAGCGACCTGGCGTATTCGCTGGGACAGGCTGTCCCGGATACTGGATACCGATTTTGTCGACCTGGCCGACGAGCAGGAATTTCAGGACCGCTTCCCGGATTGCGAAGTGGGCGCCATGCCCCCGTTTGGCAACCTGTTCGACATGACGGTCTATTGCGCCGAAGCCCTGACCGAACAGCCCGAACTGGCCTTCGCCGCCGGCAGCCATACGGAATCCGTGCACATGAAGACACCGGACTTCCTGACCCTGGTGCAGCCGATGGTCCTTAGCCAGGGTTTTACCAAACCAGGGGCCCAGAAACCGGCCTGGCTGGTCAAAGGCCGCCGCCGGCCGGACGACGCCACCAAACAACGGGTCTCCGGTATCGCAGGGTATTGACGGCTTTTAGGCCGGCTTGATCCTGGTCTCTTGTCCGGCCGCCGTCATCGCGTAAACTGGGGGCATCAGACAGGAACCCGTTATGACGAACGCTTTTGATGTTGTGATTGTCGGTGCCGGCATGGTCGGTGCTGCCCTCGCCTCCGGACTCGGCCAGAACCGCTTCCGTGTTGCGGTGGTTGATCGCGCGCCGGCGCCCGCCTTTCGCCCCGACGCCAGCCCGGATATCCGGGTCTCCGCCCTCAGCGCCGGCAGCGAACGCTACCTCCACAGCCTGGGCGCCTGGGCCCCGATACAGGCCATGCGGGCCACCCCCTACCGCCGGCTGGCAGTCTGGGACGAAACCCGCCATCCCCTGATCCGTCTTATTCCGAGCAAATTGACGGAAGTGGAATTCGATGCCGCCCACCTGAATGCCCCGCACCTTGGCCATATCGTGGAAAACACCGTGACCCAGCAAGCCCTCTGGCAGGTGGCAGAGGCGGAGCCCTCGGTCACTCTTTACGCCGGTCATGACGTGGTCTCCCTGAGCCAGGATCATGAAGGGGCCACAGTAAGACTGGACAACGGCAGTGAGCTCTCGGCAGCTCTGGTCGTAGGGGCGGATGGCGCCCAGTCCCGGGTGCGCGACCTGGCCGGCATCGGCATTTCCCGGGACCAGTATGGCCAGCAGGCCATGGTGATATCGGTTCGCTACCAGGGCGCGGTGGAGGACATCACCTGGCAGGGTTTCCACCCCTCCGGCCCCAGGGCCTTCCTGCCATTGCACAGTGCCGGCGCCGACCACCCGGGCGAGAGCTGGGCGTCCCTGGTGTGGTACGACACACCACAGGAACTGGCGCGGCTGAAAGCCCTTGGTCACCATGAGCTGATGGCGGAAATCCAGCGCGGGTTTCCATCGGCCCTGCCACAACTAACCCACATTGAAGCCCGGGCCAGCTTCCCCATTGCCCGCCAGCACGCCAGGCACTATGTCTCGGGCCGGGTGGTACTGACCGGCGACGCCGCCCATACCATTAACCCCCTCGCCGGCCAGGGCGTGAACCTGGGATTCCAGGACGCCCGCTGCCTGCAGGGCCTGTTGAAAGAAGCCCGGCGAGCCGGCGACGACCTGGCCAACCCGACATGGCTGAACCAGTACGAACACCTGCGCCGCCCGGCCAACCGCCGGATGATGCTGGCCATGGACGCGTTCTATCATCTGTTCAGCAACCGCATCCCGCCCGTTCACTTGCTGCGCAACCTGGGCCTCGGCGCAGCCCGCGCCCTGCCCTTCGCCCGCAATCAGGTGGCCCGCTACGCCATGGGCCTGGACGATGACCTGCCGGTCCCCGTCAAACTGCTTGCCGAGCGACTGCCCGGGCTGCACCGGATTTAAGCGTTCCAGAACCCGAAACCAATGAAGGAGCCATTATGTCAGAGACGATATTCACCAAAATCATCAACCGGGACATTCCCGCCGACATTATTTACGAGGACGACATCAGCCTGGCGTTCACTGACATCAACCCCCAGGCGCCCGTGCATTTTCTGGTGATTCCGAAGAGGGCCATCGCCACCATCAATGACCTGACGGAAGACGACCGCGAACTGGTGGGGCACCTGTATCTGGTGGCCGCGAAGATTGCCCGGGAAAAGGGATTCGCAGATGACGGCTACCGGGTAGTGATGAACTGCGGCGAGAATTCCGGGCAGACGGTGTTTCACATCCACCTGCATGTGCTGGCCGGCAAGCCGCTGGGGTGGCCGCCTTATACCGACAAGATGAAACAAGCCTGATTTTTTTGCCTTGGGGGAGGCAAGCGGGCCGGTAGTGCTGTTTGGGACACGCTCAAGGCATCCATGCGCGCTTAGCTTTCGCCATCCATGGCGAAAGATAGTCCCAAACAGCACTACCGGCCCACTTGCTCAAACCTGGGTGCTACTGCCCGCCAAGGCTCAATTATCTTTGGCAGTTCCCAAGTTGGCCTAACTACCAGCTTTGACTGGACGGCGTGTGGTAAGGCTTTCCGGGACTGTCTTTCGCCACGGATGGCGAAAGCCAAGCGACCACGGACGGCTCGAGCGTGTCCCGGAAAGCCTTACCACACGCCGGCCCTCCCCCAAAGCCTGGTCAATTAGCGGCCAACCACTCTTTCAGCCTCTTCCACCGGCGTATGGCGAACATCTTCGCCTTTGACCATGAAAATCACGTTCTCGGCAATGTTACAGGCATGATCCCCCACCCGCTCGAGAGCCCGAAGCACCCACATCACCGACATGCACCGTGAAATATTGCGGGTATCTTCCATCATGAAAGTGAGCAACGTCCGGGCCGCCGCCTGATACTCCTCGTCGACCCGCTTGTCTTCCTTCATGATCCGCAACGCCTGCTCGGAATCCAGCCGGGCAAAGGCATCCAGGGCATCGTGCAACATGCTCAGCACGTGGGTGCCGATGTGGCGTACCTCCACGTAACCGCGAGGGGCCTGGCCTTCTTCGGTCAGTTTGATCGCCAGCTTGGCAATCTTCTTGGCCTCATCGCCAACCCGCTCCAGGTCCGCCACCATCTTGATCACCGAGATCACCAGGCGCAGATCCCGGGCCGTGGGCTGGCGGCGGGCGATGATCAGAGTCGCTTCCTCATCAATCTCGATTTCCATCCGGTCGACTTTCTTGTCGTTGGCGCGGATCTCGTCGGCCATGTGACCATCGCCATCCACCAGGGCCTGGATGGCATTCTCAACCTGGGCTTCGACCATGCCGCCCATTTCCAGAAACTGCTGCTTCAGCTCGGTCAGTTCGTCATTGAACTTGTGGGAGATATGATCCCCGTAAACGTCGTCCTTCTTGGTAGGCATACTGTCTTTCTCCACTGTGTCTCAGATCCGGAATCAGCCAAAGCGACCGGTGATGTAGGATTCGGTCAACTGATGTTCCGGCGAGGTGAATACCTTGTTGGTCTCGTTCACTTCCACCAGGTGTCCCAGGTGGAAGTAGGCCGTGCGGTGGGATACCCGGGCCGCCTGCTGCATCGAGTGCGTTACGATAACAATAGTGTAGCTCTCCGAGAGTTCGGCAATCAGCTCTTCAACCCGGGCCGTGGCGATCGGGTCCAGGGCGGAGCAGGGTTCGTCCATCAAGACCACCTCCGGGCTGACCGCGATGGCCCGGGCAATGCACAGCCGCTGCTGCTGGCCACCGGACATACCCGTTGCGGTGGCGTCCAGGCGATCCTTGGCCTCGTCCCACAGGCCGGCCTTGCGCAGGCTGTTCTCGACAATCTCGTCCAGATCCGATTTGCGATTGGCCAGACCGTGAATGCGCGGGCCGTAGGCCACGTTATCGTATATGGATTTGGGGAAGGGGTTGGGCTTCTGGAACACCATGCCCACCCGGGCCCGAAGCTCCACCACATCCCGTTTCGAGTGGTAGATATCCTCGTCGTCCAGCATCAGCTGGCCTTTGATCCGGCAGATATCAATGCTGTCGTTCATCCGGTTGAGACAACGCAGGAAGGTGGACTTGCCACAGCCAGACGGCCCGATAAAGGCAATCACTTCGTTACGCGCGATGTCCAGGCTGATGTCCTTGATGGCCCGGTCCTGGCCGTAGAACACCTCTACATTGCGGAGCTTGAATTTGGGATCGTCCGTGTAGGGCTTGCCAACGGTCTTGCCTTCTTCAATTATGGTTTCCGCAGGTTTGTCTTCCGGCACGGGCACGGCAACCTCGTCTGTCTGCTGACTGGCTTCACTGGTCATGGTTGAGTTAATGGTATTCATCGTGATTCTCCTTACCACCGGCGCTCAAGGCGTTTACGAAGCCAGATGGCCAATGCATTCATACTGATCAGGAAGGCCAGCAACACCATAATGGCGGCCGACGCGCGTTCAATAAAGGCCAGTTCCGGGCTGCCTGCCCACAGGAACACCTGCACCGGCAACACCGTGGCGGCATCGAAAAAGCCCTCTGGCACATCGACAATAAACGCCACCATGCCGATCAGCAGCAGCGGCGCGGTTTCACCGAGGGCCTGGGCCATGCCGATGATCGAACCGGTGAGCATGCCCGGCATCGCCAGCGGCAG
>CBIHLH010000147.1:0-8998 GCA_966210405.1 uncultured Marinobacter sp.
TGAATATTGTGAGCGCCGGGTTCCCGATGCCCTGGCTGCCTGGTGTGCATCGGCCCACAGCCGTTACTGGCTGATGGATATGATTGAGATTGCACGGCAACTGGGCCAGAGCCTGGATTCCGTGGCCTGGGTGTATTTCCGGCTGGGAGAAAATCTTAACCTGACCTGGCTGGACCGTCAGATGCGCGGGTTTCGGGCCCAGGGGCACTGGCAGGTGCTGGCCACTATCCATTACCGGGATGAGCTGGACCAGCAATTGCGGCATTTGACCGCCAGCGTCTTTGCCGGAGAATGGGAAGCCGCCGGGCACGCCGGTAACGGAGCGTCGCCTGAAAGGCTTCTTGAGCGCTGGCGAGATCATAAACAGCCGCTGCTGACTCGTTGGGAGCGCATGCTGAACGACATGCAGGGGGCCAGTCAGGTGGATTGCGCCGTCTTCTCCGTCGCTCACGGGGTGCTCCGGGAGCTGGCAGCGACGGACCGGATGTGACTCAGTAAAGTCAGATCGTCTGAATATTAAATTCTGGATAGAAAATAAATATTTTTTCATTGCCAAAAAAAGCAAAAAAGGCATGCTCGCCTGATTCTAATAGACAAATTGTCTTTGTTGTTCTCGGTAGAATGCAGGCAAGACAAATAACGACGAGGGTACAACTATTATGAGACCGCAGCAGTCAGAGACTCCCGCACTGATGGATAGCCGGCAGGCGATTCGTCAATACTATCTCGCCGATGAGCACAAGGTGGTGCACGAGATGATCGCTGGCGCTCAGTTGTCTCCGGCCGAGCGTGAGGCCATCTCCGCTCGCGCCGCCGAGTTGGTGCGAGGCGTTCGCCAGAATGCCAGGTCCACCATCATGGAAAAGTTTCTCGCCGAGTATGGTCTCACCACCAAGGAAGGGGTGGCGCTGATGTGTCTGGCGGAGGCGCTGCTGCGCGTGCCGGACAACACCACCATTCACGAGTTGATCGAAGACAAGATCACCTCAGGTGCCTGGGGCACCCACGTGGGCAAGGCGTCTTCGTCACTGATCAATACCGCCACCGTTGCCCTGCTGATGACCAGCAACCTGCTCAAGGATTCTGAACGCCACACAGTCGGCGACACCCTGCGCAAATTGCTCAAGCGTTTTGGCGAGCCGGTGATTCGCACGGTGGCGGGCCAGGCCATGAAAGAAATGGGTCGCCAGTTTGTCCTGGGCCGCGATATCGATGAGGCACAGGACGAAGCCAAAGAGTACATGGCCAGAGGCTATACCTACTCCTATGACATGCTGGGTGAAGCCGCGCGCACCGATGACGACGCCAAGCGTTATTTCGAGTCCTACTCCAACGCCATCGACAGCATCGCCAAGGCCTGCAAGGGCGATGTGCGCAAGAACCCGGGCATCTCCGTAAAACTGTCCGCCTTGCTGGCCCGTTACGAGTATGGCAACAAGGAGCGGGTGATGAACGAGCTGCTTCCCCGCGCCCGCGATCTTGTCAGAAAAGCGGCAGCCGCCAACATGGGCTTCAATATCGACGCCGAGGAGCAGGACCGCCTGGACCTGTCCCTCGATGTGATTGAAGCGCTGGTGTCTGATCCCGAGCTGGCTGGCTGGGATGGCTTTGGCGTGGTGGTTCAGGCCTACGGCAAGCGTTCTCCCTTTGTCATCGACTGGCTCTACGGCCTGGCTGAGAAGCACGATCGCAAGTTCATGGTGCGGCTGGTGAAAGGTGCTTACTGGGATGCCGAGATCAAGCGTGCGCAGGTCATGGGTCTGAATGGCTTTCCGGTGTTTACCCGCAAGGCCTGCAGTGATGTGTCGTTCCTCTCCTGCGCCACCAAGCTGCTGAACATGACGAGTCGCATCTATCCGCAGTTCGCGACCCACAACGCTCATTCCGCTTCCTCCATTCTCGAGCTGGCCAAAGCCCGGGGCGTGGATAACTATGAATTCCAGCGCCTCCACGGTATGGGGGAGTCCCTGCACAACGAGGTGCTGAAGGCCAGTGGCGTGCCGTGCCGCATCTACGCACCGGTTGGCCCGCACAAGGACCTGCTCGCGTACCTGGTGCGCCGCTTGTTGGAGAACGGCGCCAACAGCTCGTTCGTGAATCAGATCGTGGATAAGCGCATCACGCCGGAAGAAATCGCCAAGGACCCGATCAAAAGCGTCGAGGAAATGGGCAGCCGCATCTCCAGCAAAGCCATCGTGCACCCGTTCAATCTCTTTGGTGAGCAACGGCGTAACTCAAAGGGCTGGGATATTACCGACCCGGTCACCGTGAATGAGATTGAGGCCGGGCGTGGTGCCTATCGCGATCATCGATGGAAGGGCGGTCCCCTGATTGTCGGTGAGGTGGCCGGCACGGAAGTCCAGGTGGTGCGTAACCCGGCCAATCCGGATGACCTTGTGGGGCATGTTACCCAGGCCTCCGACGCCGACGTGGACCGTGCGATCACGGCAGCGGTGGAAGGCTTCAAGAGCTGGTCCCGGAAATCGGTGGAAGAGCGCGCAGCCTGTGTGCGCAAGGTCGGTGACCTGTACGAGGAACACGCCCATGAATTGTTCGCGCTGACCACCCGTGAGGCGGGCAAGTCGCTGTTGGATGCCGTTGCCGAGATCCGCGAAGCCGTGGACTTTGCCCAGTACTACGCCAACGAGGCCATTCGTTACGAGGACAGCGGCGATGCCCGCGGTGTGATGTGTTGTATCTCGCCCTGGAACTTCCCGCTGGCCATTTTCACCGGACAGATTCTGGCCAACCTGGCAGCCGGTAACACGGTAGTGGCCAAGCCAGCCGAGCAGACGTCGCTGTTGGCGGCGAGGGCCGTTGAACTGATGTATCAGGCGGGCATCCCCGAAGATGCCATTCAGTTGTTACCGGGCACCGGTGCCACCGTGGGCGCGGCGCTGACGTCTGATTCTCGTGTCAGTGGGGTGTGTTTCACCGGCTCCACCGCCACCGCCCAGCGCATTAACAGGACGATGACCGAAAACATGGCGCCGGATGCACCACTGGTGGCGGAGACCGGTGGTTTGAACGCGATGATCGTGGATTCCACGGCGTTGCCGGAGCAGGTTGTTCGTGACGTGCTGGCGTCCTCGTTCCAGAGCGCCGGCCAGCGCTGTTCGGCGTTGCGTATGCTGTATGTACAGAAAGACATCGCCGACAACCTTCTGGAAATGCTGTATGGCGCCATGGAAGAACTGGGGATTGGTGATCCCTGGTTGCTGTCGACCGACGTGGGGCCGGTGATCGATGAGAACGCCCGCAAGAAGATTGTGGATCACTGCGAGACATTCGAACGTAACGGCAAGCTCCTGAAAAAGCTGCCGGTTCCCGGGAAGGGGCTGTTCGTGTCTCCGGCGGTGTTGAGTGTGAGCGGCATTGAAGAGATGGAAGAGGAAATCTTCGGGCCGGTGTTGCACGTTGCCACTTTCGACGCGAAGAAAATCGACAAAGTGGTGGATGACATCAACGCCAGGGGCTACGGCCTGACCTTCGGCATTCACAGCCGCGTTGACCGCCGGGTGGAGCGTATTACCAGCCGGATCAAGGTGGGTAATGCCTACGTCAACCGCAACCAGATCGGCGCCATTGTCGGCTCCCAGCCCTTTGGCGGTGAAGGCCTGTCTGGTACCGGCCCCAAGGCCGGCGGCCCACAGTATGTGCGCCGTTTCCTGAAAGGCGTTACGGTTGTCCGTGAAGCGGATCTGGGCGCCAGCAAGGTCGATGCAAAACAGCTCCAGAAGCTCATTGGCCAACTCGACAAGCTGAACGCACCGAAGCCGGGCGCCCGTGTCGAGGTTCTCAAGCCGATTTTCGGGGAGGTGCCGGACCCATTGGACGCGCACGTGGAGGCGCTGCCGGGACCAACGGGTGAGACCAACCGTTTGTCCAACCACGCCCGTGGGGTTGTACTGTGCCTCGGCCCGGACAAGGAAACCGCGCTTGAGCAGGCTGGTACGGCACTGTCTCAAGGCAACAAGGTGGTGGTTGTCGCCCCGGGTGTCCAGGATACAGTGGACAGTGCTGGCAAGGCAGGTTTGCCGGTGGTCGGTGTTGAGGGGCTTCTGGAGCCGGAAGCGTTGGCCACGGTGAATGGCTTTGAGGCGGTGGTGAGCTGCGCTGACCAGCCCCTGCTGAAGGCGTATCGTGAGGCGCTGGCCAAGCGTGATGGCGCTCTGCTGCCGCTGATCACCGAACATACCCTGGACCAGCGCTTCGTGATCGAGCGCCACCTGTGCGTCGACACCACGGCCGCCGGTGGTAACGCAAGCCTGATCGCTGCGTCTGAGTAGCCTTGGGGCCGATGCCCGGTAGCCACCGCGCGGTGACGGTCGGTTGCTACCGGGCTGCGTAGCGCTCGTGAAGGATGCCTACGCGCTCAACATAGGCCTTGGTTTCGGCGTAGGGCGGCACGCCCTGGTATCGGCTGACGGCGCCAGGGCCGGCATTGTAGGCGGCCGTGGCCATCCGGACATTACCGTTGAAACGGTCCAGCATTTTCGCCAGATAGTTCACTCCGCCGCGGATGTTATCCGCGGCCCTCAGCGCATTCTTTACCCCAAGCTCTTCGGCCGTGCCTGGCATCAGTTGCATCAGGCCCTGAGCGCCGACGGGTGACAGCGCCTTTTCATTAAAGGCCGATTCCGCGTGAATAACCGCCCGCACCAGGGCCGGATCGACACCAAATTCCCGGGCGGCGGTCTGGATCTCCGAACGGTAAGGCTTGGTGAAAAGCGGCGTTTTGCGCCAGTCCACGGTCGAATCCGGGTCACAGGCGTAACAATGAAACCGGATGACATCAAACGCCGCCCCGGCTGGCTGAATGCTGCTGTAGGCGACCACGCCGTGTTCGTCGGTGTAGCGATAGACGGTATCGTTGCCAGTTGAGGCCCGGGGCTGGCCGGCGCTTTTTACGTTGGTAAACTCGACGGTGCCATCCGGGTGCACAATGCGCTTGACACTGTCCGCCGCGATTGGCGCGGACAGTCCAGACACAAAAGCGGCCAGTAATGAGATCAGTAGTGATCTGGCGATGGTCATTGCTTACTCTTAAAGGTGCGGTCACTTGCCGGCTTGATGTGCGCTTCGGCGCCGGCTTTCGGCGAATTATACGACCTTGTAAGCCGGAATAAAGCATACGCTTTGTCGGAAAAGTGTTACGTGTTGAGTATTATAGGCCAGTTCTCAGTGGCCCGGAGGCACCAGGGTTATGCACATGGATTCCCGGAATCTTGTTATGATCGGTATGCCCGGCAGCGGCAAAAGCACCGTGGGGGTCCTGCTGGCCAAACGACTGGGCCTGGGGTTTATCGATACCGACCTGCTGATTCAGGAGCAGGCCGGCCGCACCCTGCAGGAAATCGTCGACCAGGATGGCTATAAGGCCCTGCGTCACATTGAGGAAGAGGTACTGCTCAACCTGAACGTCCAGCACAAGGTCATCAGTACCGGAGGCAGTGCCGTCTACAGCGCGGCGGCCATGGCGCACCTCAAAGCCAGCGGCACCGTCATTTTTCTGGACATTCCCCTGGCGCTGGTCATTGAACGTATCGGCGATTACAGCCTGCGGGGCATTTCCCGGCGGCCGGACCAGTCTCTGGAAGCGTTGTTTGAGGAACGCCTGGAGCTGTACTCACGTTTCGCGGATCTATCGGTGACGGGTGAAGGGCGCAATCAGGATGAGGTCTGTGAGGCGGTGATTGCCAACCTGCCACCCGCCTGACCCGTTCAGTCCTTGCCGGACATTTCCCGGAATGCCTGCACCAGGGTTTCCGGCTCCTGGGCACCGGAGACGAGATATTTCTGATTGATGATGTAAGCAGGAACCGCCGAAACACCGGCTTGCTGGTACCTGGCCTCGTCTTCGCGCACAGCATCGGCGTAGCGGTCCGACGCCAGAATCTCCCGGGCCTGGCGGCCGTCGAGGCCGATGCTCTCCACGCATGTTACCAGCACATCCGCATCGGAGATGTTCTGTGCCTGGCCGAAATAGGCATCGAAAAAAGCCATTTTCATCTCGGTCTGCCGGCCCTGTTCCCCGGCCCATTTCACCAGCCGGTGTGCGTCGAAGGTATTGCGGGTATGGCGCTCCTGGAGTTTCTCGAAATTCAGGCCCAGGCCGCGAGCGATGTCCATCATCTGGCTCTGATTCGCCCGCATGTCATCTTCACTGCGACCGTACTTGCGGCTCAGGGCAGGGAGGATGGGTTCGCCATCACCGGCGGGGTCCGGGTTGAGCTCGAAGGCATGCCACTCGATGGTGAATGCCATCTCGTCTTTGAGCTCTTCCATGGCCTGTGCGAGGCGGGCGTAGCCGATCGCGCACCAGGGGCAGGCGATGTCGGACACGATATCAATCTGTAGGGTTGTCATGGCGGTACCGGGGTTTATGAGTGTTCGTTCAGGTTACCGGAAAGCCGCCCGTGTTGTCTTGCCTGGGCGCGGATAACGGAACGTATTTCGGTGTCGCTCAGCGGGCGGTAGGCGCCGGGGGTCAGGGCTTCGTCCAGTCGGATGTCGCCCATCTGTTCCCGGTGCAAGCGGGTTACCCGATTGCCAACCGCATGAAACATCCGTTTGATCTGATGGTAACGGCCTTCATAGATGGTCACTCGGGCTTCCCGTTCGCTCAGGACAGCCAGTTGTGCCGGTGAGGTTCTGAGGCCTTCGAACTCGAACCAGATGCCATCGGCAAAGCGTGCTGTGGTGTCGGGCGTGATGGGAAGTGCAGTGGCAACCCGATAGACCTTGGGTATTTTAACCTCCGGCTCGGTCAGTTTACGCGACCAGAGGCCGTCGTTGGTGAGTATCAGCAAACCGGTGCTGGCCCGGTCCAGACGACCGGCAATGTGCAGGTCCGGGTGCAATCGTGGGTCAATCAGGTCGAGGACGGTGCTGTGCGTGGCGTCCATGGTCGCGCTGAGATAGCCGGCGGGCTTGTGCAGCATGAGATAGTGCGCGGCCTGGCCTGACTGAAGGGTTTCCTCGTTCACCCGCACGGTGGCAAAACGATCCACGTCCTGTGCCGGGGTGCGGCAGACCAGGTCATTCACCGTCACCCGCCCGGTGGCAATCAGAGTGTTGGCCTGCTTGCGGCTAATACCATTGCGGTTACTGACAATTCGGGACAACTTCATGGTGTGAATCGACTATGCTGAGTGTAAAACCCTGTAATACTACGAGGAAACGCCATGCCATTTTCAGCCGATCACCTTGCCGAACTCAACCTGCTGGGCCAGTTTTCATCTACCTCCAGCCAGGAGGGGATCAAGGTTCATGCCCATTCTGCGGCGCCGGAAACGGTGAAGGCCGCCGAGGGGCTGTTTGCCAAGGGGTTGATCAGCCAGAAGGACGGCGGGTACCTCACACCCCTGGGCGCCGAGGCCGTGGACCTCACCCAGAAGCTTCAGGCCATTCTCCAGGATCACTGAACCGGCCTGATCGCCCGGTACTTTCCGGCGGGCACTTTACCGGCCGGCATGCCGGCCTGAACATCTGTACCGGTAGCTGAGCCGTTTTCCTGTATCTGTTTTGTTTGTCAGCAACGTTCTACACTGAACATCTGACAGCAATCCGGTACCGGCTCGTCCCTATGCGATCACTCTTTTACAGTTTTTTTGTGCCCGCCCTGTTTGTCTGGCTCTGGAGTACGGGCTTTATCGGTGCCAAGTACGGCCTGCCATACGCTGAGCCGTTTACCCTCTTGCTGATTCGCATGGTGCTGACCCTGGTGCTGCTGATGGGGCTGGCCTGGGTGCTCAAGACCCGCTGGCCGGGCTGGCGCGGAGCGGGGCATCTGGCGGTGACCGGGCTGCTGGTGCATGGCTGTTATCTGGGCGGTGTCTATTACGCCATTCAGGGCGGCATGCCCTCCGGTATCATTTCCCTGATCGTCGGGCTGCAGCCCCTGGTTACCACGGCGGCGGCGGTTCTTGTGCTGAAGGAGAGCGTTACCGGGCGGCAATGGCTCGGGCTGGCGTTTGGTCTGGTCGGGGTGACCCTGGTGCTGCTGGAAAAGCTCGCCGGGGTGGGTGGAGACGCCTCGGGCTTTCCGTTGTGGACACTGCTCTGGGCCCTGTTGTCGCTCAGTGGTATTTCCCTGGGAACGGTGTACCAGAAACGGCACGGTACTGGAGCGGATCTGGTGGCCGGCACCATGATCCAGTACGGAGCCGCCGCGCTGTTCTTTGCGGTCGGCGCCTTCGGTTTTGAAACCCGCGAGGTAGAGTGGGCCCTGCCCCTGCAACTGTCCATGGCCTGGCTGGTTCTCGGGGTCTCCATTGGGGCCATTCTGTTGCTGATGTGGCTGATCCGGCAGGGCGCCGCTTCGCAGGTGGCAAGTCTCTTCTATCTGGTGCCCCCCGTGACCGCGCTGGAGGCGTTCTGGTTGTTCGACGAGCGCCTGGGCGTTCTGGCCATGGTCGGCGGCGGCATTTCCATAACCGGTGTGGCCCTGGTGGTTACCCGAAGAGCAGGGCGCTGACATGACCTATTGGTTGGTGGCAAACCCGAAAGCCGGCGATGGCCAGCGTGACCGGGATTTCTGGCTGGAACACTTGTCTGCCGCCGGCATTACCGGGCCTGAATGTGTCCGGTTCGATGAACCTGCCTGGCAGGACAGCGTCGCGTCCGGGGATGTGGTTATGGTGGCCGGAGGCGATGGCTCGGTCAATACGGGCGCCGGGCTCTGCCTGGAGCGGGACGCCACTCTGGCGGTATTGCCCTCCGGTACGGCCAACGATTTCGCCCGTAACCTCGCGCTGCCCGAGGATCCGGCTGAGCTGTGCCGGCTGGTTCAGGTGGGGGCGGTTCAGCAGGTCGATGTGGCAGAATTTGATGAGCGTCTGTTCCTGAATGTTGCCCATGTTGGCCTGGGAACTCTGCCGGCCCGGGAGTCGGAAGGTTCCCGAAAAAAACTGCTTGGCCGGTTCAGCTATGGTGTCGAGTTGCTGAGGAGTGTCCGGGCCAGGCGCGGGTTCCACGCCGCCATCCGGTGCGACCA
>CBIHLH010000148.1:0-8994 GCA_966210405.1 uncultured Marinobacter sp.
TCTGATATATGACCTGTAAAGGTTAAAACATCCAGGTACAGAAAGGTTGGCAACTACATAAATTTCATACAATAGCTGCTGTAGTAGATCGCTTCCGTCACTTGGGGAACGTTTCGGGTTGTCAGACTCAAATTTGATACTTGCTGAACAGAGGACGGTTCTTTGGAAAAAGTCTGGATTGTTACTTAAAACATCGATTCTTTCCTCGTCTGACCGTGAATACAAGTGCTCGCATTTCCTTGCGTACTCGATAGCGGGCGACCAGTCGATTATTATTTTTACAGCTTTTTCATTGGGACATGAGAGCTCAACTTCCCGATAGTGAGTTGATATGCATTCCCACGCGACCAAGTCAACGGACGAGGTAGTCTCCTCGTACCCGGCAAGAGCCCTTGCGTTGTTTAGAATGATATCAAAGTGATTACAGTCACCTGGCATGCTTGGACCCTGCTTGTGCTAACGCCGCCAGCATGCGCGGCTACGGAGTGGAGGCGAAGCCGCAATGCAGTAGCCGTCGCCGTGCCTGGCATGGTTAGAAATTTTCACGGCCTTGACCCTCTTTATTCAGCCAACTGAAAACTGCCTTGCCGTAGGATAAAAAATATACAGATAGAGCAAAACTGAAAGCTGAAGTATAGAACGGATCCCACCTGAGGTTTGGCAGGCGAATGACCCCAGACTGTGCCTCTGGCGGCTCATACATCATGATTGAAATAATGTTGACCGTGAACTCTAGGGCAAAAAACACCGACACCAACAGGAGCAAAAGACCGATTGTCCGGATTACCAGCCAGATTGCTGACTCTTTTTCCATACTTGAGCCCCTGGATTTCTAACGCACAGCTTTGCGGCAATTTTGGAGCCGCGCAGTGGTGGAAAAATTGTCCGGCAAGAGCATCTGGTTATGCCTCTTCTAGCTTGGCTTTGACCCTTGCCGCAAGAGCGGCGTAATTCCGCGCTGTTTCAGGTGTGACATCGGAGTCGGTACTGTGCACCGCGTCATTCCTGATTCGCCTGAGCTTGTCCAACATCTGCAATACTCCTTGCCCCAAAGTGGGAGTATCCATATTTTTCCACTGTATGCTTTGAATTCTACGGTGAGGAGCAGCATGCGAATTGGCATGCTCAATGCCATGCCTTTTCTCGTAGTCGGCCATTGCTTCCTCAACAGATAGCCAAGCATCCAAGATAGCTCCTCTCGGGCTGTCCTCCGCAAGCCTATTGATTCTCGCTCGCTCAGAATCGGAGTCAGCCTCTGAAACACCACCTAAAGCTTTATCTGCACTATTTGCTGCAGCTTCTACTTCTTGGGCAAGATCAATTTCGGAATCTTTATGTTTAATCTTGGTGATTCTAGCCAACAAGTTGGCCACCTCTGTGCGCAGAAGAATCACTATGACAACCACTGCAATTGGCCATGCAAGTGCATTGATCGTCGCTGCAGTGAAATCTAGTAAGCCCATATCACCTCGTAGGCATAACAGTAATTGGATTGCGGCCAGATCCCAGCCAAAAATCTGACTGAATCGTTATTACGCTTCATAATTCCAACAACCCCAGCATTACTCGCCCAAACTAGCTCTAAAAACAGTCAGTTGCAAAGTCGGTACGCCCAGCTGTGCGCTATGATTGTGTAATCATGAAACGGTCGCATCTCTGGCAATCACGAAGCGATCAAATGATGACATTCCTCCAAACAAAAAAGGCCCGAAGTTTTCACTCCAGGCCTTTTCTTTTCTCACCGGTCAATCACCTCAACCGCACTTACTATCGCCGCAAGACAGGCAAGTCGCACACCCATCCATCACAATCACCGCCTTGGTGCTGCACTTGCCACACATGGTGGCGTTGGGCGGGTAGTCGCTGGCTTTGTCGTCGTTGGTGGCCGTGGTGTGGCTGGCTTCGAATTCGGCGCGCTTTTCGGCGAGGATGCGCTTGGTGGTTTCGCTCATTTCCTCGCTTTCCAGCAGGCCGATGGCCTTCAGGTGCTTTTCGATCACGGCGCCGATTTCAGCCACCAGGGAGGGCATGAATACGCCGCCTTTCTTGAAGTAGCCGCCGTTGGGGTCGTACACGCTGCGCAGTTCTTCCACCAGGAAGGTTACGTCGCCACCCTTGCGGAAAACCGCGGAGATAACGCGGGTGAGGGCGATTACCCACTGGAAGTGCTCCATGGATTTGGAGTTGATGAACACTTCGTACGGCTGCCGGCTTTCGTGGTCGGTGCCTTCGTTGAGCAGGATGTCGTTGATGGTGATGTACATCGCGTGCTCGGCGATCGGTGGTTTGATCTTGTAGGTGGTGCCCAGGAGGAAGTCTGGCCGTTCGATGTATTCGTTCATCTGTACCGGCTTGTGTTCCGCCTGCACCGGTGCCTGTTGCTCGGTGGTGGCTTCGGGGTCGGCTTTCTTGACGCGGTAGCCGACGATTTTGTTGCTGATTTTCACTGTCATGGTCGTTGTCCTGTGTCGGTTTCCGGATCAGTACTTGCCGTAGGTGCCTTCTTTAAGCGCGTCAAACAGGTTGGCGGCGTTGTGGATTTCGCCGTCGTACTCCACCTGTTCGTTGCCCTTGAGGGTCACCTTGCTGCCGTCGTCGAGGGTGAACTCGTACAGCGTGTTTTCCAGATCCTTCTCTTTCACCAGTACGCCCTGGAAGGCTTCCGGGTTGAAGCGGAAGGTGGTGCAGCCTTTCAGGCCCATGTCGTAGGCGTACAGGTAGATGCTCTTGAAGTCCTGGTACGCAAAGTCCGTGGGTACGTTGGCGGTTTTGGAGATTGAGGAATCCACCCACTTCTGGGCAGCGGCCTGGATATCCACGTGCTGGGCCGGCGATACATCATCGGAGGTGGTGAAGTAGGGCGGCAGCTTTTTGTCCTCGTCGTCTGAGAACGGCATGGCGCCCGGGTTCACCAGGTGGCGGTAGGCCAGCAGCTCGAAGGAGAAGACGTCGACTTTTTCCTTGGTCTTGCGGCCTTCGCGGATGATGTTGCGTGCGTAGTGGTGCGAGAAGCTCGGCTCGATGCCGTTACTGGCGTTGTTGGCCAGTGACAGGCTGATGGTGCCGGTGGGCGCGATGGAGGTGTGGTGCGTAAAGCGGCCACCTTTTTCGGCCAGTTCTTCCACCAGTTTCGGCTCTACGTTGGCAATCTGCTGCATGTAGCGGCTGTATTTGGCGTGCAGGATACGGCCCTTGATCTTGTCGCCCAGTTTGTAGCCGTCTTCAGACAGCTGGGGGCATTTGCCCAGCATCTTCGGGGTGACTTCAAACTCGTCGTCCATGATCGGCGCCACGCCTTTTTCCTCGGCCAGCACGAGGGACTGGCGCCAGCCTTCCACGGCCATTTCGCGTACTACGTCTTCGGTGAACTGTACGGATTCTTCAGAGCCGTAGGGCATGCGCAGCATAGCGAGGGTGGAACCCAGGCCCAGGATGCCCATGCCGTGGCGGCGCTTGTAGGTGATTTCGTGGCGCTGCTCGGCCAGGGGCAGGCCGTTGATTTCCACTACGTTGTCCAGCATGCGGGTGAAGATGCCCACCACCTTGCGGTATTTCTCGTAGTTGAAGCTGGCCTTGTCGGTGAACGGGTAGTCCACGAACTTGGTCAGGTTCACGGAGCCCAGCAGGCAGCTGCCGTATGGGGGCAGGGGCTGTTCGCCGCAGTTGTGGGCGTGGAATCCGTTGGCGTCGAAGGTGTTGATGCCGGGCACCTGAACGTCGTACACGGCTTCGACGGACGCGGTCTCGATGGCGGTAACCCGGGCCACGAAGCGCTCGCGGTTCAGCTCGCGCTTGTAGCCGGCCAGGGCGGTTTCCAGGCGGCTCTGTTTGTCGGTGTCGGCAAAGCCGATTTCATCGGCAAACCGGCGCAGGTTTTCGCCGGCGATAACCAGTTCGTGCTGGGCCTGGGTCGAATAGGCCTGTTGTCCGCCTTTGCCGTTCGGCAATGTGCTGGTGCCTTCGGTGCGCCGGTCTTCGTAGAGGGTGGCCACGATGCCCAGGCGCACCAGCATGCGCTGGGTAGCCTTGAGGCGTTGCAGGTCGGACTGGGCCAGGCGAACGCTTACGCCTTTGTGCTGGCTGCCCTGCACGGAGCCGTCGGCATCGAAGAAACCGCGCAGGAAGCCACGATAGGCCGCCGAGGAGGCTTTCTCGAGGTTGGCGGTGATGCCCTTGTTGCCGGGGCTCATGCCCATGTCTTCAGCCAGTTGCTTCAGGGCGGCGGTGCTCAGGCGGTGTTCGTTGCGGCCGGCAACGCTCTGCCAGCCGCTGAAATCGCTGCGGTGGGGCAGGCTGCGGGCGGCAGTCTCGGCGGCCTGCATGATGGCGCCCGGGCCAGCGGCCACGGGGCCGCCATTCACGGCCATGGCGGGCTGCCATACCGAGAGCACGGCTTTGTCCTGTTTCAGGGTGCCGTCGCCCACGAGCAGGCCCAGCAGGTAGCCCTGGTCTTCGTTCAGTGCGCCTTCCCAGTGGGCAAAGTCGCGCTGGTCCTGGAGCAGTACCCGGTCGCCCTGGCACAGGTCACCGGCGGCACACCACTCGGTTTCGGTGCGGTAGCGGGTGAAGGCGCTGACCCGGCGAACCCGGTGGTCAGACGTGAGCTTGAGCTCATAGCCTTCGGCGGTTTTCAGCACGACGGTCTGCTTGTCGGCGGTCTTGAAGAAGCCTTCGGCACCGGTGGCGTGGGGCTGGCCGTCCACCATGGCAACGAAGGGCTTGCCAATCAGGTCGCCCACCTGGCGCGGGCCTTCGCTGGTCTGGACCCAGGTATCGGCGGTAACGCAGGGGTTGGTCGCGCGGATGTCCTCGCAGAACCAGTTGTTGTTCATCTGGTTGACCTTGTCGATCAGGATGAACCCCGGCTCGGCGTAGTCGTAGGTGCTGGTCATGATGCTGTCCCAGATGAACTGGGCTTTCAGGGTGCGGTAGATGCGGCAGGCGACCTTGCCTTCCTCGTTGATCACGTAGCCCTTCTGCACCGGGAAATCACGGTAGACAAACTGGCTGGCGTCGCTCAGATCCAGCTCTTCGTCTTCCGCTTCCTTCTGGGTAACGGGGAAGGAGAGGTGCCAGTCGGCGTCGTTGCGCACGGCTTCGATGAAGTCTTCGGTGATCAGCAGCGAGAGGTTGAACTGGCGCAGGCGGCCGTCTTCACGCTTGGCCTGGATGAAGTCGATCACGTCCGGGTGGTGCACATCGAAGGTGGCCATCTGGGCGCCCCGGCGGCCACCGGCGGAAGACACGGTGAAGCACATGCGGTCGAAGATATCCATGAACGACAGCGGGCCGGAGGTGGTGGCGCCGGCGCCGGCGACGTAGGCGCCCCTCGGGCGCAGGGTGGAGAATTCATAACCGATACCACAGCCTGCCTTGAGGGTAAGGCCGGCTTCGTGGTTTTTCTCCAGGATGTCGTTCATGGAATCCTGAACGGTGCCGGAGACGGTGCAGTTAATGGTGGAGGTGGCCGGCTTGTGGGCCTCGGCACCGGCGTTGGAGGTTATCCGACCGGCGGGAATGGCGCCGTGCTGCAGGGCCCAGATGAAGTCTTTCATGTGCTGGGTGCGTTTGGCTTTGCTCTCCACTTCCGCCAGGGCTTTGGCAACACGCTCGTAGGTGGCGTTGATGTCCTTGTCCACGGGTTCGCCGGTCTTGGTCTTCAGCTGGTATTTGCTGTGCCAGATGTCGATCGAAGCTTCCTGCATGGGAATTGTTGTAACCACTGCCTGTGCCTTAGCGTTCATTGCCACCCTCGGTCTTTCCAGTCTGTCTTCTGTAGATGACACCGTCCATGTGTGGCAGTGCCATACCCCTTGAAAATCGCGCGTTCGGGCCTGGGCCCTGTTTTGTTTTTAACCACTATATATGGGTTGAATATGGATTGAGTATAACAGGATATAGTGTTCTGTGAATAAGAGCGCAACTATTGATTGGCGCTGTTGGGCAAAGAAAATCAATCAAAAACGGCTTGAAATCGGGAAATTTATGCGAAAACAGAGATTTGGGGAAAACGGGGAAAAATACTACATGTTGTGGTTCAAAAAATGATCAGGCCCTAAGCCGTTCGGAAAGTCACATAACTGTGATGGCTGCACGTACCCGCCATACACGTGTCGTTAAAGTAGCGGTGTGGCGTCGAACACTGCAGTGGCCCACAGGAAGTGATAACGACGATAAAAGGAAAAGAACAATGAAAGGCCTGAAACCAACTATGCTGGCGCTGTGCGTGGCAGGGGTTCCTCCTGCGGCCATGGCGGAAATACAACGGCTGGACGACAGCACCATGGGTAACATTACCGGCCAGGCCGGTGTCACCATTGAGCTGGAAACCCGGTTGAACATTGATCGCTTCATCTACACCGATGAGGGCTCCATGGAGATTAACGACATCTTCGTGGGCGGTGCCAACCGCACCGACATGTTCGCGGAAATGAACCTGAACCTGAATGGGGTGGCGTCCAGCAACCTGGACAACATCCGCATTAACATCGATCTGGCCAACGATGGCGATGCCATCATCAACCTGCTTCCAATCACCTTTCATGCCGTCGACCTGAGGGTGGCAACGGGTGCCTGGAATCTGGTGGGGACCGGGGGCAGCACCACCATCCTGGATAACTTCCAGATGGACATGCTGATTGGCTCCGGCACCATCCGCATCGATACCGCTACCGATAAACTGAATTTCAAGACCGACATCGCCATTGACGACATGGATTTTGATGTGCCGTTCCTGGCGTTGGGCATTCAGGATTTTGAAATGACCGGTGCGGATTACGATCTGAGCGCCCCGCAGCCGCTGCGGCTGTTTGCGGGGGTGGAGATGGATATCTACAAGGCGCCGAACTCGCAGAATGTTGAGAGCCTGGCGGTGGATCTCCAGGCCTTCAACGCGGATATCCGGATTGGTGGTGTGATCGTCGGTGGCACGTCCATTGGCTCACTGGCCCTGGATAACCTGGCCATCACCAACACGTCCATGCTTATTTACGGGCATTGAGGGCGTTGCTAGCGTAAGCAAAAAGGCGGGGTGCTGAGCCCCGCCTTTTTTGTCAGCCCCCTTGATATCAGCCCAGCAGCAGGCTGTCGTCGTCCACTTCCAGGCCCCGCTGTTGCTCGAACAAGCCCAGCAGGTCTTTCACTTCCAGGCCTTCCCGGTCCTGGCCCGCGATATCAAACACCACTTGGCCCTGGTGCAGCATCACCGTGCGGCTACCCACTTCCAGCGCCTGTTTCATGCTGTGGGTCACCATCAGGGCGGTGAGCTTCTGCTCCTCGATGATGCGGGTGGTGAGGTCCAGCACGAAGGCGCCGGTTTTCGGGTCCAGGGCGGCGGTGTGTTCGTCCAGCAGCAGGATGGCGGAGGGTGTCAGGCTGGCCATCAGCAGGCTGACGGCCTGGCGCTGGCCGCCGGAAAGCAGGCCCATTTTGTCGCCCAGGCGTTTTTCCAGGCCCAGGTTCAGGGACGACAGGCTGTCCCGGAACTGCTCCAGGTACTGCCGTTTGACGGCCGTGGTCAGGCCCCGGTGCTGGCCCCGTTTGATGGCCAGCGCCAGGTTCTCTTCAATGGTGAGGCCTTCGCAGGTGCCGGCGAGCGGGTCCTGGAACACCCGCGCCACCCGGGCGGCGCGTTTGTGGGTGGGCAGCCTGGTGACATCCAGGTTGTCCACGATGATCTTGCCGCTGTCCACCAGTACCTCGCCGGCCAGGGCGTTCAGGAAGGTGGATTTGCCGGCGCCGTTGCTGCCGATCACGGTGACGAATTCACCCTGGTTGACGGTCAGGCTCATGCCCCGGAGGGCCGGGTTCTCCAGCGGGGTGCCCTTGCCGAAGGTCAGGCGGAGGTCGGTTGCAGTGATCATGGTGCCTCCTCAGGCCTTGCGGGTGAATTTGTTGACCACGGAGTTGCGCACACCCGGCAACACGATGGCGAGGGTGACCAGCACGGCGGTAATCAGGTTCAGGTCCTGGGCCTGCAGCCCCAGCACATCGGCGTTCAGGGCGAAGGCAATGGCCAGGCGGTAGATGATGGCGCCCACCACGCAGGCAATCAGCGCCCGGAGCACGGAGGAGGGGGTAATCACCGCTTCACCGCCAATCAGGGACGCCAGGCCGATCACAATCACGCCCACGCCCATGGTGACATCCGCCGCGCCCTGGCTTTGCGCAAAAAGAGCGCCGGCCAGGCCCACCAGGCCGTTGGAGAGGGCCACACCGAGCACAATCATGGCGCCGGTGGCGATGCCCTGGGCCCGGGCCATGCGGGGGTTGGCACCGGTGGCGCGCATGGCCAGCCCGGTTTCCGATTTCATGAATCGCCACAACAGCACCAGGGCAACGGCGATCACAATCACAAACAGCACCACGGGCACCTGATGGTAGGCCAGACCCAGGTCATACCAGGGGGTGAGCACGGTTTCCTCGGTGAGCAGCGCCACGTTCGGGCGACCCATGATGCGCAGGTTCACGGAGTAGAGCGCGATCATGGTGAGGATGGAGGCCAGCAGGTTGAGGATTTTCAGCTTCACATTCAGCAGGGCGGTGACGGAACCGGCCACCATGCCGGCCAGTATCGCCGCGCCCGTGGCCAGCCACGGATTCACGCCGTCGATGATCAGCACCGCCGCCACGGCGGCGCCCAGGGGAAAGCTGCCATCCACAGTGAGGTCGGGGAAGTCCAGGACGCGGAAGGAAATGTAGATGCCAAAGGCCACCAGGCCGTAGATCAGGCCGGTTTCGAAGGCGCCGTAGAGGGCAATGTCACTCAACATGGTCGGGGATCACTATAAATGCAAACGGGCAGCCCTCACGGAAGCCCAAAGGCTAAAGGGTGGGGCCGCCCGTTGGGGTTCAGGGGTTACTGGGCGCTGTCGATGACTTGTTCAGCTTCAGAAATCAGCTCGTCAGACAGGGTAATGCCCATGCGCTCACCCGCTGCCGGGTTTACGAACAGATCCAGCTTTTCCATGGTTTCCACGGGCAACTCGCCGGGGT
>CBIHLH010000149.1:0-8880 GCA_966210405.1 uncultured Marinobacter sp.
TCAGATCAATGGCAGGGATTATCAGCATTTTCCAGTCCAGTTTGTAAAATTCTCAAGCAGCTGCAAACCCGCCCTCGCACTCTTCTCCGGGTGGAACTGCGCTGCAAATATGTTGTCTTTTGCCACGGCTGCGGCAAGGTCCACGCCGTAATGCGTGCGGCCCGCCATGTCGGCATTGCCTTCGGCTTCGGCATAGTAGCTGTGCACAAAGTAGAAGCGATCACCATCGGGAATACCGTGCCACAAGGGGTGGTCGATGGCCTGAAAAACCTGGTTCCAGCCCATGTGGGGCACTTTCAGGCGTTCGCCGTTTTCCGTGAGGTGGTCGCCGAAATAGCGCACTTCCGAGGGGAACAGGCCAATGCAGTCAACGCCGCCGTTTTCCTCACTGCGGGACATCAGGGCCTGCATACCGACACAGATACCGAGGAAAGGCCGGTCCTGCGAGACTTCACGAACGAGGGTATCCACCCCCAGGCGGCGGATTTCAGCCATGCAGTCCCGAATGGCGCCGACGCCGGGGAGGATAACCCGGTCGGCTTCGCGGATTTTATCGGCGTTGTCGGTGACCAGCACGGTGGTGTCCAGGGCAACGTGCTCTACCGCTTTTTTGGCAGAGTGAAGGTTGCCCATGCCGTAGTCGATGATGGCAACGGTTTTCATGGTTGTTGCGGTGTCCTTGGGTGACCGGTTACAGCAAGTCTTGTTACAACGAGCTTTCTACAGCGAGCTATAGCGAGCCTTTGGTGGATGGCGTGATGCCCGCCATGCGCTCGTCCATTTCAACAGCCATACGCAGGGCACGACCGAAGGCCTTGAACACCGTTTCAATCTGATGGTGGGTATTCTTGCCCTTCAGGTTGTCGATGTGCAGGGTCACCATGGAGTGGTTCACGAAGCCGTGAAAGAATTCCTCGAACAGGTCGACGTCGAAGCCCCCGACCGATCCCCGGGTATAGGGCACGTCCATCATCAGGCCCGGACGGCCGGACAGGTCGATCACGACGCGGGAAAGGGCCTCATCGAGTGGCACATAGGCATGGCCGTAGCGACGGATGCCTTTTTTGTCGCCCACGGCCTGCTTGAAGGCCTGACCCAGGGTGATGCCGATGTCCTCCACCGTGTGGTGGTCATCGATGTGCAGGTCGCCCTTCGAAACAATGCTCAGATCCACCAGGCCATGACGGGCGATCTGGTCCATCATGTGCTCCAGGAATGGCACCCCGGTGTCGAAGCTGGATTTACCGGTACCGTCGAGGTCAATCTCGACAGTGATCTGGGTTTCAAGGGTATTTCGTTCTACCCGAGCCTTACGTTCGGCCATGGGGACTCCGTAACAATTGAGCGGCATAACGCCGGAAAAAATCACTCCGGCGATTATACCTTTTATGTCCGCCGGAGTCCCATAACCGGTTTAATCGCTCCGATAGCGCAGCCTGGAAATCAGAACGCCTTTTTGAGGTTGTTCATGTAGGTGTCCACGAGGCTGTTGAACTCGTGTTTGATCACCGGACTGATGGCCAGTTTCAGAAGGCCGGGCAGCGGCAGGGTCAGTTCGGCGCTGGTCTGGAATTTTACCGCCGTGGCGTTGTCGCCCTTGGGCTTGACGGTCCAGGAACCGCTGACAACGCCGTTGCCCTCGCCCTTCACCGGCTCCCAGGTGATCTTGCCAGCGTCTTTATCCGCGCGGTATTTGCAAGCATAGACAGACTGGATGGCGTGCTTGTCCACGCCCACCTTTTCCATTTCCCAGCGGTAGGCGTTGTCGCCAAGGTCGGTCAGCTTGTGTACTTTCGGAAAGTGGCTGGCCGAGCGTGGCACATCCGCCAGCAGGTCGAAGACTTCCTCGTAGCGGCCCGGTATTTCAAGTTCCCGGTTCAACTCAATCGAAACGGTAATAGCCACAGCCAACTCCTTCTTGTGTTTATAGGTATCAATGTAGTCGGAAAATTAAGGACCTGTATTTTGGCCCAACACTACGGCATTGTCATACTCCTGCGCTGTTAATTTGTTAACCCTGCGTTATCCTTTGGGTAATTCGCGCCAGGGTTCACCCCGAATACCTGCAAGCTCCCAACGTTAGGAAGGAAGCCTGAATCATGAAAGCCGTCCGTTATGTGCTGATCGCCATTGTTGCACTGATCGTGCTTGCCGTTGCCGCCGTGGCCATCGCCATGGCCGTGATCAATCCCAACGACTACAAACCCCAGATTGAGCAGGCCGTAGAGAAACAGACCAACCTCGACCTGATTCTCGAAGGTGACATCGGCTGGTCTTTCATCCCGTTGGGGCTGGAACTGAACAATGTCGAAGCCACTCTGGACGGCGACCGGCTGGTCGCCCTGGACAGGCTGGTGGCGCAGGTGGATTTCTGGTCACTGATTGCCATGTCTCCACAGGTCGACACCTTTGTGCTTGATGGCCTTGATGCCCGCCTGGTGGTGAATGAGCAGGGTGTGGGCAACTGGACCCGGATCATGCCTGAGCCTGCCAGTGGTGACCAACAGGCGGCCGGCGATACATCCGGACAGCCACCGGAAGCAGCTGGACAACCGGCGGAACCGTCCGGCAACGCAGAGCCCCTGAACTTCAATGTGGAAAATGTTCAGATCAGCAACGCCCAGGTGCACTACACCGACAAAACCACCGGCCAGGCCGTGACCCTGGAAGACTTCACCGTGAACGCCAGCGACATTACGCTCGGCTCCGAGTTCCCCCTGGAGATCCGCTTCCGCGTCGCCACCGCGAAACCTGTCTTCGAAGTGGACGGCACGATCAATGCCCGCCTGGCGGCCAATGAAGCCCTGAACGAGTTCGCGGTGTCTGGCCTGAACGCGGTTTTCGACATGACCGGCGAGCCGTTTGGCGGCAAGTCCGTTACCGCGAAACTGGCCGGTTCCGCCACAGCCAATCTCGAGAACGAAACCGCAACCCTGAGCGATTTCACGGCCAGCCTCGCCAACCTGTCGCTTAACACCAGCCTGAATGTAAAAGGCTTTGGCGATAAGCCCGCCCTCGACGGCACCCTGGCCATCGACGAGTTTTCCCTGAAAACCTTGCTGGACAACCTGGGCCAGCCCGCCATCGAAACCCGCGATCCGGACGTACTGACCGCCCTCGCCTTCTCCACCGGCATTGGCGGCCCAGCCGGCAAAATCGAACTGAGCGACCTGTCCCTCAAACTGGATAACACC
This sequence comes from uncultured Marinobacter sp., assembly GCA_966210405.1. Classification (GTDB taxonomy): domain Bacteria; phylum Pseudomonadota; class Gammaproteobacteria; order Pseudomonadales; family Oleiphilaceae; genus Marinobacter. The sequence goes on from CBIHLH010000149.1 coordinate 3,195, forward strand.
AGCTTCACGGGTTCTGGCAGCTATACCCTGGCCAACAGTGGTGTGGTGTTTAACCTCCAGGGCGACAAGCTGAACGCCGACCGTTACCTGCCGCCAAAGGCGGAAACAGCGGACGCGGAGACGGCGACGGCCGCTGCGGAAAACAAAACCACCTCCGGCCCGGAAAGCGACCTGCTGCCACTGGAGACACTCCGCACCCTGCTGCTGGACATCGATGTCGGGCTGGGCCAGTTGATCGTCAGCAACCTGACCATCAACGAGATCAAGGCCAGCACAACGGCGAAGAATGGCCTGCTGAAAGTGGATGAGTTCAGCGGCAAGCTCTACGAGGGCAGCTTCGGCGCCAATGTCACCATTGACGCCCGCACCGACACACCCAAGTGGACTGTCGGCTCGGATGTGAGCAACGTACAAACACTGCCACTGCTCACCGACCTGGCGGAACTGACCATGCTTTCCGGCGGCGCCAACATCAAGATCAATGCCACCACCACCGGCAACCGCCTGTCCGCACTGCGCAGCAACGCCGATGGCCAGATCACCTTCAACCTGGCCGAAGGCGAGTTCCGGGAACTCAATCTCACCCGCATGGCCTGCCAGGGCATCGCCCTGGCCAATCAGGAGCAGCTGAGCACCACGGACTGGGGCACCACCACGCCATTCAACGACATGCGGGGCACGCTGGACATCAACGGCAACGTGCTGAACAACACCAGCCTGGTGGCCGCCCTGGCGGGCATGAAGCTGGAAGGCAACGGCACCGTGGATATGGCCCAGAGCCTGCTCAATTACGAGCTGGGTCTGCGCATCGTGGGCGAAATCCATCGCGACAAAGCCTGCCGGGTCACCGAGTACGTGAAAAACGCCGTGATCCCCGTGGAATGCCGGGGCAACTTCTCGGAAAACCCCGCCAAGCTCTGCTCTTTCGACGGCTCTCGCTTCCGGGACACCCTGACCACCATGGCCAAAAACGCCGCCAAGGCCAAGGTTGAGGAAAAAGTGGACGAGGCCAAGGCCAAAGCCGAGGAAAAGGTGAAAGAGAAGCTGCAGGACGAACTCGGCGACAAACTCAAGGGCCTGTTCAAGTAATGACAGACCACTTCGCCGACAACCTTCTTGCCTGGTATGACCAGCACGGCAGGCACGACCTGCCGTGGCACCATAACCGCACCCCTTACCGGGTGTGGGTGTCAGAGATCATGCTGCAGCAAACCCAGGTAACCACGGTTATCCCCTACTTCCAGGCGTTCATGGAACGCTTTCCGGATGTGCGTGCGCTGGCCGGGGCGCCGGTGGACGACGTACTCAGCCACTGGTCCGGCCTTGGCTACTACGCCCGCGCCCGCAACCTGCAAAAGGCCGCCATCGCGGTTGTCACCAACCATAGTGGCGAATTTCCCGACGATCAGGACGCCCTGGAATCGCTGACCGGCATTGGCCGGTCCACGGCCGCCGCTATCCTCGCCCAGGCCTTCGGCAAACGCGCCACCATTCTTGATGGCAACGTGAAACGGGTACTGGCCCGTTACCACGCCATCCCGGGCTGGCCCGGCCAGACCGCCGTGCTCAACCAGCTCTGGGCCCACGCCGAAACCCACACTCCCCATACGCGGGTGCGGGACTACACCCAGGCAATCATGGATCTGGGCGCCATGGTGTGCACCCGCAGCCGGCCGGCCTGTGACACCTGCCCGCTGCAATCCGGCTGCCAGGCCCATGCCCGGCGTGAGACCCACCTCTACCCGGGCGCCAAACCGAAAAAGGACAAACCGGAGAAAACCACCTGGATGGTGATCCTTGAAGATGGCGACGGCCACATCCTGCTTGAACGGCGCCCGCCCAGTGGCATCTGGGGGGGCCTGTGGAGCCTTCCGGAACTGGACCCGGCCTTCGGCGCCGACGAACTCCAGGACGCCTGCGAACAACACCTGGGCCTGGACTGCAGCAAACCGGAACTGATCAGCGGCTTCCGCCACACCTTTTCCCACTACCACCTGCACATCCAGCCGGCGCGGCTGACCGTAACCGGGCAAACCCACCTCGCGGACCGCGACCACCTCCGGTGGCTGCACCGCCAGGACGCCCTGACACTCGGCCTGCCTGCCCCCATCCGCACCTTGCTGACCGAACCGGAACAAACCGCCCTGCTCTGACCGACCAGCGCCGGGCTTATTCCCCGGGCACGATCTGTTATCATCAGCGCCACCAAATCACGCCAACAGGAGCCACCATGAGCCGCACCGTGTTCTGCCGCAAATACCAGAAAGAACTGGATGGCCTGGATTTCCCGCCCATGCCCGGCGCCACAGGCCAGGACATCTTCGAGAACGTTTCAAAACAGGCGTGGGAAGAATGGCAGGCTCAGCAAACCATGCTGATCAACGAAAAACACCTGAGCCTGATGGACCCGAACACCCGCAATTACCTGCAGGCCCAGATGCAGCATTTCTTTAACAACGAACCCTTCGACCAGGCCGAAGGCTACGTGCCACCGGAGCAGTAAACCCCCGGTGGTCAAAGCCTGATCAGCCCTGAAAAGATTCGGAAATTTTTACCGCCCAGCCTTGACTCAAAACATCGAAACCGGTTTAATAGCGCCCCGTTGCACAGCAGTCCCGCAACGCGCCCGGATAGCTCAGTCGGTAGAGCAGGGGATTGAAAATCCCCGTGTCGGTGGTTCGATTCCGCCTCCGGGCACCAAGATTCAACGACTTAGCCCGCCTTGTGCGGGCTTTGTTGTTTCTGGGATTCCGATTTGTAAGCAAATTCCTGTATCCCTGACGCACTATTTTATTAAAGTTTGACGCCCCCTACCGATTTGGCGACGATACTTATAATTGGACTGTCGCTCTGTATACCGCTTCTCAGAGTGGCAATGCTTGAGCTACCACCTCGGCACAGGAAAGACTGTGAAGAAGTACACCAAAAAACAAAGAAAAAACGATGTAAACCGCACCTATCTACAAAGAAAGCTTGGTTACAAGTTCTATGCTCGTGAATCCAGGAGATCGAGGAATAGAAGGGAACACCTCTTCCGGACAATAAATAGAAACATTGACAGGCTTATTGAAGAGGGCTTAAACGCAAGCTCGAATACTGATGGTCGAGTGGTTCTCAATTTACCTGTGAAGATGAATCTTTCCTCCAATTATAATGAGACCATGCGTTACATAAACGCTATTCGCGCCCTATCCCATAACCCTAGGTCAGCCAGATACTACCGCCTTGCATCAGTCAGGTTTGATGCATTAAAAGACATTTCTTCGTCTGCTGCTCTACTTTTAACATCCGAACTTTCACGGTGGGACGACAGCATTCGAAATAGCCTCACGCCGCAGACCCACAACTGGGATCCAATCATATTTGAGAAATTCCGTTCGCTAGGATTTTTTAATCTTTTCCGGAAAGCTAGCGTGAGTGCACCGAGTGATCAAAAGGAGTCTGACGTTCACTTCGTTAAATACATAAAAGGCAACCACGAAGACAAGGACTACCGCCGACTCCGTCGCCAGCTTCTTCAAATAATAGGTGAAAAAGTTAAGAAGTGGCCCCTTCTACATGGCGGACTTGATGAAGCCATAACAAACGTCTGTCACCATGCATATCCGAGCACACTGAAAATCCGAGAGAAAGACAAAAACTGGTATTTGACTGGCGCGTTCAACGAAAAGACAAGAGAGCTTAAGATAGTTTTTTGCGATCAAGGGATCGGTGTACCAGCCTCTCTACCAACGTCCAAAATCTGGGAGAAGGTTCTCGAGTCAATCTCTTCGTTACCGTCTGTTAATCGAAGAAAGCATGCCACCTTGCTAAAAGCTGCGATGGAGGTCAGTAGGACAAGTACGGACCAAAACGATCGTGGCAAAGGATTGCCGGACATGAAAGAATTCATCAGAGAACGGGGAGCTGGCTACCTAGCCCTGATGAGCGGACACGGGCTTTACAAGCTAACCGTCAATGGTAGCGGTGAAGCCAACAAAACGGACATCTTGGACTATCCGGTAAAAGGGACTTTGATCATATGGAGAGTTCAGCTTTGAGGTATACACTATGCAAAGCATAAATGTAGGAAAGGACTTTTCTGACCACCCCATTGGTCGGTATCGGGACGATGGCCCAGAAAGTGGAGAAGTCTTCAGGGAAGACGTACTAATTCCCAAGCTTCAACTACTCAAAGGCTCGGAAAAGTTAGAAATCATACTCGATGACGATGTTGAGGGATACGGTTCATCATTTCTGGTTGAAGCTTTTGCGGGCGTTGTTAAGGTTGGTTTTATGACCTCAGAACAATTACTGGAAAAGTTGACTTTTAAATACTCTGACGAGGACTTTGAGTTTTTTGAGAAAAAGATCAAGGAGTATATTTCCGAAGCCTCAACTGGAAGTGCTAAAGGAAGCCGGTAATGGAAGATGAGTTACTTAAAACAATTATAAATCAGGGCGAATCGATCAAGGCTTTAATCTTAGCTAACAGTGAGTCATCTCATTTACGGTTTCTATATTTCGCCGGAACAAGCCTTATTTCGACTGCTCTAGGCGCCTTACTAGCATACTTGGTCGGCCATTTATCTCACAAAAGACACCTGAAACCTGAGTCAGCAAAGTCCTTCGTCAAGCTCCTCAATAGATTCGAAGAACAATGTCTAGAGTACTGGAGCAAACCCCATGATCCCAAGGAAAGTCTAATTGAAGAGGCCAAAATAAAGGCTGGACACAAACAGCTCAGACTTTATGCCGAATACGGGAATTTTGGATTGAGAAGCTCAAGGAAGCATGAACTCGAAAAGTTGATTTCAAGACTCTTTGACGAGGCTACTGGCGGAGACTTTGAATCAAAGAAACGTGGACCCTCTCGGACAAGGATCCAGAAAGTCGCAATGATTACCGCATCCATATCCCCGATACTCATCGAGAAGAGTTTTGAGTAGATCGTCAGATATGGCTAATTCATAAAACAATTTAAGCTGGCGGGTCCTTCCACCGCATCACCGCCTACCGCGGGGATGATCTAGAAGAAGGTTCTTAAGATAAGAAAAAGCCGGGGAATCTCCCCGGCTTATTTTGAGACTAACCAACCGCTACGTCTCGATGACCATCGTCAGGATCGCAAGTGGTTTCACCTTCTTCTCGGCGTCGGACTTCTGCAGATCTCTCGCGCAGGATCTGTTTCTTTTCTGCATCGGCAAACCGCTTCAGAACCTGACGAATGAGTGGCTGATAGCCTATGCCATTGATCTCTGCAATGTTCTTGAAATCCTCAATCAATGACTTCTGCAGCCTAATCGAAATCATCTGAAGACCAGCGGCGTCATTCAGCGTACTTTCATCTATTGGTTCAGCTACAGCAGCAAACTGCTCATCTTCGCCTAAAGTACCGTCTTCCCAGGCTTCTACGGTATCCGGAATCTTCTTTATTTTGTCGCTCATATCTAACTCCAAACGTGATTCAAACTTTCAAAACGCGACAACATCAATTCGACAACCGCTTATACAGAGCCTTTACTTCATCACTAGGTTCGTATGCGGTTTTCAGATGGATCTCACCATCTATAAACATATAAACGACTTTCAACTTTCTTCCTCTATCCGTCTCAGATATGAACCACCGAGAAGGAGGATTCGTCTGGTGCTCAGCGCGCCGATCAATGAGCTCTACACCAGTACGACTAGCGAAACACTCCTGCAC
>CBIHLH010000150.1:0-8855 GCA_966210405.1 uncultured Marinobacter sp.
CCCGCTCACCCGGGGTGTGCGGGTCGCCGTCAAAACCGGCGACCGGGTGCGACAGCTCACCGCCCAGTGCCTGGTGGTGGCGGATGGCGGGCGCTCCGGCCTGCGCGAGCGTCTCGGCTTCCAGGCGCGCACGCACGATTATGGCCAGAACGCGCTGATCGCCAATGTGTCCACGGCGGAAGCCCATCGGTTCACCGCGTTCGAGCGGTTTACCGATTCCGGCCCCATGGCACTCCTGCCCCACGGCGAGCGGTCCCGTGCCGGAAATCAGTCGGCCCTGGTCTGGACGCTGTCCGACGATACCCTTGACGACGTTCTGTCACTGTCGGACGCGGACCGGTGCCGCCGGTTACAGGACCGTTTTGGCTGGCGCCTGGGTCGTTTTACCCGCATTGGCCAATGCCACCATTACCCGCTGAAACTGACCACGGTCGATGAACCGGTGCGGCCAGGTGTCGTTCTGGTGGGCAACGCCGCCCACGCCCTGCACCCGGTGGCCGGCCAGGGGTTTAATCTGGCACTGCGGGGGTTGATGACCCTGGTGGAACAGTTCCGGCTGGCGACGGAGCGGGCGCAGAGCCTGGGCGAATTGCCGGTTTTGCGGGCCTACCAGGCCCACCACCGGCAGGACTGGCAGCAAACCGTGAGGTTCTCGGATTCGTTGATCCGGTTGTTCGGCACCTCGCCAGCGCCTCTGGCCCTGGCCCGGGATGCCGGGTTGGTCGGGCTCGATCTGCTCCCCGCCGCCAAGCGCTGGTTTGGTCGCAACGCCATGGGGGTGGGAGGCCGGCGCGCCGTGGTATCGCGCCCGGCGCAGACGCAGGGAGATTCCGCCAATCATGAATGACACGGAACGCTTCGATATTCTGGTGGTCGGCGGCGGCATGGTGGGTTCGGCGCTGGCGCTGGGGCTGTCCCGGCAGGGCTGGCAGGTTGGCCTGGTGGAAGGCAGCGCCCGGGAAGCGCTGTTGCAGCCGGTGGAGCCTGCCGGCAGAGTAGACGACTTCGAGGCCCGGGTCAGCGCGATTTCCGTGGCCAGCCAGCGGCTGCTGGAGCAACTGGGTGCGTGGCCCGGCCTCATCGCGGGGCGTCACTGCCCTTACCAGAGCATGGCGGTCTGGGATGGGGACGGTACCGGTGGTATCCGGTTCGAGGCCGCCGAGCTGCAGGCGCCGGCGCTGGGCACCATTATCGAGAACCGGCGCATTGTACAGGCACTGTTTACCGCCCTGGCGGGCAGCCGGGTAGAGCTCCTTGACGGCGTCAGGGTGACTGGCTGGTGGCAGTCAGGAGATCGCCGTGGAGTGGAGCTGGCTGACGGCCGGCGCCCCGGTGCCCGCCTGGTGGTGGCCGCCGATGGTGCGCATTCCCGACTGCGGCAATGGGTGGGTCTGCCGACCCGGGAGTGGGACTACGACCAGCAGGCGATTGTCTGCACCGTGCGCACGGCCCAGTCCCATGGCTACACTGCCTGGCAGCGTTTCTCCCGAACCGGGCCGCTGGCATTCCTGCCACTGCTCAATGAGCAGGGCGACGAGCATTTCTGTTCCATTGTCTGGTCACAGGATACCGGGGAGGCCCGTCGCTTGATGGCCCTGGATGACACGGGCTTCCGGGCGGAGCTTGAACACGCGATTGAGCAGGCTCTGGGGCCGGTGGAGCAGGTGTCGCGCCGTGTTGCCTTTCCGCTGCGCCAGCGGCACGCTAAAGAGTACGTGGCCGAGGGGTTTGCGCTGGTGGGCGACGCCGCCCACACCATCCACCCGCTGGCGGGGCAGGGGGCCAACCTGGGCTATGGCGATGTCCGGGTTTTGCTGGACGAGCTGGCGCGGGCCCGGCAGGCGGGCATGAACCCCGCCGACGACTTGCTGCTGGCCCGATACCAGCGCCGGCGCAAGGGTGAAAACCTCGCCATGATGGCCGCCATGGAGGGCTTCAAGCAGCTCTTTGCCCGTGATGAGCCAGCCTTGCGCTGGCTACGGAACGCCGGCATGCGCTGGCTCGATGGGCTCGGTCCGGTCAAGAACCGGATGGCAGCCCAGGCCATGGGGCTGGATCGATAATCGCCGATAATGGCGACACCACAACAGGAAGGAAATGACAATGGCAGGAGGCAGTCTGCTCGCCCTGATCGACGACATCGCCACGATTCTGGATGACGTCTCCCTGATGACCAAAACCGCCACCAAAAAAACCGCTGGCGTGCTCGGGGACGATCTTGCCCTGAACGCCCAGCAGGTGACCGGTGTTGATCCGTCCCGGGAACTGCCGGTGGTCTGGGCGGTGGCCAAGGGCTCAATGATCAACAAGGCGATTCTGGTGCCGGCGGCCCTGGCCATCAGTTTTTTTGCGCCCTGGCTGGTTACGCCACTGCTGATGATCGGAGGGGCGTTTCTGTGCTTCGAGGGCAGCGAGAAACTGGCCCATAAATTCCTGCACAAACCGGAAAATGACGCCCACAAGGCAGAGCTGCATGAGGCGTTACAGAACCCGGATATTGACCTGAAAGCGCTGGAGCAGGACAAGATCCGGGGTGCGGTAAGGACAGACTTTATCCTGTCGGCGGAGATCATTGCCATTACCCTGGGTACGGTCGCAACCCAGGGCATCGGGATGCAGTTCGCGGTGTTGACGGTCATCGCCATCATCATGACCGTCGGCGTTTATGGCCTGGTGGCCGGCATTGTGAAACTGGATGACGGTGGCCTGTACCTGAGCCGGAAGGACAGTGCGCTGGCGCAGCGGGTGGGCAATGGCATTCTCTGGCTGGCGCCCTATATGATGAAAACCCTGTCCGTCCTTGGCACCATCGCCATGTTTCTCGTCGGCGGCGGTATCCTGACGCATGGTCTGCCACCGGTCTACGAGGCGATTCATCACGTCGCCGCCGGCTTTGACGGCGTGCTGTCCCTGCTGATTCCCACCCTGGCCGACGGCGTGTTCGGCGTTCTGGTGGGGGCTGTTCTGGTGGCGGTGGTGACGCCGCTGATGAAACTCTGGCAGTCGCGCTCGGCGTGAGTCAGTGGCAGGCGTCGAACAGCCGGCTGACCAGCACCGGTACGGCGGTTTCCACTCGCAGAATACGGGGGCCCAGGTGTACGCCCTGGCACCCTGCGGCTTCCAGTTTGCCGACTTCGTAGGGTGTGAAACCACCTTCCGGGCCGATGCACAGGGCGGTGGGCTGGTTGAGGTGCACCGGGCAGGGCCGGCTGGTTCCGGGGTGTGCCACCAGTGCCTGTTTTCCCGCCAGCAGAGCCGGCAACTCATCCTCCACGAACGGCTTGAACAGCGTGCGAATCCGCACAGACGGCATCAGGGTATCTCGTGCCTGTTCGAGACCGAGGGTGAGGTTTTCCCGCAGGTGGTCGTCGGACAGCCAGGGGGTTTGCCAGAAGCTTTTTTCAACCTTGTAGCTGTTGATCAGCCAGATGTCCTTGACGCCCAGGGTGGCGCAGGTCTGCAACACCCGGCGAAACATTTTTGGCCGGGGCATGGCCAGGATCAGGGTAAGCGCCAGCGGCGCCGGTGGCGCCTGGTCCAGCCGCACCCGGAGCTCGGCTTCGGTATCGGTGAGGCGCAGAACCTGGCCCGTTCCCAGGTTGCCGTTTGCCCGGCCAACGGGCACCGTGTCGCCGGTCGCCACCTTGATCACCGACTGCCAATGGCTCAGGCGGCGGCCGCGCAGGATAACCCGGTCCGGGGCCACGAAGTCTTCGTCGAACAGTAGCGCCAGATTCATTCGCCGGAGGGCTCGTCGGCTTCCGGCTCCGCCACTTCCCGCCGGGCCAGGCGGCCAAACAGGATGCCCAGCTCGAACAGTATCCACATGGGCACGGCCAGCAGCGTCTGGGAAATAATGTCCGGCGGTGTCAGCAGCATGCCGATGATAAAGCACCCCACCACGATGTACGGGCGCTTCTCGGCGAGATCGTCGGGTGTGGTTGCCCCGGTCAGTATCAGCAGGATGGTGGCAATGGGAATCTCGAACGCCACACCGAAGGCAAAGAACATCTTGAGCACGAAATTGAGGTAACTGGTGATGTCTGGTAACTCAACGATGCCCTCCGGGCCGATGGCGGTAAAAAAGCCGAAGACCAGCGGAAACACCACGTAATAGGCAAAAGCGGCGCCCAGATAGAACAGGACCACCGATGTGAACAGCAGGGGAAACGCCAATTGCTTTTCGTGGGCGTAGAGCCCGGGCGCGATAAAGCTCCACAGTTGGTAGAGAATGATGGGAATGGCGGCGAAGACCGCGAGCACCAGGGCCAGTTTGAGCGGCGCGAAGAACGGTGAGGTGACGTCGGTGGCGATCATGGTCTGGCCAACCGGCAGCAGCGAGCGGATGGGCTCTGACAGCCACAGGTACAGCTCGTTGGCGAACGGGTAAATCGCGGCAAAACAGATAATGACCGCCAGCACCATCTTGAGCAGGCGGTTGCGCAGCTCCAGCAGGTGCTCGATCAGTGGCATGTCCGGCTGATCCGGAGTGGGTGTCGGGTTGCCGTCGGGCCTGGCAGTCATGAACGGTTATCCGTCGGGCGTGAATCAGTGGCGGCGTCCGGGTCACTCTCCGGTCCGTCAGACGGGCGCTCCAACGCCGGTTCGGTTTCCGGTTCGGCGTCGGCTATCCGTCGGGTAGCGGGCCCGGGCTTTCGGAGCTCTTCGTCCGAGCCTTCCGAGCGGATCATGTGCTCGTAGCGTTTGGCTTCGTCCAGGGCGCCACGTACGGTCTTCTGCACATCCTCAAGACCCACGTCGCCGGCCTTGCGCAGATCTTCCCGGAGTTCTTCGGCTTTCAGCTGGCGGTCGAGTTCCGAGGTGAACTGACTGACCATGCGGCGAGCGCCACCAATCCAGCGGCCGGCCGCACGGGCAGCCGTTGGCAGACGCTCAGGGCCAAGCACCAGCAGGGCGATGACCCCGCAGACCAGCAGTTCAAGAAAGCCGATATCGAACATTCAAGCCTGATCTCAGCTGTGGGACTTGTCCCGGGGTTTATCATCAGCGGCCTGCTGTGTTTCCTCTCCGGGCTTGCCTTCCAGGGTCTCCGGGTCTTCGGATTTCTTGTCCTCGTCACTCATCGACTTCTTGAAGCCGCGAATGGCGCCGCCCAGATCGCCGCCGATGTTGCGCAGTTTCTTGGTTCCGAACAACAGGATAACAATGCCCAGTACAATTAGAAGTTGCCAGATGCTGATACCCATTACGGGGTCCTCGTTGTGATGTTGCTGTTCTGTGTCATTGTACGTTACCCGATGCCATTGGCGGAAACCCTCGTTGGAGGTAAAATCGCATTACCGGCTCCGGGATGCTTTTTCTTCGAGTCCTGACAGGTCGAACCGACGGGCCAGTTCATCCAGGATGTCGTCCGGGCCGAGGCCCAGGTGGGACAGCATCACCAGGCTGTGAAACCAGAGATCGGCGGTTTCACCGATCAGCTCCCGGGTCTCGCCGGAACGCTCGGTGTCCTTGGCGGCCAGCAGCGTCTCGGTGCACTCTTCCCCGACCTTTTCCAGAATCTTGTTCAGGCCCTTGGCATGGAGGCTGGCCACGTAGGACGTTTCCGGGTCTGCTTCCTTCCGGGCTTCCAGAACCCGGGCCAGGTTTTCCAGTACATCGCTCACGGTCCGTGCTCCTCAGTTGCTGCCGTAAATGGCGTCCGGGTCTTTGATCACCGGGTCCACGCTGACCCACTGGCGGTCTTTCAGGGACCGGTAAAAGCAGCTACGCCTGCCAGTATGGCAGGCAATGCCGCCTTTTTGTTCCACTTTCAGCAGAATCACGTCCTCGTCGCAGTCCAGCCGGATGTCCCGGATGACCTGTTCGTGGCCGGAGGTTTCGCCCTTGCGCCAGAGCTTGCCCCGGGAGCGGGACCAATACACCGCATGGCCCTCCTCTGCGGTCAGCCGCAGGGATTCCCGGTTCATCCACGCCATCATCAGAATATCACCGGTGTCGGCGTCCTGGGCGATGGCCGGTACCAGGCCTTCCGGTGTCCAGCGGATGCTATCCAGCCAGTCAGGGTTGTCGACGTTATCGGAGCAATCTTGCATTTTCGTGAATCCTGCAATCTTTATCGGTTATCGGCCGCCCCGGAGCACCAGTGCACTGGCCATGGCCAGCAGCGCCCAGCTCCAGGCCGGAAGTGTCTCCAGCCAGAGCCGGGACTCGGGTTGGGTGCCGAGCAGCGCACCAGCAACCAGAAGAGCGGCCAGCGCGGTTCTTCGCCACCGCCGCTCGGTACGCTTCTGCTGTTCCCGGAGCAACTCCAGTGTAGCGCGATTCTGCGGTTTTGTGGGCCCGGCATGGCGAAGCTGCAGCAGCGCGTCGTGTACCAGTTGCGGCATTTCCGGCGACTGCTCGAGCCAGGAGGGCAGGTGGGATTGCAGCGATTTGATCAGCCCGGAGGGACCAATGCGCTTGCGCATCCAGGTTTCCAGGAATGGCTGCGCGGTACTCCAGAGATCCAGGTCCGGGTACAGCTGGCGGCCCAGGCCCTCGACGTTCAGCAGTGTCTTCTGTAGCAGCACTAACTGCGGCTGCACTTCCATGTTGAAGCGTCGCGCGGTCTGGAACAGCCGGAGCAGGAAGTGGCCGAACGAGATGTCTTTCAGGGGCCTTTCGAAAATGGGCTCGCACACCGTGCGGATGGCGGCCTCGAACTCGTTTACCCGGGTGTCCGGCGGCACCCAGCCGGACTGGATGTGCAATTGCGCCACCTGTCGGTAATCCCGTCGGAAGAAGGCGAGCAGGTTGCGGGCAAGGTAGCTCTGGTCGTCCGGTGCCAGAGTGCCGACGATGCCGAAATCGATGGCGATGTACCGGGGGTCGGCCGGGTTGGAAACGTCCACGAAAATATTGCCGGGGTGCATATCAGCGTGGAAGAAACTGTCCCGGAACACCTGGGTAAAGAAGATTTCCACGCCTTTCTCTGCCAGGACCTTCATGTTCGCACCGGCCGCTTTGAGCGCGGCGGTATCGGCGATGGGAATACCGTGAATGCGTTCCATCACCAGCACGGTTTTGCGGGTGTAGTCCCAGTCGATGAAGGGGATATAGATCAGCGAGGAGTTCTCGAAATTCCGGCGCAGCTGGCTGGCGTTGGCGGCTTCCCGCTGCAGGTCCAGTTCGTCATGGATGGTGGAATCGTAGTCTGCGACGACTTCCACCGGGTGCAGGCGTTTGCCTTCGGACCAGTATTTTTCCAGCAGTCCGGCCATCAGGTACATCAGGGCCAGGTCCTGGCGGATGACCTTTTCGATGCCGGGGCGCAACACCTTGACCACGACTTTCTGGCCGTTGCGCAGCGTCGCGGCGTGGACCTGGGCGACGGAGGCGGAGGCCATCGGGTCCGGACTGAATTCGGCAAACAGCTCTGCGACCGGCGCACCCAGGGAGGTTTCAATGATGCCCCGGGCGACGTCGCTGGGAAAGGGCGGAACCCGGTCCTGGAGGTTTTTCAGGGACTCGGCCATGTCGTCCGGCAGCAGGTCCCGCCGGGTGGAGAGGATCTGGCCAAATTTGACGAAGACCGGGCCCAGTTCCTCCAGCGCCAGACGCAGCCGATCGCCACGGCTGAGCTTGGGCTGGGGAAACAGGTGCCAGGGTGCCAGCAGAAAAAACACCTTCAGGGGGGCGGGCAGTTCTGACAGCGGCAGAAACGTGTCCAGCCGGTAACGGCAGAACACCCAGGCAATTCGGAGCAGGCGTTGCAGGCGAGTCACGGGCTCTCCGGTTGGTCAGTGGTGCCGCAATCTTCAAGCAGATTCAGCCGCGCCTCCAGTCGCGCTGCACGGAGGCTGATCTGGTCGATATCCTCAAACGTTGCCTCCAGCTCCCGTCGCCCCGGCAAGCTGCGACTTTCCTCGTGCACGTATTCCTCGATATTGGCATTGAGGGACTGAAACGCCTGCCGGCTCCAGCGTATGGCGCCGCGAACGCGCTGGCCAAGAAAGTGGGCGGGTACATCGCCGAGGTGGCGGGCCATGGCGGCTTCCCAGTCCGGATCGAGTTGGCTCAGGGCGCGCTGGAACTGGTGGGCCAGCGCGGTGTCTCCGGTTATCTCGAGGCGGCCAGTGGCCAGTATCCGGTCGTCACCGGTGGCCAGGGTGGCAAACGCCATGGGTTTGCCGGTTATCTCCAGGGCCGGCTGGTCGGCGGGCTGGCTGCCCACCCGGATGCGATCACCGGCCCGGTTCAGAGTATAGGTGAGGGCAAGCGGCCCGGTAATATTGAACTGGATCGGGCCTGTCAGTGCTGCCATCAGTGCCTGTTGCCCCGCCGGATCCAGCGCCAGTGCCCGGTTCAGGGCACTTTCCAGGATTGCGGAGACAGCAGAGAGCAGAGTCGGGCCGGGAAACATCAGGGCTTGATTCCCACATGCAGCGCGACGATGCCACCGGTCATGTTGTAGTACTTGCAGTTCACCAGACCGGCGTTTTCCATCATGCCCTTGAGGGTGTCCTGGTCCGGGTGCATGCGGATGGATTCCGCCAGATATTTGTAGCTCTCGCTGTCGCCCGCGAACAGTTGTCCCATCAATGGCAGGGCCGAGAAAGAATAGGTGTCGTAGGCTTTGCTCAGCAGCGGGTTGGTGGGTTTGGAAAATTCCAGCACCATAAGCTTGCCACCGGGCCTGAGTACCCGGGCCATGTCCCGCAGGGCCTGGTCCTTGTCGGTGACATTGCGCAGGCCGAAGGCGATGGAGACGGCATTGAAATGATTGTCCGGAAAGGGCAGGTGCTCGGCATCCGCCTGGACATAGTCGATATTGCCGGCGTACCCCCGGTCGATCAGGCGGCCACGCCCAACTTCCAGCATGGAGGCATTGATGTCGGCCAGTACCACGCGAC
>CBIHLH010000151.1:0-8782 GCA_966210405.1 uncultured Marinobacter sp.
TCCCTGTACGCTCGGCTCCGCCATCCATGGCTCCGCACGGTTTTGGAAAGGCCCACCCAATCACTTCTCGAACCTCTGTGTAAGGGCCTTAAAAATGACGACCACGCTTCCCCACATCGCGTTTCTTGGCATCGGTTTAATGGGTGCTCCCATGGCCCGCAACCTTCTGAACGCAGGCTTTCCGATGACCCTGTGGAACCGGACAGCCAGCAAATGTGAACCGTTTGCCTCTGAGGCAACGGTTGCGAAGTCTCCGGCGGAGGCGGTTGCTAACGCCGATGTGGTGATCACTATGCTGGAGAACAGCGATGTGGTGGAGCAGGTGATGGTGGCGCAGGGTGCGATTGGCGCTCTGAAACCGGGTGCGTTGGTGATTGATATGAGCTCGGTTCAGCCTTCGGTGGCGCGGCGCCACGGGGCCCTGGCAGGGGAGCAGGGGGCGGGTTATGTGGATGCGCCGGTCTCTGGTGGCACGGTGGGCGCCGCTGAGGCTCGTCTGAGCATCATGGCGGGTGGTTCGGAGGCGGATGTTGATCGGGCCCGGCCGGTGTTCGAGGCATTGGGCAAGTGCACGAGGATTGGTCCGGTGGGTTCCGGCCAGTTGGCGAAGCTGGCTAATCAGGCGATTGTCGGGATCACCATCGGCGCGGTGTCTGAGGCGTTGTTGCTCGCTGCGAAGGGCGGGGCGGATCCGGCGGCGGTGCGGGAGGCCCTGCTGGGCGGGTTTGCCGGTAGCCGGATTCTGGAGTTGCATGGGCAGCGGATGATTGACCGGGATTTTGCACCCGGGGCGCCGGCGCGGATCCAGCTCAAGGATATGCGGATGATTCTGGATGAGGCCCGGGCGGAGGGGTTAACGTTACCGCTGGCCCAGCAGACTCATAATGAATACCTGTCGCTGGTGGCCAATGGCCACAGTGATGTGGACCACAGCGGTTTGTTGCTGGAGCTGGAGCATCTGAATGGTGCGTTGCTTGGTTCCCTTGGCCGTGGCCCGAAGGAGTAGCAACAAGGTGCCGGCACGAATCGGGTGCCGGGAAAATTAACTTTTCGAATGTTTTTGCGACCATTGACCGAAAGGGAGATGACGGCTGGGTAAGCGCCAGGTACTGGCCTGCCGGCACTACGGCAACGAGTGATGCATGGTGGCCGGCCCGGAATTGACCGTCGCCATAGGCGACACCCTCTTACAAGATGGTAACTGGCCGGTGCCCCGAGTTCTTCGTACCCTTGTGGTTAATGTAATCTGTAATCGGGAGGAGCTCCGGTGAAAGCGCTGGTAATCGAAGACGATCAGGATGTAGCAAACTACCTCGTCAAGGGGCTGAAGGAATCCGATTTCGTGGTGGATCATGCTGCCGATGGTAAGGAAGGCATGATGATGGCAGCCAGTGAAGATTACGACATCATGATTGTGGATCGTATGCTGCCGGGTATGGACGGTTTGTCCATCATCAAGACCGTTCGGGCCACGGGTAATCAGGTGCCGGTGCTGATCCTGAGCGCACTGGGCGATGTGGACGACCGGGTGGAAGGCCTCCGTGGCGGTGGCGATGACTACCTGACCAAGCCGTTTTCTTTCACGGAGTTGTTGGCTCGAATCGAGTCCCTGGTGCGGCGGAACCGGCAGTCCGCGGAAACCGAGACCGTACTGCGGGTGGCGGATCTGGAAATGGATCTGCTGGCCCGGACCGTCAAGCGTGCGGGCCAGAATATCGACGTGCAGCCCCGTGAGTTCCGGTTGCTGGAGTACCTGATGCGCAACGCTGGCCAGGTGGTCACCCGGACGATGCTGCTGGAAAAGGTCTGGGACTACCATTTCGACCCGCAAACCAACGTGATTGATGTGCACATCAGCCGGTTGCGGGCGAAGATCGACAAGGAATTCGAAACCCCACTGCTGCAGACCATACGGGGTGCGGGATACATGTTACGTGAAACTGCTTAGCCAGCTCCGGACGTCATCGTTCCAGCTCGCTTTGCTGTACATGGTGGTCTTCGCCACTTCGGTCTTTCTGTTACTGGCCTTTATCTACTGGCGCACGGCGGGCTTCATGACCGCCCAGACCGATGAAACCATTGAAGCGGAAATCGCGGGCCTGGCGGAGCAGTACCGCAGCCGTGGCGTAAACGGGCTGATCACCATTATCCGCGAGCGGGTGGCCCGGGATCCCAACGCCAAATCCATTTACCTGCTGACCACCGAAGACTTCGTCAAACTGGCCGGGAATATTGAAACCTGGCCGGAGGGCAGTCGCTCCGAGAGTGGCTGGATCAACTTCACCCTGGACAAATCCGTGGGCTGGACAGGCGACGAGCGCCTGGCGAGAGCGCGGATTTTCGAGGTTCAGGGTGGCCTCCGGTTGCTGGTGGGCCGGGATGTCGACGAGCTCACCAATCTGAAGCGGGTGATTGAGACCGCCATCAACTGGGGCATGGGGATCACCCTTGCGCTTGCCCTGTTGGGTGGCTTTCTGATGAGCCGCAGCACTACGCGGCGCATCGAAGTCATCAACCATACCTCCCGACGCATTATGAACGGTCATTTGTCACTGCGGATTCCCACCCGGGGAACCGACGACGATTTTGACCAATTGGCGGAAAATCTCAATCAGATGCTGGACCGGATCGTGTACCTGATGGAAGGTATACGCCATGTCTCCGACAGCATTGCCCACGACCTTCGTACACCCCTGACCCGGCTGCGGAATCAGCTTGAGAACACGCTGATGTCGGTGGACAACGACGAAGCCCGGGAGCAGGCCGGACGCGCTGTCGCGGAGGCAGACCAGCTCCTGGCCACATTCAATGCCCTGTTGCGCATCGCCCGGCTGGAAACCCGGGGCAATACAGCGGATATGAAGCCGGTCTCCCTGGATCAACTGGTCACGGACGCTTGTGAGCTTTACGAAGCGCTGTCGGAAGACAAGGAGCAGATGTTTGAGCAGTCCCTGGCCAGTGAAGTCATGATAGAAGGGGATCGGGACCTGCTGTTCCAGATGGTCAGCAACCTGATCGATAACGCCATCAAGTACACGCCGGAGCGCGGCGTCATCGGGGTCGCCGTCCGGAAGGAGGGCATTGAGGCCATTTTCGAAGTGCGGGATAGCGGCATCGGTATCCCGGACGAGGAAAAAGACCAGGTCTTCCAGCGTTTCTATCGAGTCGGCAAGAGCCGGTCCCTGCCTGGTAATGGCCTGGGGCTGAGCCTGGTGAGCGCAGTGACGGAGATTCACCAGGGCCGGATTGAGTTGAGTGATACCTACCCGGGCAAGCAACCGCCGGGGCTCACCGTTGCCGTGTGCATGCCGGCCTACAACCCGGCGCGCAAACGTATCCGGACGGCCCAGACAGATGCCTCCGGTGAGCCTGTCGGAAGTGACACCCGTGCCCCGGTGGACCCGACTGGCCGCGCCTCTCTGGACTCGACTGAGAGTAGCGACGTCAAATAGACGGTCTCGCCTCAGTGGCTGGCGCGAAGCCGGCTGAACCTGCTGAGCAAGGCGTCGGCGCGGGATTCAACATGCTGGGCTAGGCCCTCAACCTGGGAGCGGCGGCGGTTCACCCGAACCTGGATGCTGTCCCACTCTCCTTCAAGGTGCTTCTGTTCGGCCATCAGAAACGCCGCAATGTTGTGACGGTTCAGCTTGCCGGTAATGCCGTATTGTTCCAGTCGATAACCCAGGGTATCGACGCCTTCCAGTGCCATGTTCACCAGCTGTTTCCGGTTCATATCGTGACCTCTGTCGCGGGAAAAGTTGTGTCTCAATGAGGGTGAACGCTAAGCCCGGCGCCTAGAGTGTGCAACCTAATTCCGCGCTTCGTCACCCAGGCTGGTGCCCACCCGTCGCGCGTCCTTCCCTGACCAAAAGGTAATTGCGTGGACACGCCGTGGTAATGCCCCATGTGGATAATGAATTCTGTAGAAGTGGAAGCAGGTAGTTAAGACTGCTTGCTTCTCCCTCCAGCACAGCGCTAGCCTTAACCCCGTTTTTACGGGGTTTTTTTATGTCCTGTATTGGCACTCCCAACGCTGACAAAGGATTTTCCCACGGCATGAGCAATACGGCAGGTCAGGGCGGGCATCGCCCCCGATATATTACCCCCGAGGGCGAACAGGTCCTGCGGGAAGAACTTCAGTTCCTCTGGAAGCAGAAACGGCCGGAAGTGACCCAGGCCGTACGGGAGGCCGCGGCCCAGGGGGATCGTTCGGAGAATGCCGAGTACATCTATGGCAAGAAGCAGTTGCGTGAAATCGACCGGCGGATCCGGTTCCTGAGCAAGCGGCTGGAAGAACTGACGGTAGTGGACCGGCTGCCGGATGACCGTGAAAAGGTGTTCTTTGGTGCCTGGGTGACGGTGGAAAACGAGGAGGGTGAAGAACAGACCTACCGGCTGGTAGGGGCCGACGAGTTTGACCTGAACAAGGGCTACCTGAGTATCAATTCACCCATGGCGCGGGCCCTGATTGGCAAACGCCTGGACGACGACGTCAGTGTCCGGACGCCGGAGGGCTGGACATCGGTCGTGGTGACGGCCATTCATTACGGCTCGGCGCCGGCAGACAAGTGAAAAGCGTCACAGAATCGTCGTCCGGGCAGGTAATCCGTCAACATTGACGATAGACTGATCAAAAATTGTCATGTTGTTTGTTGGCACGGATTGGTTGATAGCCTGGGGCCTGGTGATGGAAAGCAAGTCGGAAACGTCAAACACAGGGAGTGTGACTCGGCGCACAGCCATGGGCGCCGCCTGCCTATTGGCGGCACTGGCGTCGCCGATGACCATTGCCCAGGGTAACGCCTCGGGCGAACCTGCCGAACAGGCATTCGACTACGAGGAACGGTCGACCCTTCACACCATTCCCCTGCGCTCGATTGAAGAAGAGGTGCTCGCCAATACCGTCATTGAGGGTGGCCTGGCGGCACCGGCCGCGGGTGTGCCCGTCCAGCCCCGGGGCGATGACGATTTTTACCTGGACCCCCTGGCCCTACAGCCGAATGATCCGCGTACCGACCTCGGCCGCTCGGAAATTCCCGTCGATATCCGCTTCAGCAACCCCAAGTCCATTCCCGGGCAGACGCACAGTAATAACTACGTGATTCGCCTGCCCGAGAACCGTACCTACGATGCCCTCAATGTCAACATGACGGGCCGTTAAAACGACGGGTCTCAGGCTGCGGCCGAGCCCGCATCCGTCAGGGCTGCAACGCCCAGCACCTCATCGTAGAAAAAAGTGAGAGCCTGGCTGGCCTGGTTCAGGCGTGCCCTGGATACCTGGATTCGATTGCCCAGATAGGCCAGAAACTGTTGCCGGTCTTCGTTGGCGAGCGCTTCCGGGGATTTCAGGTTGTGAAACAGCACGAACCGGCTGATCCAGTGCAGGTATGTCTGCTCGGCCCGGTGGTTCAGTTCACGCTTGCGAATGGCGTCGGTCACGCGGCCGACAAGGCCTGGCTGGGACTGCTCCAGCGCTTCGGTAATGTCCATGGATAAGGCTTCCCGTTGACTTGTTGTTGTTATATTGGGCGCATCTTATGACAATCGCTTGAACGACGCGAAATTTTTGCACCGGCGACTTGTCCGGTCCGGAGCGAGACGCCGGACCAGTCAGTTCATGGTCGTTACTTGAGCGAGTTAAGCTTGTCGACGTACTGCTGCATGGCCTCGTCACTGGACATGCCTTTGAGGGCTTCCCAGGCGTCGTACTTGGCGCGGCCGACAAAGTCCATCATGCCCGGGCGCTTGCCGGAGACATCCCCTTCCGTGGCCTGCTTGTACAGGGCGTAGAACGCCAGTTTCATCTCATTGGACGGTTTGAAGTCGCCCTCGGCGGTCTGAATGTAGTTAACCGCGTCATCGAATTGGGTCTTCAGGTCGCTCATATGGATCTCCTTGTGGTGTGGTCGCGCCTCCGGTGAGGGTGTGGCCGAGTATAGTCACAGTGTGCCCCGCCGTCATTGGCCGGCCGTGCCTTTGCTCCGACAAATGGGATATTGACCACGGCCGCCCGTTTTGTATCGGGCGCCTCTGGCAAAACTTTGCCTGGGTGCACATTATTGCGAATTGCTGGCCAGTTTTTGCTTGAGAAACCCGAGTGACCTGTGTACAGTTTTCACCGTTGCGCACCAGGACGGTGTGCACCAGGGATTGAACAACTGCAAATGATTTGCACAGGGAGCAACGCATGTCTTCAAAAGACGGTTCCGTCGCGCCGAAAGAGCGCATCAATATCAAGTATGTCCCCGCCACTGGCGACCAGCAGGCTGAAACCGAACTGCCACTGAAAATGTTTGTGGTTGGCGATTTCAAGGGGCACGCCGAAGAAACCCCCATCGAAGAGCGTAAGGCCATTTCCGTCGACAAGAACAACTTCCGTTCTGTCATGAAAGAAGCCGGTCTCACCCTCTCCACCTCTGTCTCCAATCAGTTGGAAGATAACGCCGACGACTTGCCGGTGAATCTCGAATTCCAGACCCTGGACGACTTCTCTCCGGACAGCATCGCCCGTCAGGTACCTGAACTGAAAAAGCTGATCGAACTGAGGGAGGCGCTCGTTGCCCTCAAGGGTCCGCTGGGCAACGTGCCTTCGTTCCGGTCCAAGCTGCAGGAACTGCTGGACAACGACGAGGCAAGGGACAAGCTGTTGGCCGAACTGGAACTGGCCACCGACGGCGAGTAACGGTAGCCGGCGAATACGCCCGGTTTCCCAATTCTATTTTCAAAACGTACTGAAGGGATGTGGTATGTCTGATACTGCTGCGCAGCAATCTGCTGCCTCCGAATCCGTCGCAGAAGGCTCTTTGCTGGACCAGGTCATGGCCAACAGCCGTATGGCCCCGGCCGATGAGGGCTACGATGTGGCTCGCAAAGGGGTGGCGACATTTATTGCCAACCTGCTGAAAAGCGATGAAAAAGGCCAGCCGGTCAACAAGGCGCTGGTGGACCAGATGGTGGTGGAGCTGGATCGCAAGATCAGTTCACAGATGGATGAAATCCTGCACGCGCCCAAGCTGCAGGAACTGGAATCCTCCTGGCGTGGCCTGAAGCTGATGGTCGATCGCACCGACTTCCGCGAAAACATCAAGGTGGATATCCTCCACGCCACCAAAACCGAGTTGCTGGAAGATTTCGAGTTTGCCCCCGATGTCACCCAGACGGGCTTTTACAAACACATCTATTCCACCGAGTACGGCCAGTTTGGCGGTGAGCCCGTGGGTGCCGTGGTCGGCAACTATGCGTTTACGCCGTCGACCCCGGACATGAAGCTGCTCCAGTATGTGTCCTCCGTGGGCGCCATGGCCCACGCCCCGTTCCTGTCCTCCGTTGCGCCGTCGTTCTTCGGTGTCGACAGCTACCAGGAACTGCCCGCCATCAAGGAACTGAAAGCCGTCTTCGAAGGCCCGAAATACGCCAAGTGGCGCTCCCTGCGGGAATCCGAAGACGCCCGCTACCTGGGGCTGGCATCGCCCCGGTTCCTGCTGCGGGTGCCTTACGATCCCACGGAAAACCCGGTTCGAAGCTTCAACTACAAGGAAGAAGTTTCCGGCGACCATGAGCACTACCTGTGGGGCAACACCGCCTACCTGCTGGCCACGCGGCTGACCGAAAGCTTCGCCAAGTACCGCTGGTGCCCGAACATCATCGGCCCGCAGAGTGGTGGTGCCGTGGAAGACCTGCCGGTGCACACCTTTGAATCCTTCGGCCAATTGGAAGCCAAGATTCCGACCGAGGTGCTGATCACCGACCGTCGTGAATACGAGATGGCCGACGAAGGCTTCATCGCCCTGACCATGCGCAAAGGCAGCGACAACGCGGCCTTCTTCTCCGCCAACTCGGTGCAAAAGCCCAAGCAGTTCCCGAACACCAAGGAAGGCAAGGAAGCGGAAACCAACTACAAGTTGGGCACGCAACTGCCTTACATGATGATCGTGAACCGCCTGGCCCACTACATCAAAGTGCTGCAGCGGGAACAGATCGGCTCCTGGAAAGAACGCCAGGATCTGGAGCGGGAACTGAACACCTGGATCCGCCAGTACGTGGCCGACCAGGAAAACCCGCCGGCCGAGGTTCGCAGCCGTCGCCCCCTGCGCGCGGCGCAGGTCACCGTGTCTGATGTGGAAGGTGATCCGGGCTGGTACCAGGTGTCCCTGGCCGTGCGCCCTCACTTCAAGTACATGGGCGCCAACTTCGAGCTGTCACTGGTTGGCCGACTGGACAAGGATTAATCCGTGTTCAATCACCCGGCCAGCGACGGATCGCAGGCCGGCACCGGCAGCCTGTTCGAACGACTGGAACAGGCCGCCGCGCCGGCTGGCCAGAGCATGGGGGAAGCTTCCCACGTTGTTGAATCCATCAAGCGCCATCTGGTCCGGCTGCTGAATGCCCACCCGGGCAACAGTGCCAGCGTGCCGGACCTGGGGTTACTGGATTTCAACGACGCCACGCTCGGCACTCACGATCTGAGCGTTCAGATCCGCGGCGCGATCCGGCAGTGCATCGAGAAGTTTGAGCCAAGAGTGAAGCGGGTGGATGTCGTCAACCTGCCCCAGGGACCGGATCCGCTGCAGTTGCGGTTTCAGGTGACGGTCTACCTGCGCGTTGGTTCGGAAGACGATAAGACGACCATCGATTTGTTATTGGACGACAAGCGCTACTATCGAGTGATGTAGCGGGCAAGGATGAGAGGGGGAGGGGGATGCTTTTCTGGCGGGAATAAAGGTGTCTGAGCGCAGCGAGTTCTTTTTCCCAGAAGAAAAGCATCCCCCTCCCCCTCGGAGCC
>CBIHLH010000152.1:0-8749 GCA_966210405.1 uncultured Marinobacter sp.
CTGTTAGCGGGTGCCGGCGCGACGCAAGGCCGCCGGTGTATAATCCCGCGACTGGCGCTCGACACCGAAGGTGTATGGGTTCTCTTCTTCATTGGTCAGGCCAAGAACCAGATACCGACCAGATAACAGATCGTACAGCACCTCAATGGCGTACCAGGGCACCGCGTGATCGTAAAACTGCATGGCGTGAGCTTCTGCCACGCGCCAGAGCTCGCCACGACCGTCATAGTGATCGATCACCGAAGCCTGCCATGTGTCTTCATCAATGTAGAAGTCACGCTGGGCATAGATGTGTCGCTCACCTTCCTTGAGGGTCGCCCGAATGTGCCATACCCGGTGCAGTTCGTAACGGGTCAGGTCCTGGTTGATATGGCCGGCCTTGATAATCTGCTCGTAGGTCAGGTCCGGATCGACCAGCTTGTAGGAGTTGTACGGGATGTACATTTCCTTCTTGCCCACCAGTTCCCAGTTGTAGCGGTCCGGGGCGCCGTTGAACATATCGAAGTTGTCGGAGGTACGCATACCATCCGCTGCGGTACCCGGGCCGTCATAGGCCACCTGGGGGGCACGGCGGACACGACGCTGACCGGCGTTGTAAACCCACGCCCGACGCGGCTCGGCCACCTGGTCGATGGTTTCATGAACCAGCAACACGTTGCCGGCCAGACGTGCTGGTGCGGTGATGGCCTGCTTGAAGTAGAACAGCACGTTGGGGTCTTCGCCCGGCTCGTAATCTTCAAGGTAAGTTCGCCAGGTCAATTCATCCTGAAACTCCACCACGGAAAAATCACCGTCCACGGTCGGCGTTACCTGACCAACATTCCGCTGGACGGAACCGCCTCGATAGCGGGTGATGTGATTCCAGATAACCTCGAGACCATTCTGGGGAATCGGGAAGGGCGTTGCCGACTGGTAATTGCCCAGGCCGTTGCCATCCTTGATCAACTCAACGGTGGTGGCATTCTCGACGGTCTGTTCCATCACATGCTGGGGGTAAGCAGCGGTGCGATGGGTTTCATACACCGGCAGAAAATAGTCGTCATAACGCTTGATCAGCGCCACCTGGCCAGGGGACAACTTGTCCGCATACTGCTCGACGTTGCTCTGATCAATCGTGAATTTGGGCGTTTCATTCGGGAACGGATTCACATAGATACCATCCCCTTTGTATCCCGCTGGCGGCGTGGTCAGGCCACCGGTCCAGGGCGGAATCTCATCACCATTACCGGCTTTCTCTGCACCCATCGGCGTCAGGGAGTCTCCCAGTTTGGCCGCTTCCGCTGCGGAAACCGCACCATGGGCCTGGCCCGCCAGGAGGCTCGCGGCCAGGATTCCCGTGGTCAGTAGTTTCTTGTTCAGTTTCATTTAGGTGACCTCGTTAAACGAATGCTTGCCGGTTCAGAATGAGTAGGACACGCTGGCACTCACGAAATCCCGGTCAGTCAACTCGTTATACGGCTTGCCGCCGAAAAAGTTTGTGTAGCCGATTTCACCGGTAATCTTGTTCTGGTACACCGCTTCCACGGACAGGCCGATAGCCTTGCTGCCTTCGTTAAAGGCTCCACCGGGCTGTGGACTGTAACCCACCACATCGTGGCTCCAGGCCAACTGTGGCGACAGATTGACACCGGCAAGGGCGTTCGGGTAGCTCCATACCAGCCGGGTACGGTAACCCCAGGAGAAGTCGGTTGTGAAGCCTTCGTTGTTACAGTAGTTGGTGTTGATATTCGCACCAGCCTTACAGAAGTCTCCGGTAAAGTTGGCGCCATCCACCGGCAGTGTACCGATGCCGAAGGTACCTGAACGGCCATAGCGGGCCTCATCGTAACCCGGCAGGTCGTGCACGTAGGTGGCACCAAATTCGGTGACCAGCGTCATTCGGCTGGCGCCCATCACCTGGTCGAAGAACTTGATCAGGGTGAACTGGGCCTGGGACACGTTGTAACGGTCATAACCTGCCACCGCCTTGCCGGCCAGATTGGCACCGCCACTCTCTTCCAGCCGCCGGCGTTCAAGGTCACTCAGGATTTCGCCATTGGGCCCGCGTTGCTGAAGACCACCATAGATCAGTTCAAATGCGTTCCACTGCAGTGGCATGTTGTCACGGAAGCTGTACTCGGCGCCCAGTGACCAGCCACCCGGGGTGGTGGTGTTGATGCTGATGCCATACAGGTTGATGTTCTCCGGGTACTCGATAAAGTAGCTCGGGAAGGCCGAGAACGGCTGAGACGGATCGTTCTGCTGGGTGCCGGTCGGACTGGATGGGTTGTTCACCAGACCGCTGACGTACGGCAGACGACTGTTGTACTTGATGTAGTAGAAGCCAAGCTCGGAGTCATTCAGTTCAGGCACATACCAGCGCACAGCAACGCCGAACTGGTCCTTGGAATCCGCTTCCTTGTCACCGAGGCGAGGGGCAATAAAGCCCTGCGCATAGGCCTGAGAGTCTGGCAATTGACCCGCCAGCAACACCGGGCCACAGCCATCGGAGGCAAAGTCGTTGGTGGAGAAGAAGGTACCGCAATCGTCCGGGCGCACGGGTTCCCAGTCCGTCTGCACAAACGTTTCCACAGTCACGTTTTCCACGACACCTGCGGACATGTAGAACATCTCCACCGGCAACAGTGCGTCTTTCAATTGGGAACCGGGCGCCCGGAAGGCCGGAACGTCAATAGGGTTAATAGTGTTGATTCCGCCCTGGATAAAGGTGCTTTCACCCCAGCTCACTACCTGCTGTCCATAACGCAGGCTGACCGGCACGTTACCGAAGTACCAGTCCGAGAACACATAGGCATCCAGGAGTTCGCCGCCAGAGGCATTATCCTTGGCTTCCGGGTTGAGCTCACGCTGCTGGCCAACGTAATCCACGGCGCGGTTTTCGTCTTTCAGTTCGAAATCGTACCAGTAACGACCGCGCAGCAGGCCACCGACCCGGGTGAGCATGTCGCTATTGACGTCATAACTCAGGAACAGTTCGCTGTTACCTTTAACAATCTTGGAGTAGGTATCGCCCGATTCGAAGTTCAGGTTGCCGTCGTCGTAGTTGTTGGTGGAGGCGCCAATGTTTTCCAGCGAGCCGCCCGGTGCATACTCGGGCCCCAGGTTACCCTGGGCGATCAGTCGCTTGTCACGGTCTTCAACCCGCCAGCCCACCCCGGCAGACAGCGTGGTGTTGAACTGGGCTTCGACATCTCCCACGTAGAAAGAATACGCGGCTGCCTGGCCGGAGACGCCGGCGGCAACGGCTAAGGCCAGCGGTAACTTGGTCCAACGCTGCCATTGGTGTGTTTTTCTTGTCATTGGAAGGCTACTCCGTTGTTGTTCTGAGTCGCTGCTCTGATTATTGGTGTTCACGATATTTTGGAGGCTTCATGCACAGTGCTCGTGATGTTGGCACTATAGCTAACGCCTTCGGGCGCTTTGATCAGTCAAAAGTATGATTTTGCCCCCACATCCCGTTTACCGCCGGGTTTCGTCGCACTGAATCACTATAGACAACAATTCTGGGGGCAACCACTTTGGTTTTGGTGGTTTTCCATTGGTTTAGCAGAGGATTTTATCTGGGGGAAGCACTGAGGGGATGGGCCAAACTTCTACACTCGCCCGCACTCCCACCCGCCACACCACCGAAACAAGTCCAAACTCAGAGCATCTCAATAGCCATGGCCGTCGCTTCACCACCGCCAATGCACAGCGCCGCGATGCCTTTGGTTTTGCCGTAGCGCCGGAGGGCGTACATCAGGGTGACCAGCAGGCGGGAGCCGGTGGAGCCGACGGGGTGGCCCTGGGCGCAGGCGCCGCCGTGGATGTTGACCTTCTCCGGGTCCAGGCCCAGTTCGCGAATTGGCATCATGGCGACCATGGCGAAGGCTTCGTTGATTTCGAACAGGTCGACGTCGTGTTTGGTCCAGCCGGTTTTGCCGAACAGGGTTTCGATGGCGCCAACCGGCGCACAGGTGAACTCGGAGGGATGCTGGGACTGGGTGCTGTGGCCAACGATACGGGCCAGAGGCTTGAGCCCGCGTTTCTCGGCTTCGGATTCTCGCATCAGCACCAGCGCGGAGGCGCCGTCGGAGATGGAGGACGCGTTGGCGGCGGTCACGGTGCCGTCTTTGGCGAAGGCCGGGCGGAGGCTCGGGATTTTATCGATGTTGGCATTGTGGGGCTGCTCGTCATCTTCAACGACCACCTCACCTTTGCGGGTTTTGACGGTAACCGGAATGATTTCGTCTTTCAGCAGACCGGCTTCAATGGCTTTCTTGGCGCGAGTAAGGGATGTGATGGCGTACTCGTCCATTTCTTCGCGGGTGTAGCCTTTCTTGTCCGCCATTTCCTGGGCGAAAGCGCCCATCAGGCGGCCGGTTTCCGCGTCTTCGAGGCCGTCCAGGAACATGTGGTCCTGGGGTGCCTGCCCCGGGCCCATGCGGTAGCCGCTACGGACGCCCTGAAGGATGTACGGGGCATTGGACATGCTTTCCATACCGCCAGCGACCATGATGTCGTTGCTGCCGGCCTTGATCAGGTCGTGGGCAAACATGGCGGCTTTCATGCCGGAGCCACAGAGTTTGTTGATGGTGGTGGCGCCGGTGTTGTCCGGCAAGCCGGCCTTGCGCATGGCCTGGCGGGCCGGGCCCTGTTTGAGGCCGGCGGGCAGGACGTTGCCCATGATGACTTCCTGAACGTCGGCAGGCTGCAAGCCGGCGCGCTTGACCGCCTCGGCGATGGTGATGGCGCCCAGGTCGGTGGCGCTGACGTCGGCCAGGCTGCCCTGGAAGCCGCCCATGGGGGTGCGAACCCCGCTTACGATGACTACGTTGTCGCTGCTCATGTTGGGATCTCTCTGTTGGTTGTCAGGGGATTTGTCGGATTACGCTTCGCTAATCCGACACCACTTATGGTTTGTGCGCCGCTTCCAGGTACTCCCGGGACTGCATTTCCAGCAGGCGGGATTCGGTGCGTTCGAATTCAAAGCCCAGGCGGCCGCCGGAATACAATTCGGTGATGGGCGCGGCGGCGGAGATAATGACCTTCACGTTGCGGTCATAAAATTCGTCGATCATGTTGATGAATCGCCGGGACTGATCCTGCTTGTCGCCACCCAGCACCGGTACGTTGCTGATGATGATGGCGTGAAACTGGCGGGCCAGCTCAATGTAGTCGTTCTGGCTTCGGGGGCCGTCGCAGACATCCTTGAAATCAAACCAGACAACGTCATCCGCGTGGGCCTTGGCCGGGATCTTGCGGCCGTTGATTTCCATGGTTTTGCTGTGTTTGCCTGCCTCCACCGCCAGGGCATCAAAACTTCGCCGGAGGCTGATGTCGGCTTCCTCATCCAGCGGCGAGTGAAACAGCTCGGCCTGCTCCAGGGTGCGCAGCCGGTAGTCCACGCCGCCGTCGACGTTCACCACGTCGGTGTGTTTTTTTACCAGGGCTATCGCGGGCAAGAAACGGGCCCGTTGCAAACCGTCCTTGTACAGGCCGTCAGGCACGATGTTGGAGGTGCACACCAGGGTGACACCCCGGCTGAACAGGCCGGCCATCAGGGTGGCAAGGATCATGGCGTCACCGATATCGGAGACAAAAAACTCGTCGAAGCAGATGACCCGCGCTTCGTCGGCGAATTTTTTCGACACCAGCTCAAGGGGGTTCTTTTCGCCTTTCAGTTCCTGATGCACGCGCTGCATGAACCGGTGAAAATGCACTCGCATTTTGCGCTCGAACGGCAGGGATTCGTAAAACGTGTCCATCAGGTAGGTTTTACCCCGGCCAACACCGCCCCAGAAATACAGGCCCCTGACCGGTTCTTCCTTGCCTTTTTTCAGTTTGCGGCGCAATTTCGACAAAGCGGTCTTGCGTTCGCTTTCGACGCTCACCAGTTTGTCGTACAGTGATTGGAGACGCTGGACGGCATCGGCCTGGGCCGGGTCTTTCTGGAAGTCCGGGCGCTCAAGATCCTGTTGGTAACGCTCCCAGGGGGTCAGGCTCGCGGTGGTTTCAGAGGACATTGAAGCGGTCATCAAGGCATCCCGGCGTTGGTCGTTGATTTTGGGCGCCGTATTGTCGCGTATTTGGCGAATTTTCGCCACGTTGCACGCAGGCAGGGCAATACGACGATTGGCGCAGGATTCAACCATGGGCTGATCGCGCTT
Organism: uncultured Marinobacter sp.; assembly: GCA_966210405.1. GTDB lineage: Bacteria > Pseudomonadota > Gammaproteobacteria > Pseudomonadales > Oleiphilaceae > Marinobacter. The sequence continues at coordinate 6,150 of CBIHLH010000152.1, forward strand.
CGGGCGTTATACTGCAACAGAGCTTATAAAGGGCTTGGCTCATTTCAAGGCAAAAGGACGACACATCATATGACAAACCTGATTCTGGCAGCGATTGCCGCATTGATTGTTGGCATTGTCATCGGGGTAGTTGTTAGCCGCTCCGGGCAGGGAGCCACGCTTCGGCAGCGCCGGGCGGAACAGCAGATCGAGGAGCTGAGAAGCGAGTACATCCGCTACCAGGCCCAGGTGAACGAGCATTTCATGGAGTCGGCCCATTTGCTGCGTCGGTTCAACGATGCCTATCGGGACGTCAATCAGCATATGGCCCGGGGGGCGAATCGTCTGTGCAATGACGAGGAGTGGACCGAGGAGCTGGCCCATGAGACGTCGAGGCGGCGGCTTGAGGAGGTGCGCGAGGACGACGGCGCGGAACCGCCCCGGGACTATGCACCCAAGTCCGACCCCAAGGACTCCGGGACGCTGGCTGAGGACTTTGGTCTCAAGAAAAAAGGAGATAAGACTCAGCAGGCTTGATAGCGGCAATATTCAGACCGGATTGTCGCAGTCGATAAACTTGTGAGTCACTCCGAACTCGTCAGCCAGCGCCTTACCCAACGCCTGGACGCCGTAACGCTCTGTCGCGTGATGGCCGGCTGCGTAATAGTGGATACCGCATTCCCTGGCCGTGTGTGTCGTCGGCTCGGATATTTCACCGCTGATGTAGGCGTCCAGGCCGGCGTCCAGGGCGGTGTTGATAAAGCCCTGTGCGGCGCCGGTGCACCACCCTACCCGCTTGATCGTGGCCGGCCCCTCGCCAACCCACAGCGGTTCACGATGAAGCTCTCTGGCGATGTGGAGGCCGAACTTCTCCGGCGACATCGGCTCCTCCAGCTCGCCTTCCCAGACCAGACCTCCCAACGGGCGGGGGTTTTTGATGTTCAGAACCTCCGCTAACTGCCGGTTGTTGCCGTACTCGGAGTGATCATCCAGCGGCAGGTGGTAGGCAACCAGGTTGATGTCGTTGTCCAGGAGTTGCTTCAGGCGTTCACGCTTCATGCCCTGAATGCGCTGGTCTTCGCCTTTCCAGAAATAACCGTGGTGAACCAGAATCATGTCGGCGCTGGACTCGATGGCCGCTTCGATCAGGGCTCTGGAAGCTGTCACACCCGAAATAACCGTCCTGACCTCTGACTTGCCTTCAACCTGCAGCCCATTTGGGCAGTAGTCCTGGAAGTTATCCGGCTGGAGCCATTCGTTGATTTTCTTCAGGATTTCGTTCCGATCTGACATGCAATGATCCCCCAAAAGACGATATCTCCGAAGTTGGACGAGCGAGGCAGGCATCACTTTCCGGGAATGTCGGAGGCCATGGATGGCCGGAGCCAAGCGCACATGGATGTGCTCGTAGCGGTTCCCGGAAAGTGATGCCTGCCTCGCTCCACCCCCAAATCACGAAGGCTACAGAGACCGAAGCCCCTCAATCAACGCATCATTCTGCCCAGCCGTGCTGATCGTAATGCGCAAAAAGCCACTGATCCGCGGCTTGTTGAAATGCCGGACAATAATGCCCTGCTCTCTCAGCCCCTTGGCCAACGCCTCACCCGACTGCTCCCCATGGCGGGCAAAGATAAAGTTAGCCTTAGAGGGTAACACCTCAAACCCCAGCCCCTCGAGGGCGACCGTTACCCGCTCCCGCTCGCTGATCACACGATCACAGCACGTCCGGAACCAGGCCTCGTCTTCGTAGGCTGCCTTGGCACCCGCCAGGGCCAGACGATCCAGCGGATAGCTGTTGAAGCTGTTCTTGACGCGATTGAGAGCCTCGATCAGGTCCGGATGCCCGACCGCAAAACCAACACGCAGCCCCGCCAGCGAACGGGCCTTGGACAGCGTCTGGCAGACCAACAGGTTCGGGTACTGGTCGATCAGGGCGATTGCGCTTTCGCCGCCGAAATCAATGTAGGCTTCATCCACCACCACGACCCGCTCCGGATTGGCGGCCAGGATACCTTCAACATGCGGCAACCCGAGATAACGCCCTGTCGGCGCGTTCGGGTTCGGGAAAATGACGCCGCCATTGGGCTGTTTGTAGTCTTCCGGGTTGATTTCAAAGCGGTCAGTCAGCGGAACCGTTCTGCTCTGGATGTTATAGAGACCGCAGTACACCGGGTAGAAGCTGTAAGTGATGTCCGGAAAGAGGATCGGTTCGCCGTGCTGAAACAGGCCATAGAAGATATGGGCAAGGACTTCATCAGAGCCGTTACCGAGAAAGACCTGTTCCGGCTTTACTTTATGATAGGCCGCGATGGTCTGGCGCAGGCCTTCACCTTCCGGATCCGGGTAGAGGCGAAGGCTGTCGTTCAGTTCGGCCTGGATGGCTTCGATGACTTTTGGTGAGGGGCCAAACGGGTTTTCGTTGGTGTTCAGCTTCACCAGGTTGGCCATTTTGGGCTGTTCGCCTGGCACATAGGGAACCAGGTCGTTAACCAGGGGGCTCCAGAATTTGCTCATTTATGGCTCCGAGTAGACGGCAGGTGAACAGGGCAGGCTCCTGCCTCTAGACAAGGTGTAACGCATTGTCGGATTACGGCTTCGCCTAATCCGACCTACGGGGTACC